>CAYNPZ010000006.1:0-40575 GCA_964399175.1 uncultured Bacteroidales bacterium | reverse complement strand
TGTAATACAATTTGTGTATTACAGATTCGTTTGACTTAAATATTTTTAGGAATTATAATGGTTGTGGAACTCACTGGTAGGACCTTAACCAAAGAAAGGAGAAAAAATTAGATATGGATGCAAAATTTTCACAAAGAATTAAAGACGTTTTAACTTACAGTAAAGAGGAAGCTGTTCGTCTTGGGAATGCTTATATTGGTACGGAGCACCTTCTGCTTGGTATGCTGAGAGAAGGTGAAGGGCTGGCGATAGACATACTTGAGTCGTTTGATGTGGATTTGATTCATCTGAAAAAGATGATTGAAGACCGGATCAAAACGAACGACAAAGTAATGACGGAGACAGAAAACATTCCTTTATACAAGACAGCCGAGCGGGCCTTAAAACTGGTTTATCTGGAAGCAAAATCGTTCAACAGCAGCACCATCAATACCGGACATTTGATTCTGGCCATTCTGAAAGACCAGAACAGCCTGGTCACCCAACTATTAAGCGAGTTTGACATCGACTATGATGATGTAAGGCTCGAGATGGAAAGCAAGTATAAAGAAACGGAATCGAAAGCCGATTTTGGTGAAGAAGAGGACGATATTCCCTTTGGAGGCGGTAAAAAAGGTCAGCACTCAGAGGGGCAAGCCAAGTCAGATACGCCCGTACTCGATAACTTTGGCATGGACCTGACCAAGGCGGCTGAAGAGAACTCCCTCGATCCTATTGTAGGTCGTGATAAAGAGATAGAGCGGCTTGCACAAATCCTGAGCCGCAGGAAAAAGAACAATCCGGTGCTTATCGGAGAACCCGGAGTGGGTAAGTCGGCCATTGTAGAAGGTCTGGCCATGCGGATTGTGCAACGAAAGGTATCCAGGGTGCTTTTTGAAAAGCGCGTGGTAACGCTGGACCTTGCCTCTATCGTAGCAGGAACCAAGTACAGGGGTCAGTTTGAAGAAAGAATGAAAGCTATTCTGAATGAGCTTTCTAAGAACCCCAACATCATCCTGTTTATTGATGAGATCCATACCATCGTTGGTGCCGGTGGAGCTACGGGTTCACTGGATGCAGCCAACATGCTTAAACCGGCTCTTGCCAGAGGCGAAATACAAACCATAGGTGCCACTACGCTGGATGAATATCGTCAGCATATCGAAAAGGACGGAGCTCTTGAAAGAAGGTTCCAGAAGGTTATGGTAGATCCTACTACTCCTGAAGAAACTTATGAGATACTCGAAAACATCAAGGAGAAATATGAGGATCATCACAATGTGAACTATACTGAGGAAGCACTGAAGGCCTGTGTACATCTGACACAAAGATACATCAGCGACCGTTATCTGCCCGACAAAGCCATCGACGCTATGGACGAGGCAGGCTCAAGGGTACACATTTCCAACATCGTGGTACCCCAGCGGATACTCGACCTGGAACAGCAAATCGAAGACATCAAGCAGAAGAAGATATCGGCCGTGAAGAATCAGAACTTTGAATCTGCTGCCAATTACAGGGATTCAGAGAAAAAGATGCTGGCCAAGCTTGAAGAAGAGAAAAATAACTGGGAGAAAGAGCTGGAGAAAAACCGCGAGACAGTAACCGAAGAAGAAGTGGCACAGGTAGTAGCCATGATGACCGGTGTACCCGTTCAGCGGATAGCACAGGCTGAAGGAACGCGACTGATGAAGATGAATGAAGAGTTGAGGAAGAATGTGGTTGGACAGGACGAAGCCATTGAAAAAGTTGTTAAGGCCATAAGGAGGAACCGTGCAGGACTGAAAGATCCGAACAAACCCATCGGTACGTTCATCTTCCTGGGTCCCACTGGTGTTGGTAAAACACAAATGGCAAAGATACTTACGCAATATCTGTTCGATTCCACGGATAATCTCATCCGTATGGACATGAGCGAATACATGGAGAAATTCAGCGTGTCCAGATTGGTTGGTGCACCTCCGGGATATATCGGATATGAAGAAGGCGGACAGCTTACGGAAAAAGTACGGAGAAAGCCTTATTCGGTTATTCTGCTAGACGAAATTGAAAAGGCCCATCCGGATGTTTTCCATCTGTTGCTTCAGGTACTGGATGAAGGTCAGCTTACGGACAGCCTTGGAAGAAGGGTGGATTTTCGTAACACCATAATCATTATGACTTCCAACATCGGAAGCCGTCAACTTAAGGATTTTGGTAAAGGCGTTGGTTTCGATACACAGTCAAGAAACCAGTCAAGTAACGAGATAGCCAAGGGTGTAATCCAGAAAGCGCTGAAACGCTCATTTGCACCTGAATTCCTGAACAGACTCGATGATGTGATCATCTTTAACTCATTGAGTAAAGAGAACATCTATGAAATCATCGATATCGAGTTGCAGAGCTTGTATGACCGCGTGCATAATCTTGGTTATGAAGTTCAACTGACCGAGAAAGCCAAGGGTTATATAGCCGACAAAGGTTATGATGCCCAGTTTGGAGCACGCCCGTTGAAACGTGCCATACAGAAATATGTGGAAGATCCGATGGCTGAAACGATTATCAAACAGTCAGTAAAAGAGGGTGATCTGTTGAAGGTGGATTATGATGAAAAGAACGATCAGATCGTCATCGATGTAGAAAAGGCAGAGAAAAATTCCCAGGTTGAATCCGAATCTCAACCCAGCGACGATGATTCAGTTTCTTCGGATCTCTCAAAAAAGACGAAAAACAATAAAAACTAAATGTCATGGAAAAAAATCAAAATAAGGTGACCTTTAAGGGTGAGCCAATCACCCTTTTAGGAAACGAAATCAAAGAGGGCGATAAAGCTCCGGATTTTACGGCACTCGACAATGGACTGAATCCTAAAAAGCTGTCCGACTATAAGGGAAAGGTAAAAATATTATCCGTATTCCCTTCTGTAGATACAAGTGTGTGCTCCAAGCAGAACCGTAAGTTTAACGAGGAAGCCGCAGGATTAACTGATGACATTGTGATCCTGGCCATTTCAAACGATTTGCCGTTTGCCCTGGGCCGCTTTTGTGATGCCGAAGGCATTGATAAAGTAACCACTCTTTCGGATCATAAAGACGTGGACTTCGGCACTAAGTATGGTTTCCTGATAGAAGAAATGCGTTTACTTGCACGCGGCGTTGTGGTGGTTGATCAAAACGACCAGGTACGACATGTGGAATATGTTCCGGAGATCGGCAACGAACCGGATTATGAATCGGCACTAGACGCCGCCAAACAACTGGTATAATTTTATTTTACCCGTATATAAAAACCTGCGGGAGCAATTCCGCAGGTTTTTTGTTTCATTTTTTTTCGCAAAAAGCCGGTACATATCTTTACAGCTTGCTCCATACTACTTCACCGTATAAATCATATGCTTCCGCATCATGGATCTTAATATCATAAAAAGTACCAATAGACAGAGGATTATCAGGGTCTATCTCAATAATTACTTCATTATCTACCTCCGGGGCATCGGCTTCTGTACGTCCGTAGTAGTAGCGTTCATCTTCCCGGTCAATTAACACCGGAAGTATTTTACCAACCTTTTCCATGTTTTTCCTGTAGGAGATTTCCTGCTGTAGTTGCATGATTTCGTCGGCACGTTGCTCCTTAACCTGCCGGGGTACATCGTCTTCATAATGCATTGCAGAATAGGTGCCTTCTTCTTCAGAATATGTAAATACGCCGAGACGGTCGAAACGGACTTCCCTGACAAATTCCAGGAGCTCGTTGAAATCTTCATCGGTTTCTCCGGGGTGACCAATCAATAAAGTAGTTCTTAAGGTAATGTCAGGTATATAATTTTTTATCAGTTCAATAAGTTTATAAGTCTGTTTGGCACTGATCCCACGGCGCATTTTTTTCAACATCTTGTCGCTGATGTGCTGGAAAGGAACATCCAGGTAATTGCAGATGTCGGAATGTGTGGCCATGGTATAAAGCACCTTTTCGGGAAAGCCTGTTGGATAGGTATACAACAATCGGATCCAGGAAAAAATATTTAAAGCAGACAACCGATCAAGGAGTTGTGGAAGTTCTGCCCTTTTGTACAAATCGTATCCATAACGGGTCAGATCCTGGGCTATAAAATTAGCTTCAAGAACACCCAGTCCGCCAAGATAACGGGCTTCCTTTTCAACTTCTTTTACAGGTTTTGACCGATAACTACCTTTAATTAAGGGAATTGAACAAAAAGAACATTTCCGGTCACAACCTTCGGCAATCTTAAGATAGGCATAGTGGCCGGGGGTTGACAAGTTGCGCTGGTATTTATAGTTCTCGAAGTATTTGGCGTTCAAGTCTTCAAGGAACCTTTCCTGTTCGTAAACCCCATAAAATCCATCGACTTCAGGAATTTCCCGCTCCAGGTCCGACTTATATCTTTGCGAAAGGCATCCGATCACATAAAGGCTTTCCAGTTGATTTGACGTTTTCCTGTCAGCATATTCAAGAATGGTTTCGATGGATTCCTGTTTGGCATCGTTGATAAAGCCACACGTGTTAACGATAACAACATCAGTCTCTCCTGTAGCTTTAAAAGCAACCTCATAACCGTTCAGGGAAAGCTGTCGCGATAGATATTCAGAATCCACCAGATTTTTGGCACAACCGAGGGTAACAATATTGATCCGGGGATGCTTCATTTGCCTTTATTCCTCTTTAAACAGGGAATCAACAAAGGCCTCCCTGTCGAAGATCTGCAAATCCTCCAGTCGTTCTCCTATTCCTATATATTTAACAGGAATGTTAAACTGATCAGAAACTCCAATGACCACTCCTCCTTTTGCTGTACCATCTAATTTGGTAAGAGCAAGGGCATTAACTTCAGTTATTTTAGTAAATTGTTTAGCCTGTTCAAAAGCATTCTGGCCGGTTGAACCGTCTAGAATCAGAAGCACTTCATGCGGAGCTTCGGGAATAACCTTCTTCATAACCCGCTTGATCTTGGCAAGTTCGTTCATCAGGTTGGTCTTGTTGTGCAGCCTGCCTGCGGTGTCAATGATTGCTACCTCGGCATTATTCGATTTGGCAGAGCTTAATGTATCGTATGCTACTGAAGCAGGATCAGAACCCATCTTTTGTTTGACCAGGGGAACCCCAACACGATCGGCCCATATCTTCAGCTGGTCGATGGCTGCAGCTCTGTAGGTATCGGCAGCACCGAGATATACCTTTTTTCCGCTGTTTTTAAACTGATAAGCCAGCTTTCCGATGGTGGTAGTTTTACCTACTCCATTTACTCCAACCACCATAATGACATAAGGCCCGTTTTTGGCCTCAAAGCTGGTGTCCGGATTTTGCTCGTTTTCCCTTAACAAGCCGGTAATTTCCTCCCGTAAAATTGTATTAAGCTCACTGGTATTGAGGTATTTGTCTTTAGAAACCCGGTTTTCAATTCTTTCAATGATCTTCAGGGTGGTATCCACGCCGACATCCGATGAAATCAATACTTCTTCCAAATTGTCAAGCACCTCGTCATCGACCTTCGACTTTCCCACAACAGCCCGGCCCATCTTCTTAAAAACACTCTCCTTTGTCTTTTCCAGGCCCTGGTCCAGTCTCTCCTTGTCTTTTGAAAAAATACCGAATAAAGCCATTTTCCTTCTCTCTTTTTTAAATCATTTAAGCTGAAGATACAAAATTAATAAAACAAATAAAAGCTCCCTTTTACACAAGGAAGCTTTTATCTGCTTTCTGCAAAATACCTGATTAACCCAAATTAATCGTGATCAAAAAACTTTTTTACATTATCCTTGTGCACCATCTTTTGTTCAAAATTATAGGTGCCCTTTTGCTTGTTTTTTACGGCCTTGATACACTTAATAAGGTCTTTTCCTGCGGCCGATTGAACCGATGCAACTGTTTTCTTAGCCATAATTTAATCTATTTTATTTCTTTATGAACAGTAACCTTCTTTAAATAAGGATTATATTTTTTCAACTGCAATTTGCTCGAGGTATTTTTCCGATTTTTAGTGGTAATATATCTGGATACCCCCGGCACATTGGTTTTCCTTTGCTCAGTGCATTCGAGCACTACCTGAACTCTGTCACCTTTTTTCTTATTGGTAGCCATATCCGTAAATTTTAATATTTTTTAATATAACCGTTCTTTCTGGCTTCCTCAAGAGCAGCCTTCAGGCCTTTCTTGTTAATGATCTTCATCCCCGCTGCAGAAACATTCAAAGTGACCCAGCGGTTTTGTTCCGTTAGATAAAATCGTTTTTTAAAAATATTCGGGTAAAAAACGCGCTTCTCGCGTTTATTTGAGTGAGAAACAGTATTACCCACCAAGCCTCTCTTCCCGGTTATTTGGCAGAATCTTGACATGTCTCTTTGTTTTTCATTGTTTTTTTAACGGTTTGCAAATTACGTAATTTTTCTTCAAATTTTCAAATTATTTCGGCAATTTTTTCCTGCATAATGCTTTTCTCAGGTTAAGCTGAAGCAAAAATATCTGGTTTATCAGCCATTCAGTATGCTTTTTCTCAACATATTCAATGCAGTATTGGTTGCCTTTTCAATATTGACGGCCCTGTTGCTGCCGAAAAGAAATTTTCGGGCCATGATGGTATCACGATTGGCTGCAGCAATCCAGGTCAGCCCCACGGGTTTCTCCTTTGTTCCACCGGTCGGGCCTGCAATACCCGAAACAGAAACTGCATAATCCGTGTTATACAGATTCATTATTCCCGATACCATTTCTTCAACCACTGCCTGGCTCACAGCACCATATTGATCGAGTGTTTTCCTTCTGATTCCCAGTATCTTCATTTTAACTTCATTGGAATAAGCTACCACACTACCTGAAAAATAGCGGGAGCTGCCTGAAACGGAAACAATGCGGGAAGCAATGCTACCCCCGGTGCAACTTTCAGCTGTAGCCGCAGTTTGGCCCTTTGACATCAGCAGCTCACCGATAAGCTCTTCCAGGGTTTCATCTCCCACATGAACCAGGTAATCGGGTATGATTTTTTTCAATTCTTCAACTTTTTCATTCATGTGCTTATTCAAAATTTCCGGGTCATCATCTCTTCCACTTAGCCGCAACCGGATGATCCCAGGAGTAGGCAAATAAGCCAGCGCAAGGTTATCCGGCAGGTTTTTCTGCCAATCCTTCAACTTCTCAGCCAGATAAGCTTCGGGAAGTCCTTGTGTTATAATGTTTTTGTGTTGATAACTTTTTTGTACGAATGTGTGTTTTAGTTCCGGAACAATCAACTCCTTCATTAACCTGCGCATTTCAAAAGGCACGCCTGGCATAAAAATATAGTGGGTTCTTGTCTTTTTCATCCAAATTCCCGGAGCTGTGCCAGTCGGGTTGACGAATATTTTGCTGCCGACCGGCGTTTTCGCCTGTTCCCGGTTGAGATGGGTCAGGTCATACCCCCGCTCCGAAAGGAACTCCTTTATGCGTTCCAGCACAGCCGGATTTTCCTCCCAACGGCAGTCAAAAAAACGAGTGATTGCAAGACGGGTAATGTCATCTGCTGTGGGCCCCAAACCGCCGGTTACAAATACAAAACCGGATCGATCACCTGCCTCTTCTAAACCCTCAACAATCTCAGATTCTTTATCGCCCACGGAGGTAATCCTCTGTACATCAAATCCGTTTACTGAGAGCTCAGAGGTCATAAACTGGGCATTGGTATCTGCAATCTGCCCAATAAGCATTTCGTCTCCGATGGTAATGATCTCTGTTTTCATGATTCCTCCGGCTGTTTCGACACAGATTTTAAATATCTTAACCTATCCAGCAAAGGCGGATGAGAATAATTGACAAAAACATACACCGGATGTGGGGTTAGATTACTTAAATTTTTGACGGATAATTTTTTAAGCGCTTCAATTAAATAATTACCTAAACTGAATTTATTGGCAAACTCGTCCGCTTTGTATTCAAATTTTCTTGACAAATGGTTCATCCCAATTCCCAGTATTGTGGATATAGGACTGTATAACAGGCCAAAAGCGATCAGGCCGATATGGAAACTTGGCTGGCTGGCTCCCAGAGCGCGAGACAAAACGGGATTATCAATGAAAAGTGACAGAATGTACAATGTAATTCCGGTTTGAATCACAGAAAGGACCAGGTTGGCCATCGTATGCTTTTTTTTATAGTGTCCGATCTCGTGTGCCAGCACCGATACAATTTCATTGTTTTTTAACTCATCAATCAGCGTATCAAAAAGAATGATCTTTTTCTTTTTCCCCAGACCGCTGAAAAATGCGTTTGCCTTGGTCGAACGTTTTGAACCATCTATGACGAATATGTCCCTCAGATTGAATCCGGCACGTCTGCTGAAATTGAATATGCTTGATTTCAGCTCGCCTTCCTGAAGCGAGGTAAGTTTATTGAACAGTGGCAGAATCCACTGGGTATAGAACATAGTCATGAAAACAGAGAAAACAGTTACCAGGATCCAGGTATAAATCCAGAACATATCCTGGGTGGCATGGTAAAACCACACGACCAGTGCAAGCAGACCGCCCCCCAGTATAGCCATCAGCAACCAGCCCTTCAGCTTATCGGTAATAAAGGTTTTTACCGTAGTGGTGTTAAAACCGTATTTCTGTTCGATAACAAAAGTATCGTACGCTGCAAATGGGGTATTGATGATATCTGATGCAAACATCAGAATGCCGAAAAATATGAGTGGAATCAGAATGTAGTGGGAAGTGATGCTTCTCGCCACCTGATCAACGAAAGCAAATCCGTCGAAAATCAGGAACAACAGAATAACAATCAAGTTGAACGTACTTGTGATCAGTTTCATCTTCTGATTGTCTCTCTCATATTGCTGTGATTTTTTGTATTCTTCCTCATTATAAATTCCTTTTAATTCTGCCGGCAGTTCAAGGCTCATATTTTTTGCATTCAAATAATCCAATATTCTGCCGAGAATGTAATCAGCTATAAGTATGCCAACAATAACGTAGAACAAAATCTCCGGTGTAGTCATATCACTGTAAGTTTTTTTAAGCTTGCAAAATTAGGAAAAAAATGTGGGGAAAGGTATATATCAGAGGGGCATCTGCTGATCAAGCTTTTCAAGCTTTTCCTTTCTCTCCCGGAGGGTATCCAGATATTCTTCAGTTCGTTTTGTATAGGCTATATCCAAAGCTTTCTCAGCCCATTCAATGGCCAGGTCAATTTTGCCCAGCATTTCGCAGGCAAAAGCTATGTTGTGAGCAGCTCTGAATGCCGCATCTTCGCTTTCCAGCTTAAAGTTTTTCTTCCAGATATCAATGGCTTTCTGCCAGTTGTCATTTTCCACTTCGTCCCTCGCCCGCCTGAAATATTTGTTGCCCCGGAGATAGTAGAACCTTTGTTCTTCCACCCAATAGGGAAACATCAGATGTCCTATATCATTTCCAGACCAGTAGCCGGCAGAAGAATAGGCTTCGCTTATATCAACAAGCCGACGAATCGCCTCCCGTTCATTATCGCCAAGAGATTCCCATACAAATTTTTCCTTGTAGACGTCCTTATTGATAATGGATTGTTTCCGGGGGTCATAGATCTTCCAATCTACCAGAGAATGCACTTCATAAACAAAATAGATCTCGCTATAATCTAAATCGTAAACAATTTCCCGTTCCAGGCTGTCGGAAAATTTCAATTGGTGGAGGACGACCAGAGCGTCCACATCCAGGCTGTCGGCAACATGCCTGACTTCATCCCAGTCCAGGGTATCCTGACGGATTGTATCTTTATAGGAATCAAGTAGTTTGAAACTATTCACATTGAATCTTGGGGAAATTGATGCAATATCAGTAATTCCTGCCCATAAATCCTTATCCGGTGTTGCATCTATTTCATCGTATGTACGGGTATTAATGACCACCTGAGGTTCAGGCATAAGAAATGCCAATGAATAGACATCATCCGGAAATTTAAACTCAGCAGGTTCCAAGACATCTGTATTCATTTTCCTTATCGGTGAACAAGACGAGAGGATAAGAAATATGGAGGCAATACCTATTGAAACAAACCTTTTCATATCAAACACCCAAATTACAAAAAATCCGGGAATCGGACAAGTAATTTTTTCACCAAGCCGATTCCCTTGTCATTAATTACTAAAACGTATATTATATATTGTTTATTCCGCTCAGGTGTTCATTCCGCCACATACATGAAGAACCTGACCTGTAATATACTCCGACAGATCAGATGCCAGGAACAAAGCGGTATTGGCCACATCATCCGGTTTACCTCCACGTTTCAGCGGAATCTGATTGGCCCATTCATTTTTAACCTCTTCGCTCAGTTTACCGGTCATCTCAGTAATAATGAAACCGGGTGCCAATGCATTGCATCTGATGTTTCTGGAGCCAAGCTCCTTTGCCACCGACTTGGTAAAGCCAATGATACCTGCTTTTGAAGCAGAGTAATTTGATTGCCCCGCATTTCCACTAACACCAACCACCGAGCTCATGTTTATAATGGAACCGGACTTCTGTTTAAGCATGCTTCGCTGTATCGCTTTGGTAAAATTAAACACCGACTTCAAATTAACCTTGATTACTGCATCCCATTGATCTTCCGTCATCCTCATCAACAAAGTATCCTGCGTAATACCTGCATTGTTAACCAAAATGTCTATCTGCCCAAAATCTTTCAGTATCTGATCCACTGTATCCTGTGTATTCTGAAAATTGCTGGCATCTGAAGCATATCCTTTACATGTAACACCCATCTGATTAATTTGTTCTACTGTTTCTTTCATTTTTTCGTTATGCTCCAGATCGGTGATGGCTAGGTTTGCACCATTCTCAGCGAACTTAAGGGCAATAGCTTTGCCGATTCCCCTTGCCGCTCCTGTAATCAATGCAGTTTTTCCTTCGATTAGTTTCATAATACATTCATTTTTGATTTGAAAACAAATTTAATTAAATCTTCAATTGTCCTCACGCTTTCTCACATCAACCAGGGTTATTTCATATATCACCGAGGTGTATGGGGGTACAATTCCAGTTGAGGATCCGGTTTTTCCAAAGGCAACATCCGATTGCAATATGGCAAGCGCCTTTTCCCCTTCCCTCATCCGGCCAATCACTTCTTCCATCCCTTTGATTACCTGCATTTCATGTCCGTACACAAATTCAAAGGGCTGTTTCCTTTGTTTGGTAGAATCAAAAAACTTACCATTCAGGAATTTTCCTTCATAATGTACTACTACGGTATCACCTTGCTCCACCCGGGGGCCGTTTCCCTTTTCCAGTGTAACACGATACAGACCTGATTTTGTTGGTTTTTTGCCTATCTCTTTTTCCTGCAGGAATTGCTGAAGCACCTCTTTTTCATAATCACCAAAATCTTCAATCCATTTGAGGAAAGCTTCTTTTTCTTTCATAAACTCTGCGCTCCGTTGTACATCAATTAAATCAACCCCAATCTTCATGCTGTCATTTTTTCCAAGGAAATCAGGGAGGCTGGTCTCAAGTGTTTTATGGAAAAACTGATATGCTGGGAGAATAAAGGTGGCCTTTTCACCCTTTGAAAGCATCAAAAAGCACTCATCAATTGAACCGGGATATTTAGGTTTGGTTACCCGTACCGTTCTTCTTCCCTCGAAAAAGGTGGAATCATCCATAGTTTTATAACTGAAATCGGCGCTGATATAATCGCCGGCCTTTACCTGTTTTTCACCTGAACCGAATTCATGGAGCTTATAATAAATTCCGCTTTCGTTTTTTGAATAACCCGGATATCTGGATTCACTGCTGCAGGATAACAGCACAAAAATTAGTAAAACAATCAGAGAGAAAAATTTATTCATATACGGTGTGTTTACACAAGATATATGTTATAACTTCTAAAGCATCGCAATAATTACCGGCGGCGTATTTTATCCGAAGATACTTCCCGCACCGTTAATTTATACACCAGGATAGACCGGGCCGGGATTCTTTCGGAATCTCCCAGAAGACCGTGTGCCAGATGCGGAGGAATGATCAGCCGGGCTTGATCACCCTGGCTAAGCAGTTTTAATCCTTCATGAAGACCGGTAACCTCCTCGGTAGCTCCTACCCGGAAAATCTTCGGACCCGTTGAATCGGAGGTATAACAAAGCGTACCGTCCAGCAGGCGGATTTCATAGTCAAGCTTGACATAATCCCCTTCCTTCACATTCGGGCCTCCTTTGTTCTCACCGATTTTATACCACAAACCGGAGCCTGTTTTTTGCATATTCCAGTCCCTTCTACGGACAAAGCTCTGAATTCTCTCCTCATCCTTCTGCACCAGAAATTTATTGACACCTTCCAGATTCTTTCGGGTGCTTTCTCTATTTATTGATGATTCCGGTGCTTCCGGCTTCTGATGGGAGTGATAAAAAGTACTAAAAACAAAGATTCCTCCTGTAATCAGGATCACTAAAGCAAAGATTATAATGGTGATGTTTCTTTTTTTATTCCACATTATGAATGTTATTCTCTAAGAGTTGTTTTTTATAATCAGGCAAAAGGTTTTCAAATTTCTCCAGCGTCTTTTCCAGAGAAAGTTCGGAATACCCACCGGCAGCATTTTTATGGCCTCCGCCGTTAAAATGCTCTGTTGCAAAAGCATTGGCCTGAAAATCGCCTTTTGACCGGAAGGAGATTTTGACATGATCCTCTTTCTCAATGAAAATTACAGAAAACATAATCCCTTTTATCGAAAGGGGATAATTAACAAATCCTTCAGAATCGCCCGGTCTGTAATTGAACCGGTGTAACTCATCCGACGTAATGCTAATATAAGCTGCTCCATATTCATAAAAAACACGGAGCTTCTGGTAAAGACAATATCCTAGCAGCCGCATCCGGTCAGAAGAATATTTGTCGTATACCTTCCAGTATATTTTGTCCTTATCAATGCCTTGCTCAATTAGTTTGGAAACCACATAATAGGTTTCGGGCAAAGAGCTGTTGTAGCTGAAAGATCCGGTATCCGTCATTATTCCCGTATAGAGACAGGCGGCTATGGTTTTATCTATGGATTTTTCGCCTCCAAGTCTTATCAAAAGTTCATAAAGCAATTCAGAAGTGGAACTGACCTCTGTGGTGCTTATGGTTACGTTAGCAAAATCCTCAGGTCTGGGATGATGGTCAATCAATATTTTGGGGGTGTCTGTATCCTTAAAAACCTTTTCAAGCTGCTGGGTTCTGTCCATTACATTGAAATCAAGAAAAAAAATCAATTCAGCCCGGGAAATGCTACTCAATGCCATTTCATGGTTTTTTTCATCTATTATGATTGTTTTATTTCCCGGAAGCCAATAGAGGAATTCAGGATAATCATTTGGAACCACTACATTAACATGATAGCCAGAATTGCTTAAATAATGGAAAAGCGCCAGGGAAGAACCGATGGCATCCCCGTCAGGATTAAAATGGGTGACGATAAGAATATCCTGAACATTTGCCAGATAATATTGTATTGCATTAACTGAAGACTTGTTAATCTTTTTCACCAATTTTCCGTATGCTTTTAAAAATAGGCAAAATTAAAATAATTCGTCAAAATTCATATATATCAAAAATATTTCCTATTATTCAAGAACTAAAAAAATGATTGATTATGTACAGAACATTTGCAATTATTAAACCCAGGGCTTTTGAACAAAACCTTACAGGGGCTATATTGAACATGATCACCTCTGCCGGTTTCAGAATAGCAGCTATAAAATCTTTAAAACTGACAAGATCTCAGGCTGAAAAGCTCTATGATATACATTCCGGCAAGTCCTTTTATGACAAACTGGTGGATTACATGACCTCGGGACCCATAATCGTCATGGTGGTGGAAAAAGAGAACGCCATCCAGAATTTCCGTGACCTGATCGGCTATACCGATCCTGAAGAGGCAGGTTCCGGAACAATCAGGCGTCTTTATGGTTTGGACAAAACCCAAAATGCAGTACATGCAGCAGATTCACCGGAAAACTTTGAAAAAGAAATGAGCCTGTTTTTCAAGCAGGAAGAACTGGTTTGACAAGTGATTATTTCAGCACGATATCTTCAATAATTTCTTCACCGGCTTGTTGATTGAGCCGGGTGAGAAGGTCATCCTTTATCATGGAAAGTTCGTTTCTGGCAATGGAAGAGTTAAGATAAACAAATAGTTTTTTGTCTTTTATAAAGAGCTTCGTTGTTTTATTGGAGATCATTTTACCAACCACAGATTCCCATGATTTGATCAGCCTGACCTCTTTCAGCTTGCCATCTATATCCATAGCTTCCAGATATTTCTGGATCACCTCTCCAAGTGCCTGTGTATTTTTTCTTCGCATATGACTGTAGTTTTTTTATTCTGTGACTTCCGCGTTTTCATGTACTTTAAACAGGCGGTAATCTATGCTTCGTTCACTGAGTATATTAAGAAGCCGCTCTTCACTGGTGTCAGTTATAAAGATCTGACCGAAATTGTTATCGGAAACCAGGTGGATAATTTGTCCAACCCTTTTCTGATCAAATTTATCAAAAATATCATCCAAAAGTAATATGGGTGGAAATTCTTTTATCTTTTTGATGAATTCAAATTGGGCAAATTTTAAAGCTACCAGAAAGGTCTTTTGCTGCCCCTGGGAACCGCTTTTCTTTATCGGATGGCCTTCAATATTCAGAAAAAGATCGTCTTTATGCACTCCCACCGTGGTGTACTGGAGTATTCTGTCCTTTTCCATGTTATCGGTAAGCAGCTTTCGCATTCCCTCTTCCTGAAGCTGGGATGAATATTCCAGCCTAACGTTTTCCCGCTCTTCGGAAATGGTATTGTAGAAATTTTGAAAAACAGGCACCAGTTCACGGGTGAATTGCACCCGTTTCCGGTATATATCTGCTCCGAGGTTGATCAGTTGTTCATCCCAGATATCCAATGTGTCCGTGTCAAAATAATCCCTTTTTGCAAAATCCTTAAGCAGCTGGTTTCTTTGATTCAGCGCCCGGTTGTAACGGATGATCTTCTCCAGATAATCTTTATCATATTGTGAAATTACCCGGTCCATATATTTCCTTCTCTCCTCACTGCCTCCGGAAATCAGGTTTACGTCAATGGGTGAAATCATCACCACCGGCAGTAAGCCAATGTGCTCGGAAAGTTTCCTGTAATTCTTTTTATTCCGCTTAAATGTTTTTTTCTTTGATTTATGTATGGAACAGTAAATCTTCTCCACCTTATCCAGTCGTATGAACTCCCCCTGCAAAACCGAAAATTCTTCATTGTACCGGATATTCTGTGAATCCACAGGGTTGATATAGCTCTTGCACATGGAAAGATAGTATATGGAATCGAGCAGGTTGGTTTTCCCGACACCATTTGCGCCAACAAAACAATTGATCTTTGGGGAAAATGAAAGATCAACCTGCTGATAGTTCTTAAAATTTGTAAGATACAACGATTTTAAATACATAGGGTATGTTTTGGGAAGTAGCAAAAAAAAGAAAAATCATTCGTTTATTAATTTTTTAACTATAAATATTTCTGTTTAAAGACAAAAAAATTAGTTTTGCACTTCAAATTTCAAAGTTAGATAAAAAGCAAAAGAAAAATGAGCAAAAAGAAAAAAGATACACAACCAGAACAGTTTGAATCAGTTGAAAATGTGTTGACACGAACCGAGCAGTTCATTGAGAACAATCAAAAGATCATCACCACGATAGTGTTGGTTATTGTGATTCTGGTTGGAGCGTATTTGCTCTTCACCCGTTACTATTTAAGACCAATGGAGAACGAAGCACAAGGCCAGATGTTCAGGGCTGAGCAATATTTTGAACGTGATTCATTCAACCTGGCTTTGAATGGGGATGGAAATTATCTGGGTTTCCTGGATATTATAGAAGAATATGGTATAACCGAATCTGCCAATCTTGCCCATTATTATGCAGGCATTTCATACCTTCAACTGGGGCAATATGATAATGCCATAGAACATCTGGAGGAATTTGATGTAAACGACAAAATCATAGAACCCCAGAAGTATGGGGCCCTGGGAAATTCCTACCTGGAAAAGGGAAATACGGAGAAAGCGCTTGACCTTTATCAGGAAGCCATTGAAGCCGACGACAATGCTTTTACCAGGCCATTGTATATGAGCAAGGCTGCTTTTGTTCATGAATTACAGGGAGAATACCAGGAAGCTATTGAACTGTACAGGGAGATCAAGCGTAAGTTTCCGGAATCTACACAAAGTGAGGAAGCCGATAAAAACATAGCCCGTCTGAAGGTCTTGGCCAACGAATAAAAGCTTCCGTTTTCAGGGGATAAAGAACTATCACAACATTTATAAAACTCATCGGTCATGGCTACTCATCTGAAAAATTTATCCGATCTCTCCAAAGAGGAGCTACCATCAGCTTCCGGATTCAAATTCGGAATCGTAGTAGCAGACTGGAACAATGAAATCACCGGAAAACTGGAAGAAGGGGCTTTTAATGCTCTAATTGCAAAGGGAGCAAACAAAGATGATATACTTATCAATCACGTACCCGGCAGCATAGAGCTAACCCTGGGTGCTCAGTTTATGGCCGAATACCAGGAACTGGATGCGATTATTTCCCTGGGTTGTGTAATACAGGGTGAAACCCGCCATTTTGACTATGTATGCGATAGTGTAACCCAAGGCATCACTCAGCTGAACATCAAGTACAATATTCCTTTCATCTACGGTGTTTTAACCACCGGCAATCTAGAGCAGGCACGTGACAGAGCAGGCGGAAAACATGGAAATAAGGGAGAAGAAGCTGCAGGCGCTGCCATTCGGATGGCTCACCTGAAGAAGAAACTGAAAAATTCCTGATTTAACAGATTGCCGATGTAGCTCAGGTGGTCAGAGTGGCTGTTTCGTAAACAGCAGGTCGAGGGTTCGAATCCCTCCATCGGCTCCAACTCTCCCATACCTAAAAATGTTATTCATTTATTTGACTTGTGCGTTTTTATTTTCTATCTTTTGAGAAAATTTTAAAGATTTTTAACCATGAGTGTACTAAAAGTTATCGAAATTCTTGCCTACTCCAACAAAAGTTGGGAGGACGCCGCCCAGAAGGCCGTAGATGAAGCGGCAAAAAGTGTAAAAAATATCAAATCCGTATGGATACAGGATCATTCTGCTGAAGTAAAAGACAACAAAATTGTTTCCTACCGGATTAATGCGAAAATTACATTTTTAGTTGAACATTAAAAAATCATTCCATTGTATTTTTGTGAGGCCGGTTAAGATCATTCGCCGGCCTTTTATTTTTCAGATTCAACCTTTTTAATCATCCATGGCAAACAAACAACATTATGAACTGGGGAAAGCCAATATCAATAGTTTGCTGATCAAGCTATCCTTACCTTCTATGCTGGCGATGTTTGCCAATGCAATTTACAACATTGCAGACACCATTTTTGTAGGCCGTGGCGTTGGACCGTTGGCTATAGGCGCAGTAGCTATTGTACTTCCCATCATGGCCATTGTTTCATCTTTTGCGCATCTAATAGGGATTGGATCTGCTACATTGATGTCGAGGCAACTGGGAGCCGGAAATGAAAGATGGGTTAACCGGATTGTAGGAAACGGGATGTTCCTTGTCATTCTGGTTGGAATATTTTTCTGTATTATAGGAGAGCTTTTTACCGATCCCATATTGAAAGTCTTTGGCGCTACACCGGGTATTCTTCCATATGCAAGGGATTTTTCGCGAATCATTTTTATTGGCATGCTTTGGTTTCCTTTCTGTGTAAGCACCAGTAATTATCTGCGTGCCGAGGGAAATGCAAGAGAGGCCATGTATGCCATGCTGGTGGGTATCGGTGTGAACACCCTGCTGGACTATATTTTTATTTTCCCTTTGAATATGGGCATTAAAGGAGCAGCCCTGGCCACAATCCTGGGAAAACTCACGACCTTTTTCTACCTGATTGGCTATTTCACCAGCAGTAAAAGCATCATCCGGATTAGGCTGAAACATTTCCGGATAACAAAAAATATTTTGAAGCCCACTGCATCAGTTGGTTTATCAGGATTTGGCATGCGTTCATCAAGCAGTGTGGCCAATGTAGCCCTGAACCACATGCTGGGGTTTTACGGAGGGGATATGGCCATTGCCATTTTCGGTGTTATCTATAAAACAACTTTGTTTCTGGGTATGCCGTTGTTCGGTTTAAACCAAGGAATGCAGCCGATCGTTGGCTACAATTTCGGAGCCGAAAAATATGACCGCATCCTGAGGACCATCAAACTGGGCTTTAGCTACTCCATCATTTACGGCGTGATTGCCATCATCATCTTCGAGATCTTTCCCCGTCAAATCTTTTCTCTTTTTACCACAGATGAAGACCTACTTATGGAAGGCACCCGTGCCATGAAAATCATTCTTTCCATGATGTGGCTTTTGGGAATATCCATAAGCAGCACCGGTATTCATCAGGCTATGGGTAAACCACGGTCAGCTTTTCTGCTTGCCATTCTAAGATGGGTATTGCTTGTAATTCCGCTGATCCTTATTCTGCCAAAGATAGGAGGCATGGGTCTTGACGGCATATGGTTCGCTTTTCCGGTAGCTGACATTCTTGCAGCCGTCATTTCTGCTGCGGTTTTGATGCAAACGCTGAAGAAAAGCCGCATTAAAACCAGCTTTACGCTGAAAACAGCACTCAGAAACCGAAACCTATCCTGAATATGGGATTCTCATAGGGCAAATATGGCTTATGATTCAGATTGTACAGCAACAAAAAACTCACAAAACCTCTTTTACCAATCTGCTGCCTGAGGCCACCCCCTACAAAATAGCTGTGTGCCCAGAAGCGCGAGCCGGAATGGTCGCCATAAATATCTATCCGTTTCGGCATGTTAAGTGCTTCATATTCCAAATGAGCCACCATTTGACCTTGAAAATCAAATGGAAGGATTTTCCCCAGATCTCTAATGACTTTAAAATCTGTAAAAACATTTCCTCCGAATATATGGCTTGAGATTCGCTCAGTGCTTACATAAGACTCCCCAAGAAAAGAACTGGAATTGTAATACAAATATTTTAGTCCAACTCCTACATCAAAACGATCACTCAGATGATAACCCACCTGAGGGGCTACTTCCACCTGGGTGATGGTACCAAACTGAGCCCACAGATATCCACCGAAAAACAAGTTCTCTTTAAATCCCTTTTCTTCCTGCTCTTCTTTATCGTCCTCCCCGTTTTGTTCTTCTTCACCTTCTTCCTGTGTCCATGCGGGTCCGGCAAGAATAATACCCAGCAAAAGTAAGGCAACATATCGTTTTATCATTTCTCGCATGATTTTATTAGATTTACAATCCTATCTCATATATTATTCCAAATATACTAAATTATATTAAATAGTGATGAAAATTATTGTAACAGGCGCAAGTCGTGGAATAGGATACCACACGGCGATCCATTTAGCCAAAGATACAAGTAACAAAATAGTTGCCATTGCAAGAGATGAAGAAAAGCTTCAAACGCTGGCCAAATATTGCTATGATGAATACCGGAACAGCCAGGTTTTTCCTTTACCGTTTGATCTTTCTCATACTTACAGCATCGGGGAGAAAATGGTAACTTCAATCCGCAATAAACTGGGAAGTATCGATATACTTATAAACAATGCCGGATACCTGAAAAATAAAGATTTCAGTGAAATCGGGCAGGAAGAACTGCTACGGCATTTCCAGGTGAATTTTTTCAGTGTATATGAGTTGATCAGGCAGTCGTTGAATCTTTTTGAACTTTCGACGGTGAAACATATTGTGAATGTGGGAACTATGGGAGCTGTGCAAGGAAGAAGCAAATTTCGGGGCATGTCGGCCTATATTTCCGGTAAAGCTGCCCTGGCTAATCTGACCGAATCACTGGCAGTTGAACTAAAGGATAAAGGAATAAAAAGCAATTACCTGGCTCTGGGTGCTGTGGAAACCAGCATGTTCAAGGAGGCGTTTCCGGGCCAGAGAGCACCCCTAAATCCTGAGGGGATGGCCGGTTTTATATCTGATTTTGCTCTAAACGGCTGGAAATATTTCAATGGAAAGATTCTCCCTGTTACTCCATCCCTGCCCTGAGCAGAATAATTGTCCGGGGATTACTTTCATGGTTTATTTGTATTCCCGTATTTCGGCTTCACCTTTCAGCGCGCGTAATCCGTTTTCGGCCAGGGCCTTCATTTCGTCTTCCCCGGGATAAATGGCAACCGGTGCAATAAACCTTACAATACTTCTTATATAATCCACTACCATTGGATTATGGATGATACCCCCCGTTAAAATAATGGCATCTACTTCCCCCTCTAGCACTGTGCTCATGGCTCCTATCTCTTTAGCTACCTGGTAACATAATGCATCCTGGATCAGTTTGGCTTTTTCATTGCCTTCATGAACCATCAGTTCAACCTCATAGGCATCGTTTGTATTCAGATAAGCAACCAAACCACCTTTTCCCTTAATCATCCTATCCACCTCATCGTAGGTATATTCTCCGCTGAAACACAAACGGGCCAGCTGACCAACCGGCAAGGATCCGCTTCTTTCCGGTGAAAAAGGGCCGTCCCCGTCAAGGGCGTTGTTTACATCGATCACCTTGCCTTTTTTGTGAGCACCTACTGAGATGCCTCCACCCAAATGGGCAATGATCAGGTTAAGGTCTTCATATCTACGATCTATGGATTTTCCGTGGACCCTTGCTATGGCTTTCTGATTGAGGGCATGGAATATGGAAGTCCGCTCAAACTTCGGGTGGCCTGCAATTCTTGCAACATCCTGCATTTCGTCTACCACAACCGGATCAGCTATAAATGCACGGGTATTGGGAAGGGATTCGGCAATATCGTAAGCGATTAAACCGCCCAGGTTACTGGCATGTTCTCCCAGCCTGCCTGCCTTAAGATCCTTCCTCATGGGCTCATTCACTTCATATACACCGGACTCAACGGGTCGAATCAAACCTCCTCTCCCTACGACGGCAGAAATTCCTTCAATATTTATCTCTGATTCTTTCAGTTCATTCAGAATCATGTCTTTGCGATACTGGAACTGATCGCTGATCCGTTTATATTTTTGCAGTTCTTCAACAGAATGGGTGAGGTTTTTCAGAAAAACAGATTTCAGATTTCTGAAAACAGCTATTTTGGTTGAAGTGGATCCGGGATTGATGGTGAGAATGAGATATCGCTTTTCCATAGTAAGTATTTTAAAGAGGTTTCAAACACCTACATAGTGGCAGCAAGAGCTATGGACATCATCTTGCTTTTCTCGGTGTCGGCGCGTGAAGGAAGCACAATTGGCGCCCTCGCTCCCATGATGACTGCAGCCGAAGTACACCCGCCAAGGAACATCAGTGTTTTGTAAAGCACATTTCCACTATTAAGCTCCGGAGTCATCAATATATCGGCATCGCCGGCTACATTTCCCGACATCCCTTTTTGTTCCGCGGCCCGTTTTGAAACGGCATTATCAATGGCAAAAGGACCGTCTATCATGCATCTTTTAATCTGCCCTCTTTCATTCATCTTTGAAAGCATAGCAGCGTGAGCGGTAGATTCTATCTTCGGATTAACTACTTCCAATGGTCCGATAATGGCTACTTTAGGTTCAGGATTACCAAGCCCGTGAAATATCTCCACCGCATTATTGACCATATCTACTTTTTCCTGAAATTCAGGTGCAATATTCATTCCGGCATCGGTTACCCCAAACAATTTATAGTAATGGGGCGACTCAATCAGCGCAAAATGGCTGAGGGTTCCCCCTTTTCTTAATCCATGCTCTTTGTCAAGCACCGCTTTAAGTAAAGGGGCTGTGCTCACCAGCCCCTTCATGACAATATCCGCCTCGCCCTGCCTGATCAATGATACGGCTTTACGCGTGGCATCGTTGGGGTCAGGCTGATTATAAATAACAATGTTTGTTAGATCAAAACCAGCTTCACCGGCAAATTTCTCTATATTTTCCTGGTTTCCAATTAACACGGGTATAATAATTTCATTTTCCACAGCCCGTCTGACGGCTTGAAGAACATGGGTATCACCCGCAGCAGCTACTGCCAGTCGCCTTGTTTTTTTCTGCCTGGCTATTTCAATCAGCTCATCCAGTTTTTTCAGCATTTGCCGGTTCTTTTTTTTGAATCCTTTATCTGTTGTTTACAATTTCCTGTGTATCCCGCGCAATCACAAGCTCTTCATTTGTGGGTATCACAATGCCTGTAACCTTTGAATCATCTTTTGTAATGATCAATTCTCCATCAAAATCCTTTGCCTTGAGCTTATCATTTTTTTGAGGGTCAAATTTTACACCAAGATATTCCAGTCCACTCAGGCATCCTTCGCGGGTTTCATAATCGTTCTCTCCCACTCCGCCTGTTAAAACGATGATATCTACGCCTCCCATGGCTGCTGTATAAGCCCCGATATACTTTTTAATCCGATAATCATACATTTTCAGGGCAAGTTCTGCTCTTTTATTTCCCTGGGCTGCTGCTTCTCTGATTTCCCGCATATCGGAGGAAACACCGGTTATACCATACATTCCACTCTCTTTGTTGATCAGGTGATTGACCTCTTCCAGGCTCATATTCTCCTTCTCCATGATAAAGGTAAGGGCACCCAGATCAAGATCGCCGCAGCGGGTTCCCATGATCAGCCCTTCTACAGGAGTAAGTCCCATTGAAGTATCTACTGATTTACCGCGGTCAATGGCTGTAACAGATGCTCCATTGCCCAAATGACAGGTAATGACTTTCTTTTCTTCTTTATTAACGCCTAAAATTTCACAGGCCCGCTCAAAGACATACCGGTGGCTTGTGCCATGGAACCCGTATCTTCTGATATCGTATTTTTCATACATGTCGTATGGAAGCCCGTACATATATGCATAATCAGGCATGGTCTGATGAAATCCTGTATCGAATACCCCTACCTGCTGGACATTTGGAAGGAGCTTTTGTATGGCATAAATCCCCTTCAAATTGGTAGGATTATGTAAAGGAGCCAGCTTACTCAACTTTTCTATGGTATCGATCACTTCCTGGTTGATAAGAACGCTTTCACTGAATTGTTCCCCGCCGTGAACCACACGGTGCCCAACAGCATCAATTTCATCATAGCTTTTCAACGGTCCATATTCATCGCTGACCAGCAATTCAAGAATGTATTCAATACCTTTGGTGTGATCAGTCACATCATAATCAAGCTTTACTTTGTTACCGTTTGACTCAAGCTTTATAAAAGAATTCCCGAGGCCTACCTTTTCCACATTCCCTTTTGAGAGGACGGCAGCGGCTTCCATATTAAAAAGCTGAAATTTTATCGATGAGCTTCCGCAATTTAATACTAATACCTGCATAATACTTATTTTTCTGATTTATCTATTTTTACATCTACTTTATTCACTGCCATATTGGCGGTAATGGCCACCATGTCCACAATATCCTGTACAGAGCAGCCTCTTGACAGATCGTTTATCGGGGCGGCCAAACCCTGTAATACCGGGCCGGTAGCCGTTGCGCCGGCCAGGCGCTGAACCAGTTTATAACCGATGTTTCCGGCTTCCAGGGAAGGAAAGATCAGGACATTGGCTTTACCTGCTATTTTGCTTCCTTTGGCCTTCCTTTTGCCGATTTCTTCAACCAGCGCTGCATCGGCCTGTAGCTCACCATCGATATTCAAATCGGGCCGCTTTTCCCGGGCAAGGTTGGTCGCATTGGCTACCTTTTCCGCCATTTCATGTTCTGAACTTCCATAGGTGGAAAAACTCAACATGGCCACTCGGGGTTCAATGCTTGCTATGGTTTTGGTGGTGTCGGCTGTGGCTATGGCAATCTCAGCCAGTTGTTCTTCTGTAGGATTTGGCGTTACAGCACCATCTGCAAAAACCAGCAGTCCGTCTTCTCCAAAGTTTTTATCCTTAAGGGTCATAAAAAAGGCTCCGGAAACGATGTTGATACCAGGACGGGTTTTAAGAATCCGAAATGCAGGACGCAATACATCGCCGGTGGAGTTTTCAGCTCCCGCAACAGCGCCGTCCGCATCATCGTTCTTGATCATTATGGGGGACAGACACAGGGGATTCTCCACATGTGTAAACGCTTCATCCCGCGTCATTCCTTTATGCTTTCTGATCTTTACCATAAGATCAATGTAATGCTGTTTTTTATCATTATTCCGGGGATCAATAATTGTAGCCTTTTCAATATGTTCCAGCTGGTACTCTGCAGCAACTTTTTTTATTTCATCAGAATCGCCCAGCAATACGATCTGCGCAATGCCTTCCTTAAGTACATAATTAGCAGCCTTCAATGTCCGTTCTTCAGTAGACTCCGGTAAAATAATTCTTTTATTCAACTTCTTCGCACTTTCTTTTACGTCTTCCAAGAGATTCATTGTTTATCAGTCATTTATAGGTTTTACTAAAATTATGTAAAGATAATCAAAATTGAGCATTTTAACTAATTTCACTCATGAATTATATCAGATATTCAGATGTTCCATAACAATATTTGGAATGAGTTGGCTCATTCCAAATGGTTGTAAATTTTATGTTAAATATTACAGGTCTATCCGGTATAATCACTCCATACATGCCATGAAGCTTCGGCCTGTAATCTTAACATGTTGAGGCCGTTCTCAACAACGGCACCTTTCCTTTTCCCTTCTTTCAGAAAACTGGTTACTGAAGGATTATAAACAAGGTCAAACAGAAAGTGCCGAAAAGTAATTCCTTCATAGGGGATATCAGGCTTCTGTGAAATATCAGGATGCATTCCCACCGGTGTTGTATTGATGATGAAAGTGTGTTCCTTGATGATATGGCTGTCCAGATCGCTGTATTGAATGATCCGCGGATCATCCTTTTTCCTCCTTGTAACGAAAAGATGTTGGATTTTCAGCCTGTCCAGTATATATGAGACAGTTTTGGAAGAACCACCGGTGCCCAGTATTAATGCCCGGTTATGGTGATTTTTCAGGTATGGTTTAATTGATTGTTCGAAACCCTGAGCATCAGTATTAAAGCCAATCAATCGGAGGGAGTTGCCGGATCTGTCAAATGCAATGGTATTCACAGCACGTATCTTTTCGGCATCACCTTGAATGTCGTCAAGATAGGGAATAATTTGTTCCTTATAGGGGATGGTCACATTCAGGCCGCAAAGATCAGGATGAGCCTGAATTAGTTCTGGGAATTTTGATACATCCTCCAGGGTGAAGGCTTTATAAACAGCATCTATACTTTCCCGTTCAAATTTATTTTTGAAATATCCCGGTGAAAACGAATGGGATAAAGGATATCCGATTAACCCGTATAATTTCATACTTTGGATTTGCTTTGGGTAATTCCTTCGATAATAAAAATAAGAGCAAAACCTGCAACCGCTACAATAACCGCCTGAAGCAATAAAGGATCCTGGCTGGTATGCACAGCAAATTCCGAAGGCAGTATATTCTTCTCTACCAATGGTTGTATTTCCCCATGCCGGTCAACAAAGGTTGAAACCGTCTTTTTCCACGGCCAGACCTTATTCAGGGAACCAACCATAAAACCTGCCAAAACGGCTATGGTAACGTCATGGTATTTTCTGAGAAGCCATGATAAGAGATTGGAGAAACTGATAATGCCCACCAGGGCACCAAGCACCAATATGCCGAGAACTGAAACATTGAGATTTCCCACCGCTCCGATAACAAATTGATATTTACCGAGAAGTAGCAATATAAAGGCTCCGGAAATTCCGGGCAGAATCATGGCACAGATGGCCAGTGCACCCGATATAAAAATGAACCAGGTAGCTTCAGGAGTCTGGGCAGGGGTAAGTTCGGTAATCATGTAGGCAACAGCGATTCCTACGATAATACCAATCACCTTATTAATGCTCCAGTGGGTAATTTTTCTGGCAACATAAATGGCTGAAGCAACAATAAGACCGAAGAAAAAGGACCAGACCAGAATCGGATAGGTTTGCAGCAAATGTTCCAGTAACCTGGCCAGTGAGAAGATGCTGATAAGTATACCCAAAAATACTGCCAGCAGAAAATTGCCGTTGATCTGGCGCCAGAAAGCACCAACTCCTTTGCTGAACAGATCTTTTAAAGCTTGGACATTGATTGATTTTATTGAATTGACCAGTTCTTCATAAATCTCCGTTATAAAGGCAATGGTACCACCCGATACACCGGGAACCACATCCGCAGCACCCATGCCCATTCCCTTCAGGGTCAAAGTAATGTAATTGGTTAACTTTCTGCTCATGATCTGTACATATGATAATATGGCTTAACCACCCTATTAAAAATAAAGCTTGACATAAAGGAAAATACCATATTGGATTTTAGTATTCAGGATTTTCCTTCAGTTCATCGGGTAAAAATTCGAAGAAGCTATCACCCCTTAAGCCCAAACGTAAGGTTTCCAGAGGGATCACTTCATTATAGGCGATATTTCCAAGATTGACATTGCTTCCGAAGTGTTTGATGAACCAAACCTGCTGGGATTTTTTGGGAGCTTCCCACAATATATTCTCAACCTGCACATGATGGGATATATCATCAATCAGTTCCTCCTTGGCAGTGCCGTTTTTATTATAGATACCTATGGTGCCGCTTTCTCTGGCTTCTGTAATCACCTTATGGCTACCTGCATCCAGTTCCGATCTGAGCTGGGTCTTCCAGGCTTCCGGGGAAATAATCTCATCTGCTTTTTTGGAACCGACTTCTGAAAGCACTGTGTGATTTTTTGCAAGCTCAGAGATGTCTCCTAGCTTTTTATCATGCGGCAAGTTAATGGCACCGTCGGAAACCTCCACCAGATTCATATGATACTTGTCGATGAAATTCATAAAATCATCAAACATTCCACGGATCTTAAACACTTCATAAAGTGTGCCTCCAAAATAGGGTTCTATGGAAGCTTTCTTATACAATTCAATCTTTTTCTCCAGTTGTGGGGTAACCATTGCTGTACCAAATCCAAGCTTCACATAGTCCACAAATTCTCCTGAAATCTGAATAAAGTCCTTTACCTCATTAAGGCTAAGCCCCTTATCCATGACCATGGTGATGCCCTTGTTTCTTTTTTTGTCCTCTCTGTCTGGAATGTGCGGCAAGTTTGCGTTCATAAAAGCTGGCTTTTAAACGGTTTTATCTTTCATTACTTTCTTTATTTCATTCGATCGCTTTGCTTCAGGACAAATTCTGAAAAATTCGTTATACCGTTTTTTATCCATAAACATGGCTTTTTTAAAGTATCTTAAGGAAGTCCTGATATTGCTGATTTTGTAGTACATTGCAGCTATCCGGTAGAGGATCAATGCATTGTTTCCATGAAATTCCATGCTATCCAGAAGGTATTTCAGGGCTCTGTCGTATTTTCTCTCTATAATGAGCACATCAGTCAGCAAAATCCAGTGATAAAAGACTTCTGGCTTCAGCTCCACGGCCAGGTAAAAGGCACGTGCGGATTCTTTATGCATCTTCAGTTGGGAATTGATTTTCCCATACAACACATAAAACCGTGAATCGGCATCATCCAGATGGCTGGCCCTTTTTGCATAAAATAAAGCATCCCAGTACTCTTGTTTTTTATAGAGCAGATTGGCTATGGCATAGTACACTTCAGGATTATAATCCTCAATTCTCAGAGATTTCCTGTAATGCTCCAGAGCCTCATCATAATTGTTCAACTGAAAATAGCAATTACCAATAAACAGATATATTTCCTCCGAATTGGGTTCGTAGGTAAGGTATTGCTCGTAATATTCTATGGCCTTGCGGTATTGATGATCATCCTCCAGGATAACCGCCAGCTCATATATTGAATCTGTGTATTCGGGATTTATTGCCACCGCCATTTCGAAAGCCTCAATGGCCTGGTAAATCTGATCCGTTTTATTGTATAAGTTACCAAGCGAGTACCATACATGCTCGGAATATGGTTCTACATTCAAATAATGGTTGTAATAAACAATGCTTTTTTCAGAATTGCCTGATTTATCATAACAATAAGCCAGATCATACAGGATCATCAGGTTTTTTCTGTCCAGTTCAAAAGCTTTTAAAAGGTATTTAATTGCTTCCTGATAAAAATCGGAGAATTGTAAAGTTTGGGATATGTTTTGCAGTACATCCAGCTTCTCCTCACGGTCATCAACCAGCCTTAGAGCTTTGTCGTAATACTCCTGGGAATCGGCAAAGTTACCCATTAGAAGGAAAGAATGGCCCTTTGTAAGATAGATCTCAGAGTTTGAGGACTCGATATTTTCTACCGTTTGTAATGAATTCAAGGCTCTTTCGGGATTTTTGTTTTTTAGATGAATCTGAGCTTTTTTGATCATCAGGTGGAAAGCATCGGGATGCAGTTTAAAAGCATATTTGATTGCTTTTAATGCCTTCCCGTTTTGTTCCATATCCATGTAATATTCAACTATCTGATCAAAATCCTCAACATCAAAGTAATAATTCACGCCATTTTTCACCATTTGCTCATACTTCGATACCAAAGCCCCGAATTCCTTGTTATTGAAATAATTATTTCCAAAATCCCCTTTCATAGAATTCCATAAATTTGGCGTAAATCTATAAATAATTTTGCTATTAACAAGTTAGAAAATGTTAATCGTAATTCCTTTTTTCCACAAATTATCATTGTGCCTGAATGTGCTCAAAATATTCGTCCGCTTTGGCCTTAAATTGTTCCAATTCCTTCAAAATGGGCTTTCCTGTCAGACTTTCTCTTAAAGTTTTCATGATCCGGTCAATCTGATTTTTAAAATCTTCCGCCGTGCGAATATATTTTCTTTTTGTTTCTTTGGTTCTAATTTTCCCGTACATCTCGTAAAGGCCAAAATAAGCTTCATTAAACCGGATCAGATTGAATGCCGTTGTTTTTCCATAGTCGGAAATCAGGATTTTCAAAAGACTGTTTTGGGGATCAAATTGTTTTGCATTCCATAAGTAATCGGCCAGGGTTTTGGCTTTTATCTCACCCATTCTGGAACCGGGATCCAGGGCGGTTATAAAACGGCTCCCTGTAAGGTTTGAAAAGTTTTCCGGCAAATCCAGCATGAAATGATCGAATATGCTTGCCATTCTTGCTTTTCCGGGATAGTAGCGGATAAAATCGCTGTTTGAGTATGGATTGATATCTTTACTTAAATATATGGGCGATTTTTTGTATCGTTTTTCCATATACCTGGCTTCTGTTTCCCCAATGATCAGGGGATGATTAACAGGACCGGTCCAGAGAAATTCTGTTGCTCCGGGAACTTTTCTGGAGAGTTCTTCGAGGTACATCTCTCCTCTCCCATGACTTCTGATGATGCATCTGTTGTTATGCCAAAGGGGAAGAACAGAGATTTCGCCATTTTTCCCTGTCCAGTCCCAAACCTCATTAATTATGGTAGAATGGACATCCAACAAATTTCTGTACCGGACATGATTTCCTTCATAATGAGATTCAAACAAACACGAATAGCTTTCCGTTACATTAAATGAATCGTCCATTCGCAGTATGGTAGAATATACCGAATGATTTCTGCCGTACCGGATCAAGGATTGAAGCATATCTCTGTTGCCCTGATCAAGCAAATAACCAGAATTTTCGTCTGTGTTCAAATGGTAAGGGTTCACAGAGAACCCGGCCTGATATAAATCCCCGTTGAGTGAATTTTCTCCAAGCTTTAGGATATCCTGTTTTAATTGTTGGTTCAGTCCCTTACTTATATCTGAGTATATGCGGTTAAACCTTACCCGGATTAAAAAATCAATCTTCGAGTGATCCTCTAAAGAATCTTCCGAATAAATAATTCCCCGATCGGTAAAATCCGGATAATCCATGATATCGGCATGGTTGTATGTCAGGGTCTCTTTATCCAAAAGCTGGATCAGGGTAGTAACTGCATAATAATTGCCTATTGGGGCATTTCCCCCAACAGCAATCACGTTTCCCTCATCCTTTAACCGGTTGATAAAATATCCCTGCTCTTTACCCTGAATTGCACTAAAAGGCAGTTTTTCCCCCTGCTTTCTGTTAACCGTATTGTCACCAAGCGAAAAAACCAGGCTTCTGCTTCCTTTCTTCCAATCCTCAGAAGAGACAATCGGTACATTTTCCACCCCTTCGGAAAGCTGTTGCAATTTATCCTGAAGCAGTTTCGCAGCCTGTAAAGTAAGCTTATGGGCGTTGGGAGGAATGAGTATTAAAGGTTTTTTCTCCGGTTGATCAGGATTATACAAAGATAAGGAAACCGGATTGGTCATATATTTTACATCCGGGACGATTAAATCCCGGGGTTCGAAAACAGAATCCTGCCATCTTTGAAGCCTTTCCTTTAAGGTGAAGTTCTTTTCTGAAAATTCATAACTCACATCGTCCAGCCAGAGGGTACCTTTGCCCTTTAATCCGAAAAACAACCGGATATAACGGACATTGTCGGGCAGATCTCCGTCGGAGAAAGGATATTTATGACTGATTCCTCTGGCCCGTATCCATCCCAGACTGTCAACATTCCAGAATCCGGAAAATGGAAGTGCTTTAAATTCATTGTCAAATCTCATTTCCTTATCGGGCACCCTGGTATTTCCCTCGATACGGATCTTATTCTTATCGTAATAGAGTATTCTGACATTAATGGCATCCATTAGCCTTGAACCCAGCCGCTCCTTGTTGGGAATAATGTCCTCCATACGAATGGAATAACTCATTGAATAATTCCCGGGGACCACCTTGATGTAATTACTCATAATGCCTACCGCATTTTTCTCCACTTCTGAGACATGTTTCCGGCTGATTTTTAGAGCATGATCACCTGTTTTTGCCTCGCTTGAATCGTACTCGGGCCGACCAATATTCACCCACCGGATTTCCTCCCCAACTTCTGTCCAACCAGTTAGCTCATAAGTGTTCATGGCTTCATTGAAATACCTGCCCCGTTCAAAAGAAGGATTAACCACTTTATTGCCATCCATAAATTCATTGATTCGCCTTTTATAGGGAATATTAAAAGGATCCCGGCTTGACCAGAGGGCTTTATTGATGGTTGGATTATCCCGGGCGCATCCGGCTAGTATGGCAATAAAGACTGAAAAGAGGATAAAATATCGAAATAACTTCATTACAAACGATTCAATTTAGACTAACTTGATTTCAAACTGAATAATTTACAATTCATTCTGTCGCTATTAAAATATATATAGCATGATAAAGGTAAAGAATAATTAATTACCAACCAACCCCCAATTGGTAACCCAAATAAACCGAAGGCATTTACTTTTTTTTATAGGTAAATACCTTCGCACCGGGGATTTTGAAACATTCTACCAAAAAATTCGTAATGGTGACCTTAGGTAATCTTTCGATACCTCCATACTGCCAAGCCCAGACTAATAAAGGCATAGATAAGCAAACTGTAAAATTCCGGGAATATATCCCGGAAGCCGGAACCTTTTAGCAGGATCATCCTTATAACCCGCATAAAATAAGCAATCGGATTGATAACATTTACTTTATTGGCCCAGTCCGGCATACTCTCAGTTGGTGTGAATATACCGCTCATTAAAATAAAAACGATCATGAAAAAGAAAGTAACGAACATTACCTGTTGCTGAGATTCAGAAATCACAGAAAGGAACAAACCAAATCCAAGAATAACTAAAAGATAGATGACGGCAAAACCAAAAAGCAGTGGAAGGTTGCCGACAATGGGCACGTGGAATATGAGCCTGCCGAGAAAAAGACCAAAAGCCAGCTCAAAAAGGGCAATAATCAGAAAGGGCAACAGTTTACCGATGATGAACTGATATTTTTTGATGGGGGTAACATTAATCTGCTCAATTGTTCCCATTTCTTTCTCCCTGACAATATTCATCGCAGTGAGAAAAAGACTGATAATGGTAACCAGAATAACCAGTATACCGGGCACCATGTATATCTTATAGTTCATTTCGGGATTATACCAGAAAGAATACACAATTTCAACCGGCTGTTTCCCGCCCATCTGCGGCTGACTGCTCCATTGGACCGCAATGTTCCGGTTGTAATCCGAGATGATCCTGGAAGAATATGCATTGATCAACCCTGCAGCATTTCCATTGATGGCATTGATCAGCAATTGTATATCTGCTTCATTTTCATTTTCTAATTTGTGTTCGAAATGATGCGGAATTTGTAAAATCAGATCGGCCTCGTCCTTTAGTATTTTATCTTTGCCATCATTCACGTCGAACGAATGGGCTATTACATTGTAAAAAGGTGAAGCCTCAAACTTATTGACCAATTGCCTGGATGTAGATGACAGGTCTTTGTCCACCATGTAAATATCAATGTTTTCCATGTCAAATGTAGCAGCATTTACCAGAATCAAAAGCTGCACAAAAGGCATTGCAATGATCATGGCCAGCATCGTGCGGTGGCGAAGGATCTGGATGAATTCTTTTTGTAATATGAAAGCAATGGTTTTCATTTTTCAGATTTACATTTAAGTTCTTATTCCAGGCGGATTTTAAAATTTTTAATGCTCAGGCCTATGAATATACCCGTCATAGCCAGCAATACGAGCGTTTCTTTCCATATATAAAGCAATCCCGTTCCTTTTATCATGATATTCTTAATGAGTATGATGTAATATTTCGCCGGTATGATGGTGCTCAGCCACTGAAGGGGCCAGGGCATGTTTTCAACGGGAAAAATAAAACCCGAAAGCAACATGGTGGGCAATAAAAGGGCAAACATGGATATGAACATCGCCATTTGCTGGCTGGTACTGATGGTTGAAATAAATATGCCGAGTGAAAGTGCCATGATGATATATAGCAGTGTTTCTGCCAACAGCAAAATAAGGCTGCCGTTCACAGGCATGTCAAATACAAAATATCCCAGTGCGATAATGGTTACTCCGTTTATGAAGGCCAGGAAAACATAGGGAAACACTTTCCCTGCAATGACCTGAATGGATTTCAATGGTGATACCAGCAACACCTCCATGGTACCCATTTCCTTTTCCCGGGTAATAGAAATTGATGTCATCATGGCAGTAACAATCATCAGAATCAGGGCCATGGTACCGGGGACAAACATGTATACTCCCTTCAGTTCATTATTAAACAACATCCGCGGTTTGATCTTCATTTGGGGCATTCCCTGGTTGCTGACCATGATATCCCTTGAATAATCCCTGATTATTCCTGAAGTATAGCTTTGCAACAGGTTTGCCATATTGGCATCCGTGGCATCAAGTAAAATTTGCACGGAGGCGGATTTTTCATTGGTAAGCTTTTCGGCAAAATTCTGTTCAAAAACGATGATCTCTTTTATTTCTCCTTTTTCAAAAGTTTTTTCTATCTCGCCGTGATCCTGTATATTCTTTGAAAGTATAAAATAACCGGAGGAAACCAGCTTATCCGTGATTTCTCTGGTAACCTGATCGTTGGATTTATCATAAACCGCAATCCTTGCTTCCTTGATCTCATTGGTCACCACGTAACCGAAAATCAGGATCTGAGCTACGGGCATGCCGAATAAAATAAGCAAGGTCCTTATATCCCGGAAAATGTGAATAAACTCTTTTTTTACAAATCCTCTGAAACGTTTCATATATCCAATAAATTGGTAAATTAGCGAGCAATCCGCACAAAAACATCTTTCATATTTGAAGCCTGGTATCTGGCCTTAAGATTCCATGGTGTATCCATGGCTTCAATCCGACCCTGATCCATGATGGATACCCTGTCGCAATATTCGGCTTCGTCCATATAGTGGGTGGTCACAAATACCGTGACACCTCCTGCCGCTGTTTCATAGATCATCTCCCAGAATTGCCGACGTGTTATAGGATCCACTCCACTTGTAGGTTCATCAAGAAAAACAATACGTGGCTCGTGTATCACAGCAATGGAGAAGGCAAGCTTCTGCTTCCACCCTAGCGGAACGGAAGCAATTTTATAGTTGGAAGCATGAACAAAATTCAGCTTATCCAGCAGGTAGTCCGTTCGATTCCTGATCTTTTTTCCTGACAAGCCATATATACCCCCGTAAAACCTGAAATTTTCCCTGACAGTCAGATCTTCATACAGCAGGAATTTCTGGCTCATATAACCGATGCTTTTTTTGATCTTTTCGGTTTCTTTATACACATTATATCCCGCTACACTGATTTCTCCGGAGGTTGGTGCTGACAGACCGCACAGTATCCTGATAGCTGTGGTTTTTCCTGCGCCGTTTGCTCCAAGGAATCCGAAAATCTCTCCTTTACTTACCTGAAAAGTCAGGTGATCGTTGGCGGTGAAATCACCGAATTTTTTCACCATATCCTTAGCTTCGATGATATAGGATGATTCCATTTACAGCCTCCTATTTATTCATTAATTCCATAAAACAATCTTCTATGGTAGGTTCTGCTTTTTTTATTTCTATATCCTGGTGGCCTCTTGATTCGAGAAATGCCTTTAAATTCTTTTCCTCAAAAGCATCGCTCAATGGTGTAAAGTGGATGTATTCACCGAAAGGGTAAACAGATCCGATCTCCTCATAATCCCGGAGGTTCTGAAGCAAGCGGTACTGATGTTCAGCCCTGGCTGCCCAAATTGTACCGGGATAATCTGCCAAAATCTTATCAGGTGGATCGATCTTCATGATGTGTCCGTTCTGTATAAGCGCCACCCGATCGCACATACCAGCTTCGTCCATATAGGGAGTGGAAACCAGTATGGTGATGCCCTGTTTCTTAAGCTTCATAAGCATCTCCCAGAATTCTTTCCTTGAAATAGCATCTACGCCGGTAGTGGGTTCGTCAAGCACCAAAACAGAAGGTTTATGAATGAGCGCGCAGCTCAAAGCCAGTTTCTGTTTCATTCCACCTGAGAGATTTCTGGCCAGCCTATCCTTAAAAGGCTCGATTTGCCTGTAAATCTCCTCAATCAGTTCATAATTTTCTTCAATGGTGGTATCGAAAATGGTGGCGAAAAATTCCAGGTTTTCCCTTACTGAAAGGTCCTGATATAAAGAAAACCGGCCGGGCATATATCCCGTAATCTTACGGATCTCTTTATAATTTTTTACCGTATCCCATCCTTCCACCTTGGCAGTCCCTTCATCCGGTATCAGCAAGGTAGTCAGGATACGAAACAAAGTGGTTTTTCCCGCCCCGTCGGGTCCGATCAAGCCAAACAATTCCCCTTTCTCTACTTCAAATGTGGCAGTACCAACAGCTATAATCTCGCCGTAAATTTTTCTTATTGAATCAACAATTATTGAGGGCATAATACTCTATTAATATTAAAATTGTATCATTTTATTCTTATATAGTTGGCAATTGGCAAAATGCAGTTGGCAATTTCTTATTCCCAATTTTTGTTCAGTAAATAAATCTATTAGAATCTCAAGGCCAGAGATAAGGCTTTTAATAATCATTTAAACCATTACGATTTTTTCTGACTTCCATATCAATTTTGCCAACTGGGCTGCCTACTGCATACTTACTCTTTCCCCAACACCTGTCAAACAACCAATGACCATCAATGACCATCAATGACATTATGCTTCCCCTGCCAGCTCCAGATTTAGACGTTTGCCAACTGTCCATTGCCAAGTGTTTCATTGCCAACTTAGAAATTAACTTCCCCCGGCATTCCAATCTTGACCCTACCGTCATTCTTCACCCTTACTTTCACGGCATATACCAGATCGACCCGCTCTTCCTTGGTTTGAATGATCTTTGGGGTAAACTCTGCTTCAGGCGAAATCCAGCTCACAGTACCCTTAAGCTTTTGATTTTCTTCTTCATTCTTGTCGATCAGCACTTCTACTTCCTGACCAATTTCTACATGAGGAAGCTGGGCACCGCTTATGTAAACCCTCAGGGTCATATGCGACAGATCAGCGATCTTGTAAAGGGCTTTACCCGGAGCGGCAATCTCAGCCGGTTCCAGGTATTTTTCCAGCACCGTGCCCTGCACAGGGTTGGTGATCCTGCATTTATCTATCCGGGCATTTACTTCCTTGATCTTTTTTTTCAGAACCTTTCTTTCCGAATAAACCGATTGCTTTTGTGTTTTGATGGATTCGAGCCTTTTGCGAGCCACTTCCAGCTTACCCTGAATGTTATCGAATTGCTGTTCCGTGGCAGCATCTTCCTCCAATAGTTTTTCAATACGCCTTTTTTCAGTAAGAAGCGATTCTATCTGTTTTTTCTGTACCTCAGCCTTTGCGTTGATGTTGGCTATCTTTGCATTGAGGGAGCTTTTTTGGGTTTCAATCTGCTCTTTTTTAACCGCCAGGATGGATGTATCTATCCAGCCCACCAGTTTTCCCGCTTTTAAAGTTTCTCCCTCCTGCAAATCCATGCTCAGGATTTCACCCTGGGATTGTGCTGAGATAGTTACCTCCCTGGATTCAAAATTGCCATATGCATCGGACTTTTCATTGTTTGACCCACAGGAGCACAAAATCATCAAACCGGTTGCAATTGCTATTTGTATCGCTAGTGTTTTCATAATGCTGTTTATTTATATCTTTCCAATGGTGAATAAATAATTTAACCTGGCTTTCGACAATTCGATCTTATGGCGTTCATGGGTAATTTTAGCTTTGGTAAGCCGGTTCAGGTCCGTGATGTAATCGGCGGAAGTAATCACCCCATTTTCAAGTTTAGATCGGGAGCTTCGCATTACATCCTCTCTCAGGCCAATGATCTTTTGATCCCTTTTAAGGGTCTTTTGATATTTTGCAATATTGGCTTCAATGTTTTCCAGATGAACCTCAAGCTGGTTATTGAAACTATTTTCCCTCACATCCACCATATCCTTTTGCAAACGGGCCAGCTCCCGCTTCCTTTTATTCTGTTGCCAGTCCCATATGTTCCATGAAATCCTTGCACCCACGATGTAAAAGGAGTCAAATTCATCATTCAGCATGTTCAAACCAGGCTTGCCATACCCAACCTGACCGAAAGCAAAGACTTTTGGCATTTTTCGGGCCTGAAGCAGGCTCTCCCTGGTATCGAACTGCTCTTTTTTTACCCGGAACAACTCATTTTCAGGCCGCCGATAATTTTTACCCTCCTGAATTGATATTTCAGGCAATACAAGTGAAGTGGAAGTATCAGTCTCTAAACCTGTGAGTTCATTGAGAACCTCATAACTTGCCTTAATTTGACTGTTCAAATCATCCAGGTTCTGTTCAATGTCGAGCCTTTTAGCCTGAAGATTTTTTAAATCAGAGGGAAGCAGGGCCCCATTGTCTACCGCCGACTCCACACTTCTGATTTTGGTATTCAGTTGCTTCATGATCGCCTTCAGGATCTTTCTTTGCTTTTGCAACAGCATGATTCCGAAATATACCTTCATCACCTGATCTTTGACCTGATAAAGATCCACTTCCACCGATTGTTTTTCAACCTGTTCACCCTTTCTTTCCAACTGTTCAGAATATCTAACCACACCACCGTCAAAGATCCTCTGGTTAATATCCATAGTAACCTTATACTGATCCTTTGATGGAGAGGGGAAGTCAGCCTCAAAAGGCAAGTCTACGTCAATTTCCACAATATCGGATTGATAGCTTGCCTGAGCATTCAAATCCAGACTTGGATACCATTGGGCTTTCAGGTTCTTAATTTTAAGCCGGGTTTGTTTGTCAATAAGCGGTTTCTCCCCGGTCATGGGATGATTCGAATCCACTGCTTCAAAACACCGGTAAATATCCACTGAATCATTTTGCTGAGACAGTGCGACCTGTGTAATTAAGAAAAAGACGATAATAAACTGTTTCATTTTTTTATGGCATTTTTCACGAATTCAGACACTACTTTTTTTCTTTCTTCGAGAAATTTATTATAAGCTTCAGGATCATTATCAAAAAACATCCGCTGTATCATGGGTCTGGCTGCAATGGGAAAGACACACAGCGATAGAATGTTGATGAGCAAATGTTTTGGATCGATGGCTCTTATCTCCTCATTTTCCACCCCTTTTTCAAATTGATCAAGAACCAATGGCGGCTGAATGTCTTCCTCCTGGAAAATGTTTATAAGCCGGTCGGGATCCCGCTGTATTTCCTGTAAGATGAATAAAGGAACAAACGGATTGCTAAGAAGCACATTCATGTATTCTTCCACAAACCGCTCGATTTTCTCCGTAACCAAAGATTCGGAATAGATGATGTTCTTGATCTCGGGAATAAAATCCCTGATAGCGAGACGAAAAACAGCCAGGAACAGTTTGTCCTTATTTCTGTAATAATAATGAAGCAATGATTTGTTAATCCCTGCTTCATTGGCAATTTCCTGCATCCTTGCTCCTGCCATACCCTTTTTGATGAACACCTCTTTGGCAGCATTCAAGATGCGTTCTTCCGTATTTTCTTCTCTTACTGTCATAAAATCAACCATTTGATTTAATCAAATGGTTCAACCATAAAGTTTAACCATTTGGTCAAAAATACATTCAATTTTTCATCTGACCAAACATTAAAGCAAAAATTTATATTTTTGTAGATAAGTAAAACCACAGTCCATACCATGAAACAATTCATCCTACTCCTTACGGGTCTTTTACTGACCATAAACTTATCAGGTCAGAACATCATTAATAAGCATTTTGCCTTGATAAGTTACAATCTGGAGATCACGGATAACTTCAGAAACCAAACCGAATCGCTGCAGGATTTCTACATGACAGCCGATGTTCACAACGAGGATGCCGACGACAGGCTGAAAGCCATATTGGTACATGATATTTACTACAATTTAAAACCCCGGCTTGAGAGGGAGCTGGAAATCAGTATCCTTCCCGTTAATTCATTCATGCAGGAAGCCAATTATGATGAATTTGGCTATCCGAAAATGAGTATCAGCAAAGCCCTGAGAAGAGGAGATTCTCCCTTTTATTTCAATGTAAAAGTAGAACTGAACAGCAAGGATCAGGAGGAAATCAAACAGGAAGCAAACACGGACCCACTGGTACAGCCTCAATTTATAATCGATATTAAAGTATTCAATGATGAAGGCATTCTGCCTGTCTATAAATGGCACGGAGAAAAAAGGGCTTCGGAACCCCTTCCTGTCAGTAAAATGTTGATCAAAGGCTTTGTTGATGACCTTCCTGATGCACAAAAACCAGATACCACCCTCATCTCCCTTTATGATGAAGCCGTAACCAACCTAATTAACAATTATCTCAATGACTAAATCGCCGGAACAAGTACACCGTGTTTTAGGCATCATGTCGGGATCATCACTGGATGGTCTTGATGTTGCCTGTTGCACCTTTCATCCGGTGGAAGGAGGATGGAACCATCAAATTGAAGCAGCCGAGACTTTCTCCTATGATAAAGAGCTCGCCCGGCTGCTGGGTAATTTAAATGAAGTTCAATCTGAAACGTTTATTAAAACCGACATCCGCCTGGGCCGTTTCATCGGTACCGCCATTAATCGTTTCATCAAGGCACACCACCTGAAAAACATTCATTATATTGCTTCCCATGGACATACAGCTTTCCACAACCCAACAGAAGGATACTCTACACAAATAGGTAACGGTGCTATCATTGCTGCATCAACCTCCATTCCAACCATAACCGATTTTCGCTCACTGGATGTTGCCCTCGGTGGACAAGGTGCTCCACTTGTACCTATTGGCGATGCTTTGCTTTTCGCTGAATATGACTTTTGCCTGAATCTTGGCGGATATAGCAACATCTCCTTTAATCAAAAGGGCAAGCGCATTGCTTTTGATATTTGTCCGGTGAATAAAGCCATTAATCATCTGGCCAGGCAGGCAGGACGCGAGATAGATAAAGACGGAGAAATGGCAGTTCAGGGATCTGTTGACGAAATTCTGCTGAATACTCTGAACAGGCTGGAATTTTATCATAACGCCCCTCCAAAATCATTGGGTGATGACTGGCTGAACAATCATTTTCTGGAAGTATTGAAGGATGCTTCCAATCTATCTATCCAGGATCAGTTAAGAACAGTTTATGAGCACATTGCCATCCAGATTCAAAAAGCTTCGGAGCATAGCACGAACGGAACCATCCTGGTTACAGGCGGAGGAGTTCACAACCGTTTTCTCATGGATTGGATCCGTGAAAGAAACACCAACAGAATCGTTATACCGGAAAAAAAGCTTATAGAATTTAAGGAAGCCCTGATATTTGCCTTTATGGGTGTTTTGCGAAGCAAAGGAATGGTCAATTGCCTGGCTTCGGTGACAGGGGCATCAAGGGACTCCTCCGGGGGAGTAGTTTATCTGGTTTAACAAATAAAATGAATGAATGAATGAATGATTGATTGATTGATTGGATGATTGGGCACCTGCCCTCCGAAACCTGGTGGAGGCGGGCCTGCCCGCCGGAGCTACAGCAAGAGCGGGATTGAATGGCCGGTTTAATGTTTAATGTTTGATGTTCAAGATTGATGTTCGAGAATTTGATTTCAAGCTTAAAAATTAAAACTGTAACCAATTTCAATATAAAATAAACAAACCTTATGCTTGAATCAACATGAAACAATTATATACTTCCTCAGCCTCATTCCAACAATGTAACAATTGAACAATTCATCTATTGAACCATAGCTTCTCTGCCTCTTCGCCTTCATTAAAAAATTCACATTTGACAGAAATCATGAAAATTACAATAAT
>CAYNPZ010000005.1:0-48210 GCA_964399175.1 uncultured Bacteroidales bacterium | reverse complement strand
GGGGTTAACCTGCATTTTATTCATATTTATAAAAATTTATGAATAATGCAGGTTAGCTTTGTCTTTTTCTTTTTTGCATTTGCCAAAGAAAATTACTTTCAAGGTTAGTGGATGTTTGTCGAAAGTGGCATAAAAAAATTGTTCCCGGTGCATTTTCCTTTTAACCCGGTCAATGATTCTGGCTCGTTTTTCAAAATACTTTAAAAACAACAACAAAAAAGTCAAGTTTTACGTATTATACTTGCACATATTTGCAACAATTTGTACATTTTTGTATATTAGTGGCAAGAGAAAAGAAGCTTTTACGGAGCGTTAAATTCAATTAATATCAACAATTATGATTAATGTAGAAGAAAAGGTAAAAGATACCCAAGATACCATAAATACTGCTTCATCTAAGTTTGAAAAAGAAGTGATTGATGTTTTCCTGGATATTGCTAATGAAGCAAAAAATATTATTAACGAAGCCCGAGAGAAACTTGGTAGTTTAAATGATGACCTTTATGATTATTGTTTTGAGGATGCAAAATTTTATTTCAGAAATAAGGAAAAACTTCATACTCTTAAAGAAAAGCTAATTAGGTTTTTAAAATTAATTGAAAATTCTGAAAGCCTTTACCCTGTTGTTAAGTCAAGTTTTGTAGAACTAGAATATGAAGTTAATAATTATACTGAAATAATAGAGGATATGCAGACTAAGCATGAAAATAAGCCAGAAGATCAAAGAATTTCTGAGTTATTGAAAGATATATAGTTACTCCTCTTAATGTTTTTATGTACTTCCGATTTCGTTGAATCATTAAAAAAACTTCAGAAAAAACCGAATGCAGGTTATTCTACATGTAAAGAGGATATTAGGTATGTTCTAAGTGAAAGGAGTTTTGATGAAATATGGGAATTAAGAGATCAAATAAAAGACTATACCCCTTCCAAAAGACTTATCAAATTAAGAGTTCCTAATAGTGGGCAAAATCTTAGTAAAAGAGATGGTTTTCGTTTATTTATGCTTCTTGATAAAGACAAAGAATTAATTACTTTTTTGTATGTTTATCCTAAAAGAGGCAAATATGCCCGGATAAACATTACAGATCAAGAACGTGAAAACTTAGCAAAAACCTATTTTGAGGAGTTTAAAAATAATTCCCTAAAGAAATTTAAAGATTTCTTTTAATCTCATTTAACCCGAATAATTCAAGAATTATTCCTGTCTCCGACAGCCAGGTTTTTTACTCCATATTCTGCTGGTTGTTTGCGGCTAAAACTGAGGTAAGAATAATTGAGGTTATCCCTTCAAATTCAATCTTTCTTAATATCTTTGCAGGTTTAAACAAGGCCATACAGACTGGTACATTTTACACAAAAGCCATGAAGGGTAGAAAACAGGAACATAAGGGCAAAAAACAAAAATCTGCTGAATATGATTCCATAAGGCTAAACAAATATATTGCCAACAGCGGATTGTGTTCGCGGCGCGAGGCAGATGAGCTCATCCGGTCGGGCAGGATTACCGTAAACAATCAAAGGGTGATGGAGCTGGGGACTAAGGTAAAGCCCACCGATGAAGTCCGCTACAAAGGCAAGATGCTGCGGAATGAGCGCCCTGTGTATATTCTGCTGAATAAACCCAGGGATTATGTCACCACCGTAAAGGACCAACACGCTCAGAAGACAGTAATAGATCTCATCCGGGGTGCATGTCCGCAAAGGGTATATCCGGTGGGAAGGCTCGACCGGAATACCACAGGAGTTTTGCTTTTGACTAACGACGGAGAGGTGGCCAAACGGCTGACCCATCCGCGTTACAAGAAGAAGAAGGTGTATCATGTGGTGCTCGACAAACCCGTGACCAAAAAGCACCTCGAGCAAATGGCCGCAGGAATTCAACTCGAGGATGAAACCGTAGCAGCCGATGCAGTGAGTTACCCGGACCCCGAGGATAAAACGCAGGTTGGTATCGAAATACACACTGGTCAGAACCGGGTAGTGCGAAGGATGCTTGAAGCCCTGGGCTACCGGATTAAAAAACTGGACCGGGTTTACTTTGCCGGCCTCACCAAAAAGAACCTCAAAAGAGGCAGGTGGAGGTTTTTGACTCAGAAAGAAATCAGCAGATTGAAGATGAATGCATTTCAATAGTAAGGGCGCTGCAGTTGAGGACATTCATTCTTCTTCTCAATAAAATATTTATGATATGTGGAAGTCATTCCTTGTTGTGCTTTTTTCCCTCAGCGTGCATTTTACCTTTGCCCAGACCATAACGCTGGAGGGGAAGGTTGTGGATGCAGGGGATAAAGAACCGCTGGCTTTTGTCAATGTACTTTACGGAGACCCGCCTAAAGGAACTATTACAGACATTGATGGAATGTTCCGGTTTGATGTTTCACCGTCTGTTCGTTCAATTGCTTTCAGCTATCTGGGATACCATAAGAAGAAAGTATCTGTCGACAGCCTTAGGAGGATTTCCGAACCCACCGTTGAACTGAAAAGCAAATCCTATACACTGGATGAGGTGGTGGTAAAACCAGGCATAAACCCGGCCTTGCCGGTTATTCAAAAAGTTTATGAAAACAGAAAAAGGCACAATCCTGAAAATTTAAATGCTTTTTCTTACCGGAGCTACAAGAAATTTGTGTTTACCATTGATTCCAGCAGAATTGACGGTGAAAATAAAAAATCTTCCGGTGATACCACAACTATCGACAGCACAGAGTTGCGGCTGAAACGATTCATGGACAAACAGCATATCTTTTTGATGGAATCGGTATCGGAGAGAAAATACCTTTCCCCGGGCTATGATAACGAAAAAGTAATTGCCTCAAGGGTTTCCGGCTTTAAAGATCCCTCACTCGTTTTTCTGGCTACCCAGATTCAATCGTTCTCCTTTTACGACAATTTCATCAACATTGGTGACAAAAGCTACGTCAATCCCATTAGCAGAAAAGGTGCACAAAGGTATCTTTTCCGGTTGCAGGATACCCTCTGTCAGAATCCCCAAGACACCACCCTGATCATCTCTTTCAGGCCCGGAAAGAATAAGAATTTTGACGGTCTGAAAGGTATGCTGCATGTCAATACAAGCGATTATGCCCTGAGCAGGGTCATTGCCGAGCCTTTCCATCCTTCTGGGAATCTCACAATAAAGATACAGCAGAAGTATGAAAAGGTGGGAGGGACCAAGTGGTTCCCTGCACAACTGAATACCCGGATCGGGATGAACAATGTCTTTGTTTCTTCCGAAACAAATGATTACCATCTTGTAGGCGACGGACGGACCTATATAAGAAACATCCGGCTGAATCCTGCGCTGAACAGTTCGGATTTTGACAATATGGGCATATCTGTTCCCAACGGAGCTTATAACCGTTCAGAGGATTTCTGGGAGCGATACCGTGTGAATAAGCTGACCGAGAAAGATCGTACTACTTATCGCGTGGTTGACAGCATTGGGGAGGAACATCATTTTGACACCAGGATGAAGGCTTTCAAAACCCTGTCCAGTGGCTACTATCCTGTTCATTTTCTGAACATCAATCTTAGGAAACTTTTTAATTATAATGCATATGAGGGCTTCAGACTGGGATTGGGTATGATGACCAATGACTCGGTATCGGAAGTCTTTTCAGCAGGCGGATATTTTGGATATGGTTTTGATGATAAGGACTGGAAGTACGGGGGTAAATTGCGCATAGATGTTCACGAAGAATCGGAGAGCCGCCTTGAGTTTAGCTATATGGATGATGTGACTGAATCCGGCGGTTATAGTTTTTTGAAAGAGCAGGGTTTTCTTTCCCCGTCTATGTACCGGCAATATCTTGTTGAGAACATGGACAGGGTAAGAAGTAAGCAAGTGAGTTATTCGGTGAGGGCACTCAGATACCTGAAGATGCAACTATTCATTCGTCAGTCCAATGTGAATCCCCTGGAGGATTATCACTTCCTGGAGGATGGAAAAGTTCATGAAGGCAATTTTCACCTTTCGGAAGCCGGATTCAAAGCCCGTTTTGCCTGGAAGGAGGAGTTTGCAGAAACCCCCTGGGGTAAATTCTCACTGGGAACGGATTTTCCCGTGCTTTTCGCCAATTTTACGCGAGGCATGAATATTCTGAACGGGAATTTTGAGTATAACAAAGTGGAGGCTGCAGTTTCGGATGAATTTCGGACAACAAACCTGGGCAAAACCAAAATACGTCTGGAAGGTGGAAAAGCCATCGGTTCGGTACCCGCATTTAATCTTTATAGAGGCCGGGGTTCTTATGGGAGCCCTTTCAATATATACAGCGAGAATAGTTTTACCACCATGCGGTTATCTGAATTTTTGGCAGATCAATTCGTTTCAGTTTACCTGAGCCAGGATTTTAAATCGTTGCTTTTCCGGGAAGATGGATTCAGCCCGCACATCATGTGGCTGAATAATCTGGGATGGGGCTGGCTGGAAAATCCCTCCAGCCACAGTGGCATGGATGCGAAATCCTTTGAGAAAGGGTATTTTGAGACCGGTTTGATTATAGACGATATACTGGGAACGAGTCTTTTTAACTATGGTTTTGGGGTATTTTACAGGTATGGCCCCTATGCCTTTGACAACGTTTCAAAAAATTTCGCCTATAGAATTTCTATAAGGTTCAATTTATAGGCTTGATGGTACGTTGCGGAAAGTTTTAATATATCTCTTTCCTATGTTTTTGGTCCGGACAGATACTTTTTCATTGCGCAATGGTTTAATGGGGTATGGCTACTCTGAATCCAAGATAATTTCCTGCTTTATCCGGCGACATATGGAAACGCTTTGCGGTTCCCAGGTCACTTGCCGGTGATTGCCAATGGCCTCCTTTATATACTTTAGAAGATTCATTATACCAGCTGTAACACCATTCGGCAGCATTGCCGGTCATATCATGCATTCCGTAAGAATTGGAAACTTTTAAGCCAACTGCATGGAGCTGTCCATTGGAATTTTCCTTGTACCAGCAGATCTGATCAAGAGAATAGTTATTCCCCCCATACGGATAGTATGGTTTGCTGGCATAGTACCATTCTTTTTCTGTAGGCAATCGCCCGCCCATCCATTTGCAGTAACTATTGGCCCCCGTCCATGTGACGTTGACAACTGGCAAAGATTCCCATCCATTCCTGGTTACAAAGTTCTCCCCGTTATAGGTAATGCCAGTGGCACCATGAATGAAGATATACTTAATTCCTTCATAGCAACCGGTGGAATCTACTCCTATAGAATTCATAAATTTGGTATACTGTTGGTTGGTCACTTCATATTTTCCAACTTCCATGGAGTCGATGATGAGGGTATCTCTTTCTATGATCATTGTATCAGGTGGAAAAGATACAAAATCCATCGATATGCTGCTTCCCGGGTGACCCGAAAAGCTGATGGTTATGCTTGTATTGGCTTTCAGTGTATCTTTACCAACTTTATTGGTGTCTCCTTCCAGATAGTCTTCATATTGATCCCTTGCTGAGAAGTAGTTCCAGTTTTTTTCTCCAGGTGTAATTTCTGTATACCATACCTGGGCTGAAATCTGCTGTTCGGTTTCTCCCGATAAGAATCCGGTTTGCAGCGGGTGGGTGAAATGGGAGACATAATTTTCTTTTTGCATGATGGTGGAATCTCCCACCTTTAAATTAATCCGGTGAACTTTATAGTTTTGGCTAAAATCCTTAAGCCTGCCCATAATCTCTATTTTGGTTCCCCGAAGAATTTCTTTGTTATTTTCTGGGTTGGTGATTACGATTTCGGGCTGGAGCGTGGGTTCTTCCTTCATTTCGCAGCTATTCAGCAGCAACGCTACACATGCCGTTATAATTAGAACACCGGTCGATGCTTTTATGGATGTAACCATAGTAAGATGATTTTAAACATGGATAAAAATATACGGTAATCTCCAGTTACGGGTTACATCTTGCCTGATTCGCGCGAAGGTTAATTTTTCTGCATGCCTTATGGATCGGAATAAGAGGTGGGAAAAAAATAAATGGCGTTCCAGCGAACGCCATTTATTTTTGTAAGGATAATATATATGATTTGATTGCTTTTTATTCAAAGAATGCCTTCATCTTTTCAAAGAAGGTCTTGTCCGTTTCATCCGGATTGGGTTTGAAATTGTCGGATTGTTCCAGCGATTCCATCATTTTTTTCTCTTCTTTGCTCAGATTCTTGGGAACCCATACATTAATGTTAACCAATAAATCTCCTTTGCCGTATCCATTCACCTCCGGCAGGCCTTTGCCCCGAAGGCGCAATATTTTTCCGGGTTGCGTACCTGGTTCAACCTTGATCTTAACCTTTCCGTCAAGCGTAGGCACTTCCACGGGTCCTCCCATAACGGCTGTCGGGAAACTTACATAAAGCCCGTAGATCAGATCATTGCCATCACGGGTAAAGTAAGGATGCTCTTTTTCCTGAATCAGCACAATCAAATCGCCGTTAATACCTCCCCGTCTTGCGGCATTACCTTTTCCGCTTACGGTCATCTGCATGCCTTCTCCTACACCTGCAGGTATGTCAATAGATACAACTTCATTGCTTTTAACGATGCCTTCTCCATGGCATTTGGTACATTTGTTATGGAGAATCCTGCCTTCACCGCCGCATTGCGGACACGTTGACGTGGTCTGCATCTGACCAAGAAAAGTATTGGTAACCTGGGTTACCTGCCCAGCTCCTTTACAGGTCGGGCATGTGCTGTAAGCTGATGATGAACCATTTTCTGCACCCGTGGCGTTACAGGCATCACATTGTACATATTTGTTCAGCTTCAGCTTTTTATTAACTCCTTTGGCGATCTCCTCCAAGGTTAAAGCTACCTTTACACGGATATTTGAACCTTTGCTGGTTCTGCGGCTTCTTCGCCTTCTGCCGGTGGTTCCGCCGAATTCCCCGAAATCACTGAAACCACCAAATCCGCTAAAGGCACTTCCGAAGCCTCCACCGCCAAAGATATCTCCAAACTGTTCAAAGATGTCTTCGATGGTCATACCTCCACCATGGAAGCCACCGCCACCACCGGCGCCGGCTCCGCCTTTAACTCCGGCATGACCAAACTGGTCGTATTTTTTCCGCTTATCCGGGTTACCCAATACTTCGTATGCCTCGGCTGCTTCCTTGAACTTTCTTTCCGCCTCTTTATCACCCGGATTCTTGTCCGGATGATACTTAATAGCCATCTTGCGATATGCTTTCTTTATTTCATCCTGGGAAGCATCACGCGATACACCTAATATTTCATAATAATCTCTTTCAGCAGCCATAAAATAACTTCCTTTTGCTTATTTATTGACAAATTCTTTTTCACTACCTTCCCTTCCAATTAGCATGCAGAGCCTAAATTGAAGTTTTCACCCTGTTTTATTCTCCAACCACTACTTTTGCAAATCTTAATACTTTATCGTTCAGGTAATATCCTTTTTGAACCACATCCACTACTTTCCCTTTCTGGTCTTCTTTCTGTGCCGGAACCTTTGAAATGGCTTCATGTTTATCGGTATCAAATTCCTTACCGTCTGCTTCAATTTCCTGAACGCCCTGCTGCTTCAAAAATTCTTTAAATTTATTGTATATCAGATGCACTCCGTCTTTGACTTCCTGAGTGTCTCCTGCTTCATCGATTGACTGAAGGGCACGCTCAAAATCGTCCATGATGGGAAGCAATCCTTTCAGAAGGTCTTCTCCTGCGGATTTTGTGAGCTCCATCTTTTCCTTGAGGGTTCTTTTCCTGTAATTGTCATACTCAGCTGTTAGTCTTAAATATTTATCCTGAAGCTCTGCCAGTTTTTCTTTATCTGATTTTTCTTCAGTTTTTTCCTTCTCCTTTTCTTCTTCTTTCACCTCCTGATCAGCTTCAGCTTCCTTTCCCTGCTGTTTTTCTTCCTTTTTCCCTTCTTTATCTTTTGTTTTCTCCTTTTCAGCGGTAGCTCCCTTTTCCTCCTTCTTCTTCGATTTTTCTTTTTTCTGGGAACCGGATTTCTTTTTTTCTTCCTTTACCTTTTCTTCCTGAGCTTCTTCACCGTTTTCCTGTCCGGTTTCCTTTGTTTGTTCCTTTTCTGCCGTTTTTTCATTCTGCTGTGCCTGTTCCTGCTGTTGAGTCTGCTCCTGTGTATCTTCTGTATTGACTTGTTGCTGATTTTTCTTTTCTTCTGACTTCATATTTTTTTCTTTTGACATATCCTTCCTCTTTTTAGGTATCCACCAACCAGATTCAAAAAATTCCTTTCTTCCTGCTCAAATAATTTGCCAAAAAATGGTATTGCGACAAATTGACACCAAGTGCGGGGCAAGCGGGTGAAATTGTGGCAAGGGTTATTTTATTCCACTCTATGTATGTCAGCTCCTATCTGATTCAGGCGTGTGTCGATGTTTTCATAACCGCGGTCAATCTGTTCGATGTTATGAATGGTGCTTGTGCCATCTGCGTAAAGGGCAGCAATCAGCAAAGCAACACCTGCCCTGATGTCTGGAGAGGTCATTTTGGTAGGTCGCAGCCTGATCTGGTGATCCTGGCCGATTACCGTTGCCCTGTGGGGGTCGCAAAGGATGATCTGCGCGCCCATGTCAATAAGTTTGTCTACAAAGAATAGCCTGCTTTCAAACATTTTCTGATGGATCAGCACGCTTCCCCTTGCCTGCGTGGCAATCACAAGCATTACACTGAGCAGGTCAGGAGTAAGGCCCGGCCATGGGGCGTCGGCAATGGTCATAATTGAACCGTCGATGAATGTTTCTATTTCGTAGTGTTCATGTTTGGGAATGATAATGTCATCTCCCTTTTTTTGCACTTCAATTCCCAGTCTTCTGAATGATAAAGGAATAATCCCAAGGTTCTCATACGACACATCCTTGATCGTGAGCTGCGATTGTGTCATTGCAGCTATACCGATAAAACTGCCTACTTCAATCATATCAGGGAGAATTTGATGTGTGCAGCCTTTTAGTTCTCCCACCCCTTTAATGGTAATCAGATTTGAACCAATCCCGGAAATTGAAGCTCCCATCCGGTTGAGCATGTGGCAGAGCTGTTGAACATAGGGCTCGCAAGCTGCATTGTAAATGGTGGTGGTCCCTTCCGCCATGGATGCTGTCATGATGATGTTGGCTGTGCCTGTTAGAGAGGCTTCTTCAAGAAGCATGTAGTTGCCCTTCAGCCTGGCTCCTTCTATTTTATAAAAATTGCTTTTATGGTCATAGATAAAATTGGCTCCCAGTTTCTCGAATCCCTGAAAATGGATGTCCAGCCTTCGCCTTCCTATTTTGTCTCCTCCGGGTTTGGGAATGTAACCTTTCCCGAACCTGGCCAGCAAAGGCCCCATGATCATCACTGAACCTCTCAGACCTTCTGCCTTTTCCGTAAATTCTGGTTTCTGCAGATATTCAAAGTTGATGTTTTCTGCGCGGAAGCTATAAGAAGATTTGGATACTCTGGTAACAGTTACCCCCAAACATTTGATCAGATCCAGGAGTTTGTTAACGTCCCTGATGTTGGGAATGTTGTGTATGGTAACTTTTTCCGGGGTGAGGAGGGTTGCACAGATTACCTGGAGGGCTTCATTTTTGGCACCTTGCGGGTAAATTTCTCCCTTTAAATCTTTGCCCCCCCGGATGATGAATGAACCCATAAATCAATGGGATTTTTGATTGTTGTTATTGTTTTTTGCTTTTTTAACGTTTTTCTTTTTCTTGAGCTTGCTGACAATGTCCTTTGCATCGGTCAGCTTGACATTTTCCCGGTCCACCTTGATTTTACCACCTGAAAGCTCTTCTATGTTTTTAAAAATCTGGTCGTCGCTTACCGTATCTTTATTCCAGGTGATGTAATTCTTCTTCATTTGATTGCCGATGGTTTGGATTAGGGCGTTTTTTTCTTCCCCTTCCTCAAACTCGGTGGCTTTCTTGATCATTCGTTCGATGATTTTACCGTAATGCTTGTATTTTATTTCTTTGTTGTTATAGGGGACAGGATCCGGTTCACTCCTGAGGGTTTCCTTTGGTGGTGGGTCATAAGGAGAGTCAATATCCAGTTCATATTCGGACATGATCTGGAGATGATCCCATAATTTATGTTTGAAATCAGCTATATCTCTAAAATGGGGATACATGTTGCCCATGATCTCAATTATGGACTGAGCCATCTTGTTCCGCTCATCCTTGTCTTTGATCTTTTTGCAATACTCTACCAGTTTCTGGATATTCCTCCCGTATTCCGGTAAAATCAACTGTTTTCTACTTGTATTATACTCCATATCAGATGAAATTAAATTTGTACAAAATTAGTCGTTTTTGGATCCATAACAAATTATCAGGTTATTATTTTCAGTTTGGCATATTTTAAAAGAAGCTGTTTCTGACCATATTCATTAAAAAATATGGTTGCCTTTGTATTTGGAGGATCTCCCTCAATATTGAGGATCTTTCCCTTACCGAAGCGACTGTGTTCCACTTTCATCCCCACCTGTAAATCCCCTTTATACTCGGTTTGAGGTTGAGCACCTTTTGGTCTTTTTCCTACTTTCTTCAGGTTACGGTTTGTTCCCGGATTCACTCCTGCGGAAAAGGTGTTGTCTATTTTAGGATCTTCAGGCTCACTTTCCCCGTTGTCACCCGATTCATAATCAGGAAAGATCATATATTTGGGATCAATATCGTAGATGAATCTGCTGGGATGAGATTTATTGGATACGCCCCATTTATAACGGTTATTTGCATAGCTTAGTATGGCTTTTTCTTCCGCCCTCGTCAGGGCAACATAAAAGAGCCTCCGTTCTTCTTCCAGTTCTTTTTCGCTATTCATCGACATTTTAGAGGGAAATACCCCTTCTTCAATACCGGCCAGATAAACATTTTTAAACTCCAGACCCTTGGCGGAATGCATGGTCATAATCGTGATTTTGTTGATATCCTCTTCATCCTCATTATCGGCATTGGTAAGGAGTGAAACATTTTGTATGTATTCCTCAAGGGTTGGAATTTCTTCACCTTCATAACGTTCAGTAAAATCCTTTATTCCGTTTAGTATTTCCTGTACGTTTTCAAATTTATTTTGTTCCTGCAGGGTTACAGGATTTTTCAGATCGTTGATGATACCTGATTTTTCAGCAATGGTGAGGGCTGCCTGGTAAGCATCCTTTTCTGCGGCCAGCTTGCTGAATTCTTTGATCATATCTGTGAACTTCCTGATCTTTCCTGCTGTATTTTTGTTTATGTCAATCGGATGCGCTTCCGGATTATTTAATACCTCCCATACATTCAGGCCATGTTCATTGGCATAGTTCTGTATTTTCCCCAGCGTAGTCTTCCCGATGCCCCTGGCAGGATAATTGATGATTCTCAGCAAGGCCTCATCATCCTTAAAATTAATGCTCAGCCTCAGATAAGCCAGCATGTCCTTGATCTCCTTACGCTGATAAAATGAGATCCCGCCGTATACTTTGTATGGCAGGTTAAATCTTCTGAAGGCTTCTTCAAAATTCCTTGACTGGGCATTGGTTCTGTAAAGTATGGCGAAATCCTGGTAATCGCATCCTTCGCTGTTGATTTTATCGCTGATGGATCGGGCTATATTGTAAGCTTCCTCTGTATCGGTGTAGGATGACATTAGCTCAATTTTATCGCCTTCATCCTGCTTCGAATATACATTCTTGTGGATCTGGTTTTCATTTTTCCTGATCATGCTATTGGCAGCATCCACAATGTTTTGAGTAGAACGGTAGTTTTGTTCCAGTTTAAACAATCGGGCGTCCAGGAAGTCTTTCTGAAAATTCAGAATGTTTTCGATTTTCGCTCCCCTGAAAGAATAAATGCTTTGGGCGTCATCGCCTACCACACAAAGGTTCCTGTGTTTCTGCGAAAGCTTTTTTACAATCAGGTATTGTGCAAAGTTGGTATCCTGGTATTCATCCACCAGGATATAATGAAATTTATCCTGGTACTTTTTTAGAATTTCGGGATGATCTCTGAACAGAATGTTTGTGTTCAGCAGCAGGTCGTCAAAATCCATTGCATCCGCCTTGCGGCAGCGGGAAGAATAGATACGGTAAATATCTGCAATGCGCGGCCTTCTTGAGTTTTCATCCTGCTGCGTGATCTGTGGGTTATTGGAATATGACTGGCTGGTGATCAGGTTGTTTTTTGCTGAGGATATGCGCCCTAGCACCTGATTGGGCTTATAAACCTTTTCATCCAGGCTCAGTTCTTTGATGATCTTTCTTACCAGGTTTTTGGAATCGACGCTGTCATATATGGTAAAGTTTTTTGAGTATCCTGTCGCCTGTGATTCCCGCCGAAGTATCCTGGAAAATATCGAGTGGAAGGTGCCCATCCACAGCTTTCGGGCCGATTCTTCATCCACCATTTCCGCTATTCTCTCCTTCATCTCTGTTGCAGCTTTGTTGGTGAAAGTCAGTGAGAGGATATTCCAGGGTTTAACTCCCTGTTTCAGGATATAGGCAATACGATAGGTGAGAACCCGCGTTTTACCAGAGCCAGCTCCGGCTATCACAAGTGAGGGACCCTGGTAATGTGCTACAGCTTCTTTCTGGGCTTTGTTGAGGTGTTTCAGAAAATCTTCCACTTGATGTTTTACTTTTTCGGATTCAGTTAAAAACCGCAAAATTAATCCCATTCTGCGAGCATCCAAAAATAAAAATATGGATCTGCAGTTTCTATATTAATATGAATCACTTTTCAACAAAATTTTTAATATTGTGTTCTCAATGGATTTAAATTTGGATGATGCGCATTAAAACGCTACCCTTACTGATATTTCTGCTTCTGTTATTGATTTCATCAGCCTCATATTCCCAATTATATGATTTTAAAGGCAGTGCCGATGCCCGCAGATCTACGGGTTACGGAGCGGATACCATCCTGGTATTTTTCTCTGACAATCAGGGAAAGATAATGGCCGCTTCTCATACTACTGAAGATACCTCCAACTTCCTCTGGAAAAGGTTCAACAGAAATACCAGGGAATTTGATTCCCTCTTGGTTCACGAAGATACTACCCTGTCAAGAATATGGCTCGATTCTTTATATTCCGAAAACGACCTCAGGTATGCTACCGAAGGTTTGAGGGTGGAAATCTCGAGTGATGAGGATAGCCTGGAAATTTTCAATGCATGGGTGATCATGGACACCATACCCGACTTTGGTTCTGTTGAATTAGAACAGAACAATTGCAACACCATGTGGTTCTCGGTGGATATTTTCGAACTGGAAGATTATACCTATTACAATCTGGCCGATTCTCCTTATGTAGAAATGAAAATTTATAACAACCGCAGTGTTGAATGGGAGGCCAGTGCCGATGTGGAAATTTACAGCCCGAACACACTGTATTCCGGGTATCAGGACCGCCTTATCGGAAGAATCGGGAATACCCCCATTATGCCTTATAAAGATTCCGATTATACCCTTACCGTTAGCAATGTTTTCGGAAATGAGCGTTCTGCCACCATTGATAATGTGGAGGCGATGGCTGTCAAGGCTGAGTTCGATATGAAAAAGATCCTGGATGACGGATCTGTTGTAGATTATAATGAGAATGAAGTCAATGAAGCGCTCCTCAATGTGACCTTTGAGAACAATTCGAAAAATGCCCAATACTACGATTGGGTTGGTTTTAACGACTCCCTGAATATACTCAGGGGCGGGGACAGCATTCTCTGGAATTCGCAGGAGTTAGTTCCGCCGGAAACTGAAGTAGAACCCTATAGGCCGGGTGAATATCCCGTACGTCTTACGGTAAGCAACGATTACAATTGCTATGACAGCACCACCTATTATCATATCGAGGTGGATTCTTCCAGGATTGACACCGCCAGCATTCCCAATGTGTTTACTCCCGATAACAATGGGATTAACGATTACTTTGTTCTCCCCAAGAAAAGCAATGTGACTTCCGGAAGAAGAGGGGTCGTGTCTATGAAGTGGATTCAGGTCTCTGTGTTTAACCGTTCCGGTGAGCTGGTTTACCGCTTTGATGGTAACCCGCAGGAATGGGACGGCTGGGATGGCAAAGTGCGCAACAGCAACAGGGATGCCGCAGAAGGCGTATATATCTATGTGATCAAGGGTAGGGGATACGATGGGGTTATGCATGAAAACAAGCAATATTCGGGATTCCTATATCTTTTCCGGGAGAATTGATTGCTGTTAATGAGATAAAAAAACCCGAAATGAAATGTCATTCCGGGTTTTTTCAGGATTATCGTGTAGTGGTTAGCCCTTTTCCTCTTCTTTTTGTGCTTCAAATTCCTTGATCAGTTTCTCCTGGATTTCCGGTGGTACCTGCTGGTATTCCGAGAATTTCATGGTGTAGGTGGCACGTCCTCCGGTAAGTGAGCCCAGTGAAGTGCTGTACTTATGCATTTCTGAAAGAGGCACCTTAGCTTTGATCTTTTCAAAGCCTCTTTCACTGTCCATACCTTCGACCATGGCTCTCCTTCCCTGGAGGTCACTCATCACGTCGCCCATTCTGTCGCTTGGCACAAGCACTTCAATACGATAAATGGGTTCCATGATCTTGGGGTTGGCATCTTTAAAGGCTTTTTCGAAAGCAGCACGGCCCGCGGTTTTAAATGACACCTCATTGGAATCTACCGGGTGCATTTTTCCGTCGTAAACGGCAACCCGTATGTCACGGGCATACGAACCGGTTAGCGGCCCGTTCTCCATTTTCTCCATAATCCCTTTCAAAATGGCAGGCATGAACTTGGTATCAATGGCGCCGCCTACAATGCAGTTATAGAAGATTAGCTTTCCGCCCCATTCGAGTTCATGTTCCTGCTTGTCACGAATGTTCAGGGAGATATCCATTCCGTTCACTTTATAGGACTTAGGATCGGGTGCATCCTCTTTGTGCGGTTCGATTACCATATACACTTCACCAAACTGTCCGGCACCACCCGATTGCTTTTTATGCCGGTGGCTGGCCTGTGCAACTTTGGTAATGGTTTCCCTGTAAGGTATTTTGGGAGGTATGAATTCGGTTTCAATTTTAGCTATATTGTCCAGATGCCATTTCAGAATGTTTAGCTGATGTTCGCCCTGTCCGTGAAGGATGATCTGTTTAAGCTCTTTGGAGTATTCCACCTGAATGGTGGGATCGATCTGTTGCATCCGGCTCAGCTCTTCCCCCAGCTTTTCTTCATCGGATTCATTCAGTACACGGATAGCTGTGCGGTATTTGGGCTCGGGGAATTCGATGGATGGAAATTGATAGTTAACCTTTGGCTGGTTCAGGGTATGGTTGAGCTTGGTATCCTTGAGTTTAACAGCAGCTCCGATATCTCCTGCCATAAGCTTGTTGACTTTCTGTCGGTTTTTCCCTGCTGTGGCATAGACCTGGGATAAACGTTCCTTGCTTTGTGTGATGGCATTGATCAGATCCATTCCTTCTTCCAAAGTTCCCGACATTACCTTAAAATAGTTGATATCACCTATATGGGGTTCATTGAAGGTTTTAAAGAAAAACAGGGAAACGGGGCCTTCCGGATCAAATTCAACCTCTGTGCCGTCCTGGGTTTTGGGAGTCTCTCTTTCTTTAGGCGAGGGGCAGGAGTTTATGATGAATTCCATAAGTCGTTGAACACCTATTCCTTTACCTGCAGCAGTACAGAAAATGGGGAACATGCCCCGCTGGGCCAGGCCTTCTTTGATGCCTTTCATCATCTCTTCCTCGGTTAATGTTTCTTTTTCAAAGAAAATCTCCATGAGGCTTTCATCATTCTCTGCTGCGGCTTCAACCAATTCGTTATGGTACTCCTCTGCCTGATCTTTCTGGTCATCCGGTATTTCATGTTCTTCGGTAACCTGTTTGTCCGGACTGTACTTGTACATCTTCATCTTAACCACGTCGATGATCGAGTCAAAGCTGAGTCCTACATTAATAGGATATTGAGTAACTACTGCCTTGTTGCTGAAATTTTGCCTGATGTTTTCCAGGGTCTTTTCAAAATTGGCTTTTTCATGATCCAGATGGTTCACTACAAAAACGAACGGCATATTATGATATTCGCAATAACGGCTGTGTATCTCCGTACCTACTTCTACACCGTTCTGTGCGTTGATTACCATCATACCTGAATCCGCGGCGTTAAAACCGGCAACTACCTGTCCGATAAACTCATCTCCTCCGGGCGCATCGAGAATATTGATCTTGTGATCTTTAAATTCCGTATAGAGGATTGAGGAATACACAGAGTTGAGGTTCTCCTGTTCCACCTGGTTGTAGTCTGATACGGTGTTTTTGCCCTGGATGGTTCCTTTTCGGTGGGTTATACCGCCCTCATAAAGCATGTCTTCACTCAGAGTTGTTTTACCGCTTCCTGCATTTCCCAGTAAAACAATATTCCTGATTTGATTGGTCTGATAGCTTTTCATAGTTCCTTACTGCGTTTAATTTTCTATTATGTGGATGTTGTGATTAATAACTTGTTTTCCATGCTTTTGGAAGACAAGGATTCAAAATTAGTAAAATTTTGTTAACAATCAAGCTTTATAAATCGCAGCTTTTAAATAAAATTTTAATCCAAAATTTTAGTTTCATCAAAAGAAAGTCTTATTTTTGCACCTTCCACAGGAAAGATGGTGGACGTAGCTCAGCTGGTTAGAGCGCTGGATTGTGGTTCCAGAGGTCGTGGGTTCGAGTCCCATCTTCCACCCGAAAGATATTGAAGCTTCGGTGAAACAATTGCCGGAGCTTTTTTATTTCCGGATAAAAAAACTTGCCCGTCTCCGGATATATCTGTAAATTTCAGGAAAATTCAAAGACTTACATTATGAAACGCATATTTCATTTAATGATCCTTGTAGCTGCAGGATTTATAATTACAGTAAACTTTTCGGATTGTCGGAGTACACAGAGCTCTGACGAAACAGATTTATCTGTTCGGGAAAGATTTCGCAATGCCAGATTTGGAATGTTTGTCCATTGGGGTCCCGTTTCTCTTAAGGGTACTGAAATAGGCTGGTCGAGGGGCCGTGAAATTCCCATAGAGGAGTATGATAAGCTTTATAAGAACTTTAATCCAAAACAGTTTGATGCCGAAAATTGGGTTTCGTTAATGAAAGAAGCCGGAATGCAATACCTTGTGTTTGTAAGCAAGCATCATGATGGTTTTGTTATGTGGGATTCAGAAACCACAGACTATGACATCATGGCTACCCCTTATAATAAAGATATCCTGAAGGCTATATCCAGGGAATGCAGGGAACAGGGTATTCTTTTTGGCACTTACTATTCCATTGCAGACTGGTGGCATCCCAATTATCCGCTGGTGCAGAATAAGGAAGGCAGAAAAAAAACAGCCGACATGGATGGATACATTGAATATATGAAGGCCCAGATCAAAGAACTTGTCAAGGAATATCATACAAAAATATTGTGGTTTGATGGAGAATGGGAGGAACCCTGGACCCATGATATGGGCCAGGATATGTATAGTTATGTCAAATCCCTGGATGATGATATTCTCATCAACAACCGGGTGGATAAAGGCAGAGCGGGCATGGAGGGATTTACCAAATCGGAGGAATATGCCGGTGATTTTGCCACTCCAGAACAGCAGGTAGGTAGATTCGATACCACTACCCTTTGGGAATCCTGTATTACAATCGGGACGCAGTGGGCCTGGAAACCTGATGATGACATTAAATCTTTGGAGAAGTGTATCCGATTGCTGGTGCAAACTGTCGGGGGCGATGGAAACCTGCTTTTTAATGTTGGCCCACAGCCTGATGGAACCATTGAGGACAGGCAAGCTGAGCGACTGCGCGAAATGGGGAAGTGGCTCGGGCAGTACGGCGAATCCATCTACGGAACACAGGGAGGCCCCATGGCGCCAAAAGAATGGGGTGTCACCACACATAAGGGGAATGATATTTATCTGCACATTCTTGAGCCAAAAGATAAGATACAGATTAAAGATTTTTCCTATGAAGTAACGTCCGCCCGTTTGCTTAATGACGGTTCCAATGTAACCTATGAAAAGACCGGAAAGATGCTCAGTATCGATCTACCCCAAAACAGATCAGAGGCTGTAGATTACATTGTGAAATTATCGTGTAAGCAGAAATGACTGATTTTGGCAATTAAAGTGTGTTTGGTCGAGGAGGGTAAAATTGTTATCCTTCCAACCAAAATGCTTTGTTAGTCATGAAATCATTTAACCCGAATAATTCAAGAATTATTCCTGTCTCCGACAGCGACTAAGGTTCACTAAAATTTTTTTCAAAAATTTAAGTTCACCTAAGTCGGGGTTAAGAATGCGTTTCAGGTGTAATACCTGCGTTAATGGTTTATCGTTGCTACCCGAGCGCTACATCAAGTGTCATCATTACTGAGAATCCAACCATGGCGCCTATGGTAGAGATGTCAGTTTTTTGGCGGCTTTGGGATTCAGGTATCAGTTCTTCCACCACCACGTAGATCATGGCTCCTGCTGCAAATGCAAGGCCATATGGAAGCAGACTTCGCATAGAGATAACAGCTAAAGCTCCCAGCACACCTGCAATAGGTTCTACGATACCTGAAAACTGTCCATACATAAAACTTTTAAAACGGGTCATTTTTTCTCTTCTCAACGGAACAGAAATGGCCGTTCCTTCGGGAAAGTTCTGTATACCTATACCCAATGCCAGGGCCATGGCTCCGGCAAGGGAAGCCGTGGGCAAATCAGCTGCCAGTGCTCCGAAAGCTACCCCTATTGCCAGACCTTCAGGGATGTTATGGATGGTTACTGCCAAAAACAACAGGAAGCTCCTTCTTAAGCTGGATGGTGGCCCTTCGGCTTGTTCTCTCGGAAGGCCCATATGCAGGTGAGGCATGAGCTTATCTATAAGAAACAGGAATGCACCCCCGGCAAGAAATCCGATGAGTGCAGGCTGCCATCCCGGATAATCAAAGTCTGCTGCCATTTCAATGGCAGGAGCCAGCAATGACCAAAAGCTGGCTGCAATCATTACTCCTGCAGCAAAACCCAGCATGCCATCCAGCACATCACGTTTGATTTCTTTGAAGAAGAATACCAGCGATGCTCCGAGTGAAGTTACAAGCCAGGTAAATATGGTAGCGACCAGAGCCTGTTCTACTGGTGTCAATGTCTTGAACCATTCCATATTGATTGTGGTTATAAGGTTGAGTTATAAAAATATAAAATTGTAACAAAATGATCATATGTTCTGTTTACATCCAACAGATGATTATTTGCTTACATTTATCATTTATCCCCAAAAAATGAATGTTTATCCGGTAAAAAAATCATTTCATAAAAAGCAGAAGCTAGCATTGCCGAATTTCTGAATGATTTAATTTCTTTGTTTTTAAAAGAACAGGCCCATTGTTAGATTGGGTTTTCTGATCTATGAGGACAACTTTCAGAAATCCAAACTAACAGTACTATGAAAAGGCTATTTTTATTTTTGATTTTAGCAGTAGCTGTTAACAGCTTAACTGCAGGTGAACCTCCTGCAACATACTTGGGCTTGAAGGCAGAGTGCCGGAATATGACTCAAGATGACAAACAGTTGGTATTCATCAAAAAGCAGGTGATCGTGGGTGTTGCGACAGGGGCAGCTATTTTTGCAATGAACGAATACTTCATCTGGACTCAGAACGAGGCGTTTCATAACCTGATGCCTTATATCGCAATGGCCTACACCATGTATCAAACCGTCAACATTCTTGTCAGCAAGTCACTCGGTGAAAAATGGGGTGTTTCCTGTAAAGATGGCAGCCTGACCTTCTATCTATGACAGGGACATATATTCCGGTATCATAGCCTTATCCTGATTTAGCTGCTATTCTCCGTATTTACTATAGTCTTTCCACGCTCATATAATAGTAAAGCCCTCTGTCCCTCATATAACTCATAAGATAAGGAAAGCATTCTTTCTCCTTACCCAGGCTTTCAGGCGGAAAAACGCCCTTCTGCTGAAATCTTTTTTCATCGAGCAGGTTAATGACTGCAGTGGCAGCAAAACCTGTTGATCTTCCCATAGAAGTCAGACCGGTCTTTTTATCGTATTCATCATACATATCATAGATGAAACGCGACCGTTCCTTATCGGTCTGTCCTTCCATAACTACACGTAAAAGCGTAAATTCTTCTTCTCCCGGCATAAGTTCCCATTCTTTCATAAGCATATGGTTGGTTACATCAAGAGGCTTTACTGTCTGGTCACCTACATGGATCTCCTTTCTGCTAAAAAAACCGGACTGCTTCAGTGCTTCTATCAAACGGATATGACCGGGATAGCGTAGGGTTTTTTCTTTCATGTGGGGTATATGACTCATGGTTTGAAGTAATGAGCGTAAACCATCTGTATTGAAAGCTTCCAGATGGCCAATGGATCTGAAGTAAACCATTTTAGCATCGCTCATGGCCGGTTTGGTAACCAGCTTTCCATGCTCCATTAACCTGGCCGGACGGAAATATTCTTCCAGCACATCGATGGGAGAAAATGGAGCTTTATATTCAAACGGGAACTTACGTTCTTTGGGTAAGCCCCCTACCATATACTCAAATTTATCTACCTTCATCTCATGGCTGTGAAATCCCAGGATGATGTTGGGCATTCCTGGCGCAACCCCGCAATCGGCAATGGCAGTAACCCCATTTAATTCAGCCTTTTCATTAAGCTGCATAAAATCCTCCTGCATAAAGGAAATGTCCACCACATCTTTTCCGCTCTCAATGACCGCTTCCAGGGTTTTGTAGCCCATGAAGCCGGGTACGGCTGACACAACATAGTCTGCATCAGACACCACCTCTTTGATGTTTTGGGGATTGTTCAGGTATCTAGGCACAGGATTGATCCCATATTGTTTCTGGCAAAACTGTAAAGCCTTTTCATCCACGTCGACAGCAGTAACCTCATATTTTTCGGAAAGGTCATGGATGATTGCTTTTCCAACAATTCCTGCGCCCAGAACAGTTATTTTCTTTTTCATAGGAAATGAGTTTTTGTTACTTCAGGATGTGATATTGTTATCCGTATGGTTGATGAACAGCAAAAATGCAATATAGTGCATGCTTCAATATACCATTTAAAGATAATAATTTTTAAACATTTGCCCATATGATATTGCCAAATCCTTTTTATCTTTCACGTTTTGAAAAGTTAACCCAAATATATTTTTAACTTATTTATAATAAGAAATTAATTATGAAGCGCTACGATCCACAGATGCACACCGCGGAACATATACTTAACCAAACAATGATCCGCATGTTTGGCACCGACCGTTCCTTTTCGATGCATCTGGAAAGAAAAAAAAGCAAATGCGATTATTATTTCAATCGTCCGCTTACCGGAGGTGAAGAAGAAGAGATTCAGGAGAAGGTGAACCGGGTGATCAATCTGGGATTGCCGGTTACCGAGAAATATGTTGATATGTCGGAAGCAGGACATCTTTATGATATATCAAAACTATCAGAGCAAGATCTCCAGGCTATGCGTATTGTCAATGTAGGCGATTATGATTCCTGTCCCTGTATTGGGGAGCATGTATCCAATACGGCAGAGATCGGTGAATTTCGCATCACTACTACCAGCTTTGAGAATGGAATTCTTAGAATCCGGTTTAAGCTGAATAGAAACAAGTAATCCAGGTTAAAATTTAAAATATATAAAAGGCTGTATAGCCGCTGATTTGACCTGGTAGATGATGATCACAAGCAAAATTACAGCCGCCAGTTTTACCACCAGTGGAGTTTGAATGAACCATCCCCGGTAGCGTTCTTTAAAGCTGGCAGGTAACCAGTGTAAAATGAAGCCGATAGCAATTACCCCGAATATTTCCTGGTATGAACTGATGATCTGGGGGATCATCTCAGCCTGGAAATGATAGATGATCTGGTTGATCATTTGTTGTGCCTTGCGCATGTTTTGTGCCCTGAAAAATATCCATGCAGCCGTAACAACGTGAAAAGTAAGAAAAACGGATACAAACCTGCTCAATCCGCTACCTTCGTAAATAGGATTATACCTGGGTTTGAGTTTTTTCATCAGGGAGATCCATAGTTTATGGATTACCAATGCAGCACCGTGAATCCCACCCCAAATAATGAACCGTAGGTGTGCCCCATGCCATAGGCCTCCCAGCAACATGGTAATCATGATGTTTATGTGGCGGCGAAGTTTTCCCTTTTTATTACCACCTAGGGGGATATAGAGATAATCTCTCAGCCATGAGGAAAGAGAGATGTGCCATCTTCTCCAGAAATCCGTTACATTAACGGCTTTGTAGGGTGAGTTAAAGTTTACGGGAAGCCGGAATCCCATAAGCAATGCAACACCGATGGCAATATCTGTGTAGCCTGAAAAATCACAGTATATTTGCAGTGAATATCCGTATACAGCCATAGCGTTTTCAAAACCGGTATAGGAGAGGGGGGCTTCAAAAACCCGGTCTACATAGTTTATGGAGATGTAATCGGAGATCAGCATTTTCTTCATGAGGCCGGTCATGATCAGAAAAAGGGCATGGGAGAACTCCCTTTTGGTAAGTTTGAATTTCTGGTAGAGCTGAGGTACGAATTCAGCCGCTCTGACAATGGGGCCGGCAACTAGTTGCGGAAAGAATGATACATAGAAACCAAAGTCAATGATGTTGTTCACCGGTTTGATCTTTCCACGATAAATGTCAACCGTATAGCTGATGGTCTGGAAGGTGTAAAAGGAGATACCAACCGGCAGAATGATGGTGTCTACATCAAAACTGGTTTCTGCCAGTTGGTTTGACCATTGAGCCAACAGGTTTACTACCTCGAAGTTGGTGTTGAATATCTTGTTGATCGTATTGACGAAAAAATAGCTGTATTTGAAATAGGAAAGGACCCCTAGGTTGATGATCACGCTGGTGGCCACGAAAAGTTTCTTTTTTACCCGGGATGGGGACTGATATATAAGATGGCCCAGAGTATAGTCGGCAATCGTGGAGAAAATCAGAAGGGTAAAGAAGTATCCGCTCGACTGATAATAAAAAAAGAGACTCATCACAAACAGGTAAGCATTACGAATGGCCCGCCTGCGGTATAATATGCTGTAAAATGCCATCAGCACTGTAAAGAAAACCCAAAAGTAGAGTCTCGTGAAAAGCATTGGCTTTTCTTCGGAATAGGTCAGTATTTCTTGCAGATACTCCACAGATCGGTTTTAGGGTTTTATAAAATGCTGATCAAAAAAGGTATGAAAACTCTTTAGAAAAGCATCAAAAAACAGGTTGGCCTTTAGCTGGTACCCATCCTTATTAAGATGGAGCTTATCACTGGCTGTAAGTTTGTTGTCATTCCACCGGATGATGGCATCTTTTTCTCCCATAATGCTATAGAAGTCCCAATAGCCGCAGCCCAGCTCATTGGCCGCACGGATGATCTGTTCTCTTGCCAGGGCATTGTTCGGGTTTTTAAATTTTCCTTGCTTTAGGGCGTGGCCGGGAGTGGTAAGAAGTATCCAAGCATTGGGGCTATGTGCTTTAATCTTATTGACCAGTTTTAAAAGTTTGCTGTAAAATTTCTGACCGTTGAAATGCTGATTATAAGCTTCATTGGTTCCGAGCGAGACAATCACCCAGTCGGGTTGCAGCCTTCTCAGGTGGTCCGGCAGAAGATCGCATTCAAGATAAGACTGAACAGTAGCTCCGTTTATTCCTATGCCATGATAATTAATTCCATGATCTTTCCGGCTTATAATGATTCCAGACAAACGAAACCAACCGGTGTCAGTTTGGTTTTTCCGCCGTACCTCCAGGTGTATTGTGTCTGTAGGTTGATCAAAACCGAGCTTTACTGTATGTGATTCTGATGAATTTTCTATGGTATGGCCATTCACGTTTAATTTGTAAACCGAATCGGAATAGCTGCAGAAAATTTCCGCCTTTTTTACCCGATATTTGAGAAAAGGAAAATAGTCTTTAATTCTTATCTTTAATGTGGCTTTGCTGTCTCGTGTCTTTAAGTTGATACCTGATAATCCAAGATTCTTGCAGGGTTTTCGGTCTACAGCTTTACATGAAGTCCAATTACCGGAAGATTCAACCTGGTAATGCCCTGGATTATTGGTTTCTGCTGCGCTGTATGGAAATATGAAGCCAAGGTTGGCAAGGGTGTCATTGCTGAAGTAGTTGTGGAGATTTTTTCTGATTTCATTGGAATAGAAGCCGGCTTGCATATGGGAATCACCTATATGCAAAATGTTGATACGGTTGGTGTCTGTTTGGCATGTTCTAATGAGTTTCTTCATCAACATCCGGTAATGAGGCTTATGCTCAATATTTCTAAACCGATTCTCTTGTAAATTTAAAAATTTATAATGAAAATAATTGTTTTGGGAGAAGGAACTGTTGATGAATGGCAATAAAACAAATACTGTAAGGCTGGCTATACATTTTGCTTTCCTCATTTGTGATCCTCTTTGTTGCTTTGGCTTATGCTCCTTTGGTTTTTTTGTTTATACTTCCGGTAATCTCTAATCAAAGCTTTATAGAACATTTTGGAGATTACCACTGAACCTTTATACGTAAAATGTGTAAAATCTTTTCTGGCCAGGGGAGGATCGGCAAATACCCAGCTCGGCATTGAATTTTTGCCGCCCATGGCTTTGTAGCTGTCCCAGAAAGCACATCCTGCCCGTAATGCTGCATTTTTCTGAGCATCTCTTATTTTAGGAATGTTGGGATAGGATTTGAATTGTCCTCCCTCTTTTCGCGACATATCCGTAACTCCCATAACAATAACCGATAAATTCGGATTGAATGACTTGAACATTTTGAGCTGATTGTAAAACCGCTCCTCGTAAAAGTCATAGCTTTCTCTTATAACTGGAACAATATTCACCCCAAAATGGAGGATGACGAGCTTAACATTTAGCTTATCGAACATCTTCCTAAAAAAACTGGTATCGGTCTTTGTAAAGCTGGTTCCGTTGCTACCCCTGAGTGGGACGTTATCAACAGCAATGCCTTCATTCCCGTCAAGTGTAATTCCGTATATATCAGGACTATGGTTTCCCTGAAAAGTAAGTCTGAAACGATCAACCGATCTGGGTATCTCCCAGCTCAACTCCTTAAGAGAACTAGTGGCCGGCATCATATCCGCATCAGTGGTTTTTCCTCCATAATTCATCTTTACAATGAATGGTTCCTCATTGGATCCGTAAAATATCCTGCATCGGGTGTATTGGGATGTCAGGTTGAATGAAATGGGCGAAGAGCGGATGTTCAGCCAGGCTTTATAGACTTCGTCCTGATAATAGCTGTAATTAGGTGAAAATCTGGAAAAGGACATAAGCACCCCGAAGCGCCTGTGTTTGAAATTGGCCTGATCAAGATCATGAATGGTATAACGCTCCCATTTTCCGGAAAGAGAATGTTTTAAAGGTATATTAGTGTTGTGCGGCAATACCATAGGGAACATTCCGATGCCTGCCCCTCCAAACTTTTTTTGCAGCTGGTTTCTGATATAGGAAGTAATCCGGTCCCCTTCGATCTGAGAGTCCCCGTAATGCAGGATTCTTATAAGCTCATCGTTGTTTGGCAGCTTTTCCAGCGAGCGAAAAAAAGGATAGAGCACTTCCGGGTTGTTGTCGGGATATTGCAATGGATTGGCAGGTTCTGTTCTTTCACCTCGATTGTTTGGCTGTAGCGTATCTGCGGGCAAATCTTCCTTTGTCGATTCTTCTTTCTGACCGGCCAAAGTATCTGTTTTTTCAGTTTCTGAGGCTTTGTCTGCTATGACTGGGGCCACGGTATCCACGGGCATGTTATTCTGCACAATGTTTGAAATATCCTTATAATTTTCCTGTTCATCTTTCATAAGCTGGTTCCACGATGGAAATTCAATGATGATTTCAGGAGTTATACGAATGCCATCACGTGGAAAATAGTAGGAAAGTAAAACAATAAGGGCCAGGATAGAAAGAAAAGTCAGAAAGATTTTATAAGGTTTCATCATCCTGAAAGTTTTTATATTTGTAATCCTGGCTTTTAACCCATATTCATAATATCGGTTTTAGTAGGGTAATGTTTCACCCACGTGATGAAGCAGGAATGAAAATATGGCTGATCAGGTTTTTTTCTTGATCTTCAAATATTGCCCGGCTTTTATTTTACGCGCGTTGGGAAGATTATTCAGCTTTATTATATCTTTTTCGGTAACACCGGGATACTTTCTTGCAATGTCCCATAAAGTATCTCCGTATTTCACCTTATAGTAGATATAATCTTTGTTAGGTTCATCTTTTTCTTGTACTTGTGTTTGGGTTTCGACGGGTGCTCCTGATCTTCTCTGTTTTTCTGCAAAAGAAAGCGAGTTGAGCTTTTCATAGTAACTTTTTTTATTCTGTGGCACGTATACCACTAGTTTTTGGCCCACACGGATCATACTGCCCCGCATATTGTTCCAACGTCTGAGCTGGGACGCCCTGACATTGAACCACTCGGCTATATAGCCCAGATTGTCCCCGGATTTTACTTCATAATAGACTTTTGCTTTTCCTGTTGGTGTTTGTTGAACAAAACGTGATCTTCTCGGATCTTTGATAATGTCCTCACTGAAAAAGACAGCGTCCTTATAGTTATAAATGGAATCTTGCATTTGTATGAATTTCCCTGTGTTCGCCATAGGCAGTTTAAGGTAAAATGTATCTTGATCCGAAGCAGGAATGAGATTTCTTCTATATTGCGGATTCAGGTCCTGGAGCTGTTTCAGTGGGATGTTAAGCACCTGTGACACCTGCTTGAGATGTAATTTTTGGTGCACATGCAGGGTATCGGTAAGATAAGGTATATCAATTGCTTTTCTGTATAGGTTATGGTCTTCATGATAATTCATCATATACATGGCTGCCACCAATGCGGGGAAATAGCCTCTTGTTTCATAGGGCAGATAATAATAGATATCCCAGAAGTTCTTCTTGCCACCGGCCCGGTATATGGCCTTTCTTACATTGGTAGGGCCACAGTTATATGCAGCAATTGCCAGATCCCATTTCCCAAATATCTCATAAAGATCCTTCAGGTATTTTGCAGCGGCATAGGTTGATTTCAGAGGATCCCTCCTTTCATCCACAAAAGAATTGATGGTCAGGCCATATAGCTTTCCTGTACCGTACATGAACTGCCACAGACCAGTGGCTCCGGCCCGGCTGACGGCCCTCGGATTAAGGGCAGATTCGATTACTGCAAGATATTTCAGTTCAAGAGGGAGGTCATATTGGTCAAATACCTTTTCAAAAAGCGGAAAGTAATATTCTTTAAGCCCAAGCATGATTTCAACCTTTTCCCTTCGCTCCACAGTATAAACATGGATAAAATTTCTTATAATTTGATTATAGCTTAAATCAATGGCTGATTGAAGGTTTCGTATTCTTTTTATATATACGGAATCAGGATAAACCGGAGCCGAGGTGTCATGGCTTGAATATTTGGTATCTTCGGATATGAAATTTGATTTTTCAAGATAATGTTGTTGAAGTAGATCATCGACATTTTCAGCAAAGCTCTTTTCAATGTTTTTAACCTCTGGATAAACTTCATTTTGTGCTTCTGCTTTCTGTGGAGTCCATATCATAAGAGCTCCGGCAACCATAATAAGCAATAATCGATTCATAGGGCCTTATATTTATAGCTGCTAAATTAAAAAATATTAGAAATTAATGGAAAACTTTATTCCCGGAACCACACGATAATTTTTGGAATGAATGGGTGAAGGCTGGAAACGCATTGAAATGTTTTCGCTTACATCGAAGTTAAACATATGGGCATCTACTGTTGCATCAATAATCTGGACAAGATACCATCCGGCCATAATAAGCAGGTTCATGTCACGGAACCTGCGATAGTAATCCTTGGCCCTTTGTAATCCTTCTTTTGTTGTGATGCCGTTATATTCCTGAATTTCACCGTTTACAAAGCGCGTGAACGCTGATTTGTATTCTTCATAATGGCTGGCATTGAAATCATAGGCATAATAAATAACCCCTGCTCCTATATAAACAAGGGGTACTTTCCAGATTTTATTATTGTATATCTGCCCCATACCGGGAAGAGTAGCCGATAATAAGGCTGCCTTCCTCGGTGAATGCTCTTCAGCTAAAGTATCTGCAGGGGCTTCCTGAATTACAGTTGAATCCTGAGTGATCGTTGTGTCGGCTTCCTGAGAATAACAAACTCTTTGGGCCGCAAAAAAGACAAGCATCGTAAAAGCTGCCATGCCAACCCATCTTATCAAACCTTTTTTCCACAATTTCCAGATTCTTTTATTTCCAGAACTTCTTATTCTTCATTATTATTGTCGATGATTGACATAATCCGTTCCAGTTCCTTATCCGACTTGAAAGGGATAATGATCTTGCCTTTTCCGTTGTTGTTTCGTTTTAATTGAATGTTCGTATTGAAATGACTGGCCAGATGATTTTTAACCTGTTTGTATTCTTCGGGCAATTCGGTTTTTGGAGCGGCAGAACGGCTTTTCTTTCTCTGCTCCTGCTGGCTGATCTCTCTTATGATCTCCTCGGTTTTCCTTACCGACAGTCCCTCATCTACGATTCTGTAATAGGCTTTAAGCTGTTGTTCCGGATCTTCAATGTTGATCAGCGTCCGGGCATGACCCATGGAGATTTTTCTGTCTCTGATTCCCAGTTGGATTTCAGCAGGCAGTTTCAGCAGGCGTAAATAGTTTGAAATGGTGGCCCGTTTCTTGCCAACCCGGGTGCTCAGGTTTTCCTGTGTCAGCTCACACTCCTCTATGAGCCTTTGATAGCTGATGGCCACTTCAATGGCATCCAGATCCTCTCGCTGGATATTTTCTACCAGCGCCATTTCAAGCATGGCCTGATCATCGGCCGTTCTGATGAATGCAGGTATGGTTTTGATACCGGCTATTTTGGCTGCCCGAAAGCGCCTTTCTCCAGTGATTAGCTGAAATTTGGACTCGTTGATCTGCCTGACTGTAATGGGCTGGATGACACCAATCTCTTTTATGGAACTGGCCAGGTCGTTTAAGCCCTCCTCGTTGAAATTGGTTCTGGGCTGATAAGGATTCACTTCAATGTTCTCCAGTTCGATCTCATTGACGGCATCCACATGATACCTGTTTTCATTTCCGGCATCTTCAATCAAGGCGCCCAAGCCTTTTCCTAATGCATTTCTCTTAGCCATTTCTGATTTGGATATTGTGAATTAATGGTTTTTAATCGGCTACTTTGTCCTTATTGGGGATCTTTGTTTTGTCGTTTTTCTGAAGCAGTTCCCGTGCAAGGTTCAGATGGTTTACAGCCCCTTTGGAATTGGCATCATACATAACCACGGGTTTACCATAACTCGGTGATTCCCCCAGCTTGATATTTCTTTGAATGATGGTTTCGAATACCATGGACTGGAAATGTTTCCTGACTTCATCCACTACCTGATTTGAAAGTCTCAACCTTGCATCATACATGGTTAAAAGGAAACCTTCAATTTCAAGACTGGTATTTAGTCTGTTCTGGATGATTTTTATGGTATTGAGCAATTTGCCCAGTCCTTCCAGTGCAAAGTATTCGCATTGTACGGGCATGATAACCGAGTCGGCAGCTGTTAAGGCATTTACGGTAATTAGTCCGAGTGATGGAGAACAGTCAATTAACACAAAATCATAATCCTCTTTTACTTTTTCAGTTACTTTCTTCAACATATATTCACGATTCGGCTGATCCAGCATCTCAATTTCCGAACCTACCAGGTCAATATGTGAGGGTATGATGTCGAACCCTTCTGTATCACTGTTCAAAATAATGCTTTTGGGATCGATATCATCATTCAGGCATTCATAAATGCTGGTTTTGATCGAACGAATATCAAATCCCGTGCCTGATGTGGCGTTTGCCTGAGGATCGGCATCTATAAGCAGCACTTTATAATCAAGTACTGCAAGACTTGCACCCAGATTGATGGCCGTAGTAGTTTTTCCTACTCCTCCTTTTTGATTTGCTAATGCTATAACTTTTCCCATATTATTGAATTTATAATGTTTTAATAAACAATGCAAACATGCCATATAGGCATTTTCAAAAATACAATTTTATGTATGATTTTTGGCAACTAGCGGGAATAGTTGTGAACAATCGTTTTTTAATTATAAACATTTTTTTAACAAGTGACTGTTAACTCGGAAAATAAAATGCTTAAAATCAAATTAAAATTGGAGTAGCTACTTTGACCAGTGGATGTGATTCCGGCTCTCTTCAAGCAGTTGTTCCTTGTTTACAGGAACTATACCAGCTTTCTCACATACTTGTCCGCCACCTATGTTGGAGATTTCTGCAATGATCCAGGGAGATAAATCCGCAGCAAGGCCCACGGCAGCTACTCCGATGATGGTATCGCCTGCTCCTGAAACATCGGATATATCCCTTATTTTTGCCTTGATTCTTTTGGATTCTTTACCGTTGCTGACGAATACCCCTGCTTCAGACAATGTGACCATCATCCACTGGATGTTTTGTTCTTTATGCATGACCAGGGCTGCTTTTAATATCCCTTTTTCATCGGTTTTTTCAAGGGAATCCAGTTTGAGCCCTTCAACCAATTCCTTAAAATTGGGTTTGAAAAGGGTGACATTTTTATACAGGAGATAATTCCTTTTTTTGGGATCTACGAGGGTGGGAATACCTGCCTGATTGGCCCGCTCCACAATTTTATCAATGATTACCGGAGTGATGGTGCCCTTGTCATAATCCTCAAAAACAATGGCATTCAGTTTTTCATTGTTGATGATATAAAGGAGGTGATTCAGGAATGCTTCTTCGGCTTCCGGATCAAGTGGTTCATCTGATTCTTCATCTATTCTAAGCAGTTGTTGATTGTGGCTGATTATTCTGGTTTTGACGGTAGTCGACCGGCTGTTCGATTCAAAAATTCCCTGTTTGCTCAAATTGTTTTCCTGAATTAGCCTTTTGAATAGCGTGGCTTTTTCTCCGTTGCCAATGGCAGAGGCCAGGATAGGCTTCGCACCCAGTGCCTTTATATTCAGGGCCACATTGGCTGCTCCACCAAGCCGGCTGTCTCTTCTTGTTTTCGTGATAACCGGTACAGGTGCTTCAGGAGATATACGTTCCACGTCACCCCATAAATAGGAATCAATCATGGAATCACCGATCACAAGAATTTTTTGTTCGTTGAATGCGTCAAAGGCATCTTTGATATCGTGATAGTTCACTATGGTAATTTTTTAATTCAATTTTCGGGTGTAAATATAGTCTATTTGATATTCCATCTAAATGAGTCTTATCATGTTTGGTTGAAGATAATGTCTGAATTCACAAAATTTATTTGATTTTTATATAAATTGTTAGTATTTTCATTGACATATTTCTTTAAATGGATTAAGCAATTGTGAAGCCTTTATATCTGATTTTTCTGCTGGTCTCAGGGTATATACCTCATATTATCGCTTCCAATGATCTGGTTACAATTGGCGCCCGATCTGCCGGTATGGCCAATGCAGGTGTTATGTTGTCCGATTTCTCAAGCGTTTTCAATAATCAGGCTGGTCTGGCATTTCTCAGGAGTGTTTCAGTAGGATTCCATCACAGAAGCGGATTTGTAAGAGAAATGGACCGGCAGGCATTGGGTATGGTCATCCCCACCTCTACCGGGACCCTGGCTTCCTCGTTTTCTTATTACGGGTATGCTCATTACCATGAAACCAAGGTAGGGCTGGCTTATGGAAGGTTTCTTGCAAAGAACCTGGCTGCAGGCATTCAGATAGACTATTTCAATACCAGAATTACCGGGATATATGGCAGAGCTGATGTGTTAACTTTCGAAGCCGGTATGATGTACAGAGTATCCGAACAGCTATATGTGGGAAGCCATGTATTCAATCCTGTTCGTATGGGTATAGGTGAAACGGAAGAGAAAATCCCTACTGTTTTCAGGCTTGGGGTAGGTTATTATTTTACGGATAATGTGCTGGTTTGTCTGGAAACGGGAAAAGATCTGGAAAAACAGGTAGTCCCCAAGGTTGGTCTTGAATATCAGCCTTTGGGCCGGGTATTTCTCCGTACCGGAATTTCAGCTAACCCGGTAATGAATTTCTTTGGATTGGGGTATTCATGGCAATCCTTTCATGTTGACGTGGCTTTTTCTTATCATCAAGTACTGGGCTATCTGCCTGATTTTTCACTGAGGTATGAATTCTAGGATTACAATTATTCTGGTATTTTCGATGTTTGCTGGCTCCGCCTATTGCCAGGAAACCGAGGTACTGCAAAGCGATGTACAGAATCTGGTTGAATCTATTATGGAAGGAGCAGAAGGCGAACAGGATCCTGCAATAATAGCAGAAGACCTTAATTTTTATCTGAATCATCCTTTAGATCTTAATATGGCTTCAGCAGAAGATTTAAGCCGGCTACATATTTTAAATCCTTTTCAGATTAATAGCCTGCAGGATTATAAAAGAAAAAACGGGCCTTTGCTAAGCATTTATGAATTACCCCTGGTTTATGGCTTCTCAGTGGATCTGGCTGAAAAATTACAGCCTTTTGTCAGAATCTCAGAATCTTCCAGAACCGATGGGCCACGGCATCTGAATGCAAAGGAAATGCTTAGGGGTGGCAGGCATGAGTTGCTAACGCGTTCGGGAAAAGTGATGGAACAACAGCAGGGATATGCTGGTTTTCCTGATTCCCTGGCAGGAGTAAATCCCAACAAGCGCTACCTGGGAAGTGATCTAAAACTCTATTCCCGTTATAGATTCCGTTATGGTGATCATTTATCTGTCGGATGGACCATGGAGAATGATCCCGGAGAGGAACTGTTTTCCGGAAGCAACCCTTATGGATTTGATTTTAATTCCATGCATCTTTTTTTATCCGGCACCAAGTGGATTGACAGGCTGGCAATAGGAGATTATAAGGTTCGATATGGTCAGGGCCTTATTGCCTGGACAGGCTTCACCCTTAATAAATCCTCTATGGTGATGAAAATGATGAAGAATATCCATCAGATCGATCCTTATACTTCGAAGAACGAAAATCTTTATTTTCGTGGTTTGGCAATGGAAAAGAAACTGGGAGCTTTCAGGGGGTCTTTTTTCTATTCAAACAAAAACATAGATGCCAATATTCTTGACCTACCTGCATCAGAAGGATTGGTGGTTTCTTCATTGATAGAGACAGGTTATCACAGATTACCCAGGGAATTGAAAGATGAAGATGCAATGAATGAAAAGGTGATTGGTGGCAGCCTTTCATGGAATAATCCCTTCCTGCGGATATCCTTAAATGGAATAAAAAGCGTTTTTAATGGCGAACTCAGGAAGGGAGCTCGGCTTTATCAGATGCACGATTTCTCAGGTAACCGGAATGCAAATCTGAGTTTTGATTATCGCGTTTCACTTGGCAGATTTTATCTTTTTGGAGAAGAAGCTTTAAGCAGGGGAGGTGGTACGGCTTTTTTGAATGGTCTTTACGGCCAGTTGACTTCAGAAATGGGTGTGGTATTGCTTCACCGTTTATATGATAAGCGTTATCATGCTCTGTATTCGGGGGCTTTTTCCGAAAATACTGAAAACCAAAATGAATCGGGCTTATATATGGGTATGCAGGTCGATCTCCTGCCTTCGCTCAGGTTGAAAGGATATATGGATGCGTACAGGTTTCCCTGGTTGAGCTATTTAACCGATGGACCTTCTGAGGGATGGGACCTTATGATGGATGTGGAATATGAATTTAGCAAGCGCTCAACTTTAAATTTGCGCTTTCGCAGGGGAGAGGATATGAAAAATCACTTGCCGTCTGGTCAGAAACTTGCTTCCCTGAAAGCTAACAGAAAAACAAATGTAAGATGTCATTGGCAGTACCATCTTAATGAAAAGATTCTTCTTAAGAATCGCATTGAAAAAGTTTTTTTCTGTTCTTCAGAAAAAACCTCAGGTATCATGTTTTACCAGGATATTGGTTTTAAGCCAGATAACGGACCGTTGGGGCTGGATTTCAGGTATGCAGTTTTTGATACGGATAGCTATAAAAGTCGGATATATGCTTATGAGAATGATGTGTTATATGCTTTTTCCGTACCTGCTTATTACGGGAAAGGCTACAGAACTTACATCAACCTGAAATATCGTTATAAAAATACGGATTGGTGGCTGAAGCTTGCCCGTACCGGATATACCGACCGGAAAACTGTTGGAACAGGCCTGAATCAGATTAATGGTAACTCGAAAACGGATCTTCGCATTCAGGTCCGTCTTAGATTTTAATAGAAGCTTCTTTATTCCTTTACTTTGATGTCTTTGATGTTGAGCTGAAGGGTACGGTTGCCACGAAAGTTGTTCTGTTCCACTGAGAAGCATATATCAAATGGTTTGCCCTTATGAATGCTGGAGTAGTGGTTGGCCTGCTGAAAGGCTATGGCCGGGAATATCTTTCCTGGTGTGTCCTTCTGAACAAGTGATAATTTGATATGTTCTTTATTAGCCCCGACCAGTCGGGCCTCTCCGGTATCCTTTACATTTCTGGCAACAAAAACGGGTGCCAGGTTTTGAGGTCCAAAAGGCTGAAATTGCCTTAGGATATTATAGAATTTTTCAGTGATATCGCTGAATGCAATCTCCAAGTCGATTTCAAGTTGGGGGATAAGCTGATCTTCAGAAATATTTTGTTCTACTATATGCTCAAATCTTTGCCTGAACTTGTTGATGTTGTCAATTTCCATTGTCAGCCCGGCAGCATAAGTGTGGCCACCGAAATTCTCAATCAGGTCGCTGCATTGGTTGAGTGCTTCGTATATGTCAAAACCGGGGACAGATCTGGCAGATCCTGTTGCCAGGCCATTTGAAGCAGTCAGTATGATGGTGGGACGATAGTATATTTCGATCATCCTTGAAGCCACAATACCTACCACTCCTTTGTGCCATCCGGAATTGTAAAGCACCGTTGATTTTCTTTCCTGAAAGCCGGGTTCACTGGAGATCATTTTAATGGCATCCTGGGTGATGTTTCTGTCGATGTTTTTCCTTTCATCATTACATGAATTCACCTTCCTGGCCATGCTGTCGGCTTTCTTCTTATTGGTGGTAATAAGAAGTTCTACAGCGTTCCTGCCCGATTCCAGCCTGCCAGTTGCATTGATGCGCGGCCCGATGCGAAACACAATGTCTTCCACCACAATTTCATGATGCTTGTCTCCAAGTCCGGATACATCGATTATTGCTTTCAAAGCTGCCCGGGGATTTGAGTTCAGTTGCTTTAACCCGTAATAGGTCAGTATTCTGTTTTCATCAACAATGGGTACAATGTCCGAAGCGATACTCACTGCCACCAGGTCGAGAAAAGGGTAGAGTATTTCCATTTCCACATTATTGGTCCGGGAAAAGGCCTGGAGCATTTTAAAACCCACCCCGCAACCGCTTAACTCCTTGAAAGGGTAGGTGCAGTCGTTTCTTTTGGGATCCAGTACAGCTGTGGCATTGGGCAGACTTTTTTCAGGAGTGTGGTGGTCGCAGATGATGAAATCAATATTCAGGGTGTTGGCGTACTCTATTTTATCAACCGCCTTAATGCCGCAATCCAAAGCTATAATCAGCGATACCTTATTGTGTGCAGCATAATTGATACCTTTATAGGAAACGCCATAACCTTCAGCGTACCGATCGGGAATATAGTAATCAAGATTGGAATAAAATTTTTTCAAAAAGGAATAAACCATAGCCACGGAGGTGGTGCCATCAACATCGTAATCGCCGTAAATCAGTATTTTCTGATTGCTTTGAATGGCTTTTTCAATGCGCTCGATGGCCCGGTTCATATCCTTCATTCGAAAAGGATCATAGAGGCTTTCCAGGCTTGGGCGGAAGAATTTTTTTGCCTGATCAAACGTTTTAATTCCCCTTTGAACCAATAATGTGGCCAGAAGATTATTGATATTTAATAGTTCTGCAAGGTGATCTACCTCTCTCTGATTCACTCCGGATTTGTTCACCCATCTTTTTTCCATGGATTCCAGGTTTTAGTTATTCAACAAGCTCCAAATCAAATATTTTCGCCAGGTTTGATTTGAGTATCCCTTTTGCCTCCTCCATATTCACTTTTTTCCCGAGTTCTTTTTCCAAAGAGGTCACCCCTTTGTCAGTAAAACCACAGGGGTTAATGTAGTTGAAATAATTCAGGTCTGTGTTGATATTGAATGCAAATCCGTGCATGGTAACAAAATGGCTGGCTCTGACGCCAATGGCACATATTTTTCTGGTTTTTGAGGGGTTGTCAATATCGAGCCAGACTCCAGAAGAATTTTCCTGATGGTGCCCATCAATGCCATAACTTTTCAGTGTCTCAATTACTGCTTCCTCAAGATGGTAAATGTATTTTTTTACCTGCAGGTTAAACTGTTCCAGATCAAAAATCGGGTATCCCACGATCTGCCCGGGGCCATGGTATGTAATATCCCCGCCACGGTTGATTTTATAATAAGTGGCATTGATTTTCTTCAGAAAATCTTCACTGATCAGAAAATTGTGTTCTTGTCCGCTCTTACCCAGTGTATAAACATGTGGATGTTCACAAAATAAAAGGTAATTCAGCGGCTGGTTTGCCGACTGATTATTCGATCTCTTTTCCCTCAACAGGATGTTGAAAAGCTTATCCTGATAATCCCATGCCTCTTTGTAATCAGTTTTACCTAAATCTTCAAACTGAACTTTTGCTTTCATATCATCCTCCTCATGCATTTATGTGTTTATCGGCATGATATGAAGAACGAACCAATGGGTGACTTTCTACAAAACGAAATCCTTTTTCCAGGCCTTCTTTTCTGTATGTTTCAAATTTTTCCGGTTCTATGAACCGGTCAACAGGAAGATGATCGACCGTAGGCTGAAGGTATTGACCAATGGTAAACACTTTGCAGCCCGATTCAATAAGATCATCCATGGTTTGATATATTTCTTCTTCTGTTTCTCCGAGACCTGCCATGATTCCTGATTTGGCAATAATGCCGGAGGAGGCAATCTGCCGGATAACCTGCAGGCTTCGTTCATACTTTGCTTTGCTCCTGATCTGCCGGGTCAATCTTTCAACTGTTTCCAGGTTATGGGAAATCACCTCCGGTCGGGTTTGGATGACCTGATCAATGAGGACGGGATCTCCATCAAAATCCGGGATGAGCGCTTCGATGGTTATACCGGGGCTTTTTTCCCGGACCCTCATAATGGTCTCAGCCCATATGCCGGCTCCACCGTCATTTAGATCATCCCGATCCACAGAAGTGATGACTGCATGGCGGATGCCCATAAGTCTGATTGTTTCTGCCACCCGTTCGGGTTCATCTGAATCCGGTGGGGCGGGTTTACCCGTTTTTACTCCGCAGAATTTGCAGGATCTTGTACAGACTTCACCCAGAATCATGAAAGTTGCCGTTCCGCGGTTCCAGCATTCTCCTATGTTGGGGCACTTACCGCTTGTGCAAATCGTATGTAGATTGTAATGATTCAGTCTGTTTTTCATTCTGGAGTAATGCTCTCCCTTTGGCAGCTCCATCTTCATCCATCGGGGCAGTCTCTGGTAGTCCTTATATTTTGTTTGCATTGAGTAACCGTTTTTGAACTTCCTTTTATATTCGGGAACTTTTCACTTTTTACAAGTTATTTTTAACTTTAGGCAAAGTTAATATTTATATTAGTTATAACATTGAAAACAGTTAATATCTTGCATCGGCCATGAAAAAATATGCGCTAGGTGATGATTACAGGAAGATCTTTGAACATTCGGAAGGGACGGTGTTTTTTGGCGGACCTGATCTGCCCCCTGAAGTGTACAATGAGAAAACAAGCTTGCATACTTCTATCTACGATCCTTACAGGCATTATTTTGAGCTTTCTTTTCTTTTCCACCTTCTCGGGGGATATCAGGCCGAGAAATTTGAACCCCTGCTCAAAGAAGATCCGGATTATCTGATCTATGGATTTTGTTTGGGTATGCAGACCATGAATGTAGCCACAGGAGGAACAATGATGCAGAGGATGATTTTCGGATCAGCCCTGACGATACATTACTTTTTACAGGACCTGAGATGCTCAGGAAAACCAACAGCCTGGAATTTCACCGGAATTTCTGGAAAGACTTTCAAAAGAAGCTGAAAGAGTAATAAGGACTGAAGTAGCCCCTTTTTACATATATTTTGATCAGCGGTTGAAATCCAGTACTGCATTGTAGTCCAGGTCGCTGTTGTGCGGACGAATGGCCGCGCCCATCTCCGAAAAATTTCCGAGCAATATTTTTCGATGACCAAGAGATGGGACAAATTTGTCCACCAGTAAATTGAGTACCACTTCAAATCCATTATTATTACCATAGTCACAGGCTTCCGCATTGTAGTTTTTCCTGCAGTTTATTCTGTCGTGGCCTTTTAATCCCCTTTCACCTGCTTCAATGGCCCAACACTCAGCGGTTTTAAACAACCGGTGGTTGGGTTTGAGGATATTTTTGGGCTCCATTTCAGCCAGCTTCCTGAAAAGGCTAAGATAATAGTAACTGTTGAGTACTTCCTCCTCATAAGTACGGTTGTAATAGGTAATGTTATTGTTGTAAAGTTTGTAACGGATCAGTCCCTTTCCAGAGCGGCTTCCGATGAATTTGCTGATATTTTCTAATGTTAAAAGTTCCGGCTGGTTTTGACTAAGGTAGTTGTATAAACCGGTATAATTGATATTGAAACGAAATCTCTGGCCCCCGCTGTTATTCTGCATGATTTTCTTTTCGATAAACCTTTTTTCCACCTCTTTGGGTAATTCATTCATGTAGATCCTGTGTACCGGAAGCTCGTAAAATTCTTCCTTTGTAAGCGCCCGGGTGTAATTATTTACCCGAAGGGTGTCGTACACCGGAATGATCACTTCAATTTCGCCGTGATATTTAACATGAAGGCGGGGCTTTATAAAGGTCTGGAGAAACAGATCCGGATTCATCCGCACCATGTTCAGGTAATAATAGATCATCTTCTCTTCCTTGGTTAGATAATCCTCATTTTTGGCCGAATTGGCCAGCCGGTATTTGGGATTGTCCCATTTATGTAATCGCTCCTCATGCTGGACGTAATGTTCGTTGATCAGCTTTTCAATTTCCCTGCTATAATATTCTTTATTTTCTTTTTCCTGTATAACATTTGATCTCAGGGTTTTCATAAAGTGGTCATCATTGAACGCATAATGATTCACGAATATGGGATCCGAACCATCGAATGTATGATGCAGGGCGTTGAAATATTCTTCAGAACGCCTTTTCATTCCCAGATTATACCATTTTTCTGCTTTTTTAAATATGGTTTGCTGGATTTCGCGGAGTTCTCCCGTATAAAAACTTTGATCCCTGACATCCTGCTTTTCAATTGATTTTTTGGCTTTATTCAGTATATCCAGTGTATGAAGCAGCGGATCGTCTTTATCTTTTTTTATTTCCTGGTTATCCGGCAATCTGAAAAATGACAGGGCCTGAAAGATCAATCCGTAAGAATCATTCTGTTTTGCAGCGATGCTATAGCATTCCCGGTAGTCCTGATCTTGATATAACCCTTTAAGATTCTCGTAATTTCCATTCTGTGCAGGTATTAATCCTGAGTTCCCTGAAATCAGTCCTATGATCAATATGAGTCTTAACATTCATTCGATTATTTAAGGTTTCTATACTTAACGAAAAAAAATACCTGTTGTTTTATTTGCAATGGTTGCTGAGGGGAAAAATAACGGTAATCAGATGTTTTTTTCCTGTCGGGTATTAACGAAAAGAACATCCCCCAGTTTGTCATAGCCCATGAATATCTTTTCTCCTTCATGCTTGAGTTGTTCATTGAGAAAGCCAATCATGGTCAGGCCGGCCCTGTATGATCGCTGGTTGATGATATCGCGGGGATTCGTATACAAATGCAATTATTACGGTTATCAGGGAGGCATTATAGGGTTCATTGGAGTCTTTTTGACCCGAATTATTCTTGTAGGTTAAGTTTTCCTTAGTTCAACCTGACCGGATTTTTTACTTTCTGCTTAAGCAGTGAAATGTTCAGGGCTTCCATAATGGTATTCACAAAATGGAATTTCAGGCCTTGTATATAGACATCCTTGATTTTTTCCAGATCCTTCCTGTTTTCTTCTGACAAAATAATTTCGTTAATGCCTGCCCTTTTAGCTGCCAGTATTTTTTCCTTGATACCTCCAACAGGGAGCACTTTTCCACGGAGGGTTATTTCACCGGTCATTGCCAGGTTCTTTTTCACCTTTCTTTGTGTAAATGCAGAGGCAACCGAGGTGACCATTGAAATACCTGCAGAAGGCCCGTCTTTGGGGATGGCTCCTTCAGGCACATGGATGTGCAGGTTCCAGTTATCAAAGGTGTCTTCCTGAATGCCTATTTCGTTTGCATGGGCCTTGACATATTCCAGCGCAATGGTGGCTGATTCTTTCATTACCTCACCCAGGTTGCCGGTAAGGGTGAGCTTCCCTTTGCCTTTGCTCAGGCTGCTTTCTACAAACATGATCTCACCCCCGGTGGCGGTCCATGCCAAACCGGTGACCACCCCGGCAAACTCATTACCCTGATATTTTTCCCTGAAATATTCGGGTGGGCCTAAAATATTTCTTATATCTTCTACTCTCAGGTTTTTCCGCATGTTTTTGTCCAGGGCTATCTCTTTTGCCAGGTTTCGGATGATTTTGGCGATTTTCTTATCCAGCAGCCTGACTCCCGACTCGCGGGTATGATTTTCAATAATGTATTCCAGAACCTTCTTTGGGAAAGTGATCTGGTTCTTTTTCACGCCGTGAGCCTGAAGCTGTTTGGGAACCAGGTGCCGGCGTGCAATCTCTACCTTTTCTTCTACTATATATCCGCTGACATCGATCATTTCCATCCGGTCTCTCAGGGTTGGGCTGATCGATTCTGTGGTATTTGCTGTAGCGATAAACATCACATTGGACAGGTCGTATTCCAGCTCCAGATAATTGTCATAAAACGTGCTGTTTTGTTCGGGGTCCAAAACCTCAAGCAGGGCCGATGAGGGATCGCCGTGAAAGTCCCTTCCCACTTTATCTATTTCATCAAGAATGAAAACGGGATTGGATGACTTGGCTTTCTTAATGTTCTGAATGATCCTCCCGGGCATGGCTCCGACATAAGTTTTCCTGTGGCCCCGGATCTCGGCTTCATCCCTCAGGCCTCCCAGTGACATTCTGACGTATTTACGATCAAGTGCCCTGGCAATAGACTTACCCAGTGAGGTTTTTCCGACCCCCGGAGGTCCATAGAGACAAAGGATCGGCGATTTGAAATCACCTTTGAGCTTTAACACTGCAAGATATTCCAGTATTCTTTCCTTAACCTGCTCTAAGCCGAAATGATCTTCATTGAGAATCCGCTCGGCTCTTTGAAGGTCGTAATTATCCGTTGTGAATTCATTCCAGGGTAACTCAAGCAGCGTATTCAGGTAATTAAGCTGTACCGAATATTCCCCGGCTGCAGGATTCAACCGCTGAAGCTTTTCCAGTTCCTTATCAAAAACTTCCTGGACTTCCTTTCTCCAATTTTTCTTTTTGGCCTTTTCTTTCAGATTTTCTACCTCCTGTTCCAGCGGACTGCCTCCAAGTTCATCCTGAATGGTTTTCATTTGCTGCTGAAGCAAGTACTCCCGCTGCTGTTTGTCCATATCGTTTTTTACTTTCGACTGGATATCGCTTTTCAGCTCCAGCATCTGTACTTCTTTAGTCAGATGCTCCAGTAAATTTACCCCCCTTTCCTTCAGATCATCCGTTTCCAGCAATTGTTGCTTATCCTTGAGCTCAATATCGCTGTTGGAACAGATAAAATTGATCAGAAAAGTGGAATTTTCAATGTTTTTTACAGCAAATGAGGCTTCCTGGGGAATGTTGCTTGAAAGATTGATGATTTTCAGTGACAGATCCTTGAGCGAACCGACAATCGCTTCAAATTCTTTCCCCCGGGCCTGACGTTTTTTGTCTACCAGCGTAGTGACTGTACCTTTAAAATAAGGGTTACGCTCAACTAGTTCATTTAGCTGAAATCGCTTTTTACCCTGTATGATCACCGAAGTGCTCCCGTCGGGCATTTCCAGTATTTTGATGATCTGGGCAATGGTTCCTGTACTGTAGAGTTCATTAAATCCAGGTTCTTCTGTATTTGGATCTTTCTGCGCTATGGCTCCAAGTAACCTGTCGTTATTGTAAACTTCATCGATAAGTTTTAAGGATTTTTCCCTGCCTACAGTAATAGGAAGGATAACTCCCGGGAAGAGCACGGTATTTCTTAAAGGTAGAATGGGGATGCTATCCGGAACGTCCACCTTGTTCATCGACTCCTCTTCCTCATCTGTTATCAGGGGAATGAATTCCGATTTTTGTGTATCTTCTTCAAACAGGATTGAATCCTGCCAATCATTTTTCTGATGCTTTTTCCAATTCATATCTTACCTTGCTTATCCTTTATGTTATTACTGTCAAAATGACGTTTCTTTAAAAAATGTTCTTTTTTGCTCAAGATGGTCAATAGTTGTGCCAAAAAATTTAGCTGCACTGAGCTTTTCCTTTTATATTGAACAGCTTGCACTCCGGAATGGTTTACCGTAAAGGAATGGTTAGAATTGTCTGAATTTGCTGGTTCTTTGAAATATTTTCCTGAGAATCTCTTTTTCTTTAACATCCAGACTTCTGTTCTTTTTTTGCATGACCCTGTTGGCCACATCAAAAGCCTTATCCAGTTGATATTCCTTAAATCCTTTGGCTCCGCCCCAGGAAAATGAAGGTATGAAATTTCCGGGAAAACCCTCTCCAAAAATATTGGAGTTAACTCCGATAACAGTCCCCGTATTGAACATGGTATTAATTCCACACTTGCAATGGTCGCCCATGATCAATCCGCAGTATTGCTCGCCGGTTTCGATGAATTTTTCTTCTGCATAATTCCACAGCTTTACCGTTGCATAGTTGTTTTTAAGATTGGAATTATTGGTGTCGGCTCCAAGGTTGCACCATTCCCCCAATACCGAATTTCCCAAAAAGCCATCGTGGCCCTTATTAGAATAGACAAATAGTACCGAGTTGTTCACTTCTCCACCTACCTTGCATTCAGGCCCTATTGTTGTGGGACCGTAAATTCTGGTCCCCAGTTTTAATATAGCATTTTCGCATAAAGCCATCCCTCCTCTGATAACGGACCCCTCCATGATTTCAGCATTTCTTCCTATATATATCGGACCAAAAGATGTATTTAGCGTCGCAAATTCAACATTTGCCCCGGGTTCCAGAAATATGGGCTTTTCACCAAGAAGGTTGTTTGTTGAACTCAGGGGTTCCGATTCCCTGTTTTCAGTTATTAAAGCAAAATCTTCTTCTATGGCCCTCCCGTTATATTTATAAATCTCCCAGGGATAATTTAATTTAATGATGTTTTCATTCTGAAGCTCTATTATTTCAATGTCCCTGAGCTTTTTGTTGTAAAAATCGTCAATTTTTTCTTTAGTTAGTCGGGCAACTATAATGTCATTCCTGTAAACCAGGGTCTGATTCCCGGATAGTTGATCTAACTGGTTCACCAGTTCCTTGTTGGGAATAACCGCTCCATTGATAAGAATATTCTGTGATTCGGTTTTCAAAGGATATTTTTCTGAAAGATAATCCCGGGTAAGATGAAAACATGCTGAATTAAGCTGTTTTTCCCATTTTTCCCTTATGGTCAGGATGCCCATTCTAATTTCAGAAACCGGCCTGGTAAATGTTAAAGGGAGGAGATTTTCCCAACTGTAGTCATCAAAAAGAATGTAATTCATCTTAAATTATAAGGTTGGTATAAGCAGCTTATCCAATCATCATTGCTTGCCCTTAATAATAAGGGTAATTCCTCTTGAATAACTTCCTGCTACAGGATATAAAAATAATACACAGCATCCGATTCAACCAAAAAAAGCCCCGGTTTTTTCGGAGCTTTTTTTAATCGGGATAATTATTGCTTGCTTTTGCTCTTTCGTTTTTCGTAATGTTTCTTGTACTTGTTCATGAACTTATCAACCCTGCCGGTGCTGTCAACCAATTTCCTTTTACCCGTATAAAAGGGATGTGAGGTATCGGAAATTTCCAGTTTAACCAGGGGATATTCATTTCCGTCATCCATGGTAATGGTATCCTTGGTATTCACAGTAGATCTTGCCAGGAATGTATCGCCATTTGACATGTCTTTGAATACCACTAATCTATAATTTTTGGGATGTACATCCTTTTTCATTTTTCCTAAATTTTCTGGTTTCTACACTAAAAACAGGGGGCAAAAATACAGATGATTATTAAAAAAACAAAACTTCATTCCCTTAAATTGTACTTTTAAAATAAGTTCTATAACATGTGCTGTATTATTCTCTTCCCGCGATAAGCGAAAGGAGCCTCAGAATTTCTATATACAACCAGATCAGCGTGATCATGAGTCCAAAGGCACCATACCATTCCATGTATTTCGGAGCTCCTGCCTGGCTGCCCTGGTAGATGAAATCAAAATCGAGTACCAGGTTCAATGCTGCAATGATGACAATAACCGCACTTATGCCTATTCCCAGTGGAGAGGACTGAAATATGGCAAAATTCACACCGAAAAGCTGCAACATGATCGAGACAAAATATAGCAAAGCCACGCCTCCTGTAGCTGCGATCACACCCATACGGAACTTTTTGGTTACTTTAATGGCTCCGGTTTTGTAAGCTGCAAGAAGGGCAAACATGGTTCCAAAAGTCAGGCCAACCGCCTGGATTACAATACCTGAAAATTGCGCTTCCAGTATTGCCGATAATCCACCGAGGAATAAACCTTCCAAAACAGCATAAAGGGGGGCGGTAATGTTGGCCCAGGTGCGCTTAAAAATGGTGACCAGTGCAAGTATGAAGCCTCCTATGGCCCCGCCTATAAGCCAGGGCATCACTGCCGAGGCCCCTGCTTCCATCGTGGCTGCATTAAAAAACAAACGCCAGGTGTAAAAGGCTCCGAGAATCACCAGGCCGAACATAAGCAATGTCTTGTTAACCGTGCCGTCGATGGTCATGACCTCGGCCCGGGTTTGCGTTCTGCCCGATGTCCGGAACATCTCTTTTGTCAGGGCGGGATTGGTAGATCGAGCTATTTTGTTCATATTTTAATTTTTGGTTTAGGGTTTATCAAACATCATACCTATTTGTTCCTTGCTGGGAAAAAGAAACTTTGGTAACTGTAATGAAACAGCATAATGTCGGTTTTATTATATGGAAAGCATATAAACAAAGATCCCTCTTAAAGGTTGATCTTTTCCTTAATGTTGTATTGATTCCGGCTTTCTGAACTTCGGGATATCAGTTCACCCAAAAATCCGGCAACGAATAGCTGTGTTCCGATAATCATACATGCAAGCGCAATATAGAAATAGGGACTGTCGGTAACCAGTTGCGCAGGAATGCCATGAGCCAGAAAGTAAAGTTTTTGCCCTCCCAGCCATAAAGCTGCCAGGAATCCCAGTACGAATATTACCGTACCGATGGTTCCGAAAAGGTGCATGGGCCGCTTGCCAAACTTGGTAATGAAAATGATGGACATCAGATCGAGAAAACCTTTGATGAACCGGTCCATTCCGAACTTGGTCCTGCCGTATTTTCTTTTCTGGTGACGGACCACCTTTTCTCCGATTTTGTCGAATCCTGCTTTGTGAACCAATACGGGGATGTACCGGTGCATTTCGCCGTAGATTTCTATATTTTTGACAACCTCATTATCATAAGCCTTCAAACCGCAATTAAAATCGTGTAATTTGATGCCCGTTACAAACCGTGCGGTTTTATTGAAAAATTTACTGGGAATTCTTTTTGATAAAGGATCATGCCTTTGTTTTTTCCACCCTGATACAAATTCATAGCCATCTTCACGGATCATGTGGTATAAGGCCGGTATTTCATCCGGGCTATCCTGAAGATCAGCGTCCATGGTTATTACTACATCCCCCGCTATTTCCTTAAAACCCATATGCAGCGCTGCTGATTTTCCATGGTTTTTTCTGAAACAGATGCCTTTGATGTTTGGATTGCTGCTGCTTAATTGGGTGATTTTTTCCCATGAGCCATCCGTACTGCCGTCATCGATAAAAATGAGCTCATAAGTGAAACCATTATCCTCCATAACTTTCTGTATCCAACCGCTAAGCTCATTGAGCGAACCTACTTCGTTATAAAGGGGAATGACTATTGATATATCCATCAAAAATGCTCTCTTTTTACTGATCGAATATCGGTTTGTCTTTTTTAAGAAATGCAGAGGTGATTAATGAAAATATTAAACCCATTAAAGCATAGGTGAAAACGGAACTTATCAGCATCATAAAAGGAGATCGGATTTGTTTTTGCATATCAGAGATGGCTTCTACCTGATCGGGTGACATACCCTGGTTTAGCATCTGTTCTTCGAATACTTTTATGCTTTGCTCCAGCAATCCCGGATCAATCACACCATATAACAGATAAGTGAATATGCCTATAACCACCCCGGTGAATACGCTTATTACCACTCCGTACCCCAGGGCTTTGCCATAAGTGATGTATCCACCCAGGAACTGATCCCTGTATGAACGGGTTCCTATAACAATGCCGGCGATCAGAATGATATAATTGAGAATACCGAGGAAGAAATTTTGTTTGATCAGGTTATTGGTGGCATAAAGAAGCAGAGTATAAACGATCAGCACCAATCCGGTGATCAGGCCATAGGTCATGGTACTTTTTAAGTATGTATTTTCCTGCTTTTCAAGATTTCTGGGCTGATTGTTATTTTCCATATCGCTATATTTATGGGTATTAATAAAACAAGAGCAAATATAGAATTTTTACATGTAAATGATTTGTTAATAAAGTGATTTTTTCTAATTTTGCATTTCCGGGCAAGTCTCATACGACCAGCTCCCGCTGAATTCCCCCAGGTCCGGAAGGAAGCAAGGGTATGCGGTTGAGCGGTGCGATATGAGTAGCTTGTCCGGTCTTTTTTTCTCTCCTTTATATCCCTGTTTGATTTTTTCTTTTGTAAAAATCAGGAATGCACCCAGAAGAAATGCTACTAAAAACTCATTTTAAAAAGATTATCTGGCCATGCAAAAAGAGCGTATAAGAATCATTTCCGGAGGACAAACCGGGGCTGACAGGGCTGCCCTTGATTTTGCCCTTTATTATGGGATAAGCTGCGGCGGCTATTGTCCCCGGGACAGAAAAGCAGAAGATGGCCCTATCCCGGAGCTATACCAGCTTAAAGAGCTGAATTCTGCAAACTATAGCGATAGAACCAAAAAGAATATCGAAGCATCCGATGGCACACTTATATTTAAAGCACAGCCAAAACTTGACCGGGGTAGTCATTTAACCCTTGAATACTGTAAGAAGATCCGCAAACCCTGGTTCATCTATCATTTAAGCCGTAACCCTGATCAATCCAATTATGAACTTTATAACTGGATTAAAGATCAGGGTATAATAACCTTAAATATCGCCGGAAACAGGGAAAGTCTGGCACCCGGTATTTACCGCTTAACCTACGATGCGCTGGTTTCGTTCTGTAACGGTTATTTATCGTAATGCCTCTTCAGCATATCAATATAATATTTCATATAGATCGGCAGATCAATGGGGCGTCTGCTTGAGACCAGATTTTTATCAACCACCACGGCCTCATCTGTCCAGGTGGCACCTGCATTTTTCATGTCATCCTTTATGCCGGGAGTACTGGTTACCCTTTTTCCCCTAAGAATGTCGGCGGAAATCAATACCCACCCGGCATGGCATATTTCACCAATGGGTTTTTCCTGTTCGTTCATTTTTTGGATGAATTCAATCACTTCTTTGTATCTTCTCAGTTTATCGGGAGCCCATCCTCCGGGCACCATCACACCGTGATACGCATCCGGGTCCAGCTCGGAGAATCCTATGTCAGCAGTAGCGGGTACGCCATGCTTCCCATAATATTTTGCATTGGCTTCTTCACCTGCCAGATGAACGGTGATGCCCTCCTCTCGGAGTCTGATGACCGGATACCACAATTCAAGATCTTCAAAGTTTTGATGCACCAGGTTGACTATCTTTAATTTTGATAAATTCATAATGTACCTCCTTTTTCATGAATTCAACAGAATATGTCAGGTTTTGGTTCATGATCCGCATCAATTTGCACATAAT
>CAYNPZ010000004.1:0-49337 GCA_964399175.1 uncultured Bacteroidales bacterium | reverse complement strand
AGAAATGCCTGAATTTGCTGTTTGAGATGATTCGGGAGTTGTTGTTTCCGGAGGACATTTTAAGCCTATAACCATAGCCACAGGAGCAGAGACGGGTATATCTATCGCGCACTCTAATGAGGCGCTGGTTAACCGGCGGGTAATTGTTGCTATCGCTGTTGGCCCTCTACGAGGGCGTTACCCGCGTCAGGTCCGGGGTATAAGATCTAAAACACGATGTTTCATATTGGTGTATGAGCTTTACATCCTGACCGTACAATGAAATCCATGATTATAAATGAAAATGAAACTTGTCCGGCTTTGACGGATGACAACCAATGACGACTTAATGACAATTAATGACCATATATATTAAACTACCAACCTCAGCCATCCTCCATTCAATCCCACCTCCACTCTGTTCCGGCGGGCAGGCATTCAATCATTGTTCATTATACCCTGTACCTGATCCATTTCCACAGCTCTTTATAATTGACCTTCTTCCCGTACATCAGGATACCGGTACGGTAGATCTTGCCCGAAAGCCAGGTGGTGCCCATGAATGTTAGGGCAAGCAAAGCCATGGAGAGAATTACTTCCCACTCCGGCACACCGAACGGTAGCCGGGCCATCATCAGGATGGGAGAGGTGAACGGAATGATGGAGAACCAGAAGGCGATACCTCCCTGGGGATTTGAAATGCCCTGTACCAGCACGATAATAGCCAGTATTAAGGGTATGGTAATGGGCAGCATGAACTGCTGGGTGTCGGTTTCATTGTCGACAGCCGATCCGATGGCTGCGAAGAGAGAGCCGTAAAGCAGGTAACCACCCAGGAAGAAGAAGATGAATACCCCGATGATAAGGACGAAATTGATGTCTTCCAGGGCTTCAAACAGGTGTTGGGCGCCCGAGCCCTCCAGAACCCCTCCATTGCCCTGCTGGTTTGCGGAGGCGTTTTGGCTTGCCGCTTTCTCAAAGGGCATGGTTCGGTCGGCGCTCTGGCTGTTCATGATGCTCGGGGCATTGATCTCCTGAGCTGCCGGTGTGGTCATCTGCGGAGCCAGGAGCGGTTTGGCACCGGTAACAAGGATCAAGGTCAGTATCACCCAAAGACCAAACTGGGTCAGCCCAACCAGTCCGATGCCGATGATTTTGCCCATCATCAGCTGGAAAGGCTTTACCGAGGAGACAATGATCTCCACAATACGGTTGGTTTTTTCTTCAATAACACCCCGCATGACCTGTGCGCCAAAAAGGAAGATGAAAAAGTAAATAAGGAAGCCCCCGATATAGCCTACAATCATTGCCAGCTCCGTAGAGCTTTTCTTTTCTTCCCCACTTTCGGTCCATTGAATGGTTTGTATGTTGACGTTGGTTCTTACCGCTTTGAGGATGTTTTCATCTATTCCCTCTGCCCGCAGCTTTTGCTGTTCCATCTCCTTTTCAATGGCGCTTGAAATGTGGCTTTTTACCGACAATGAAGGTTGCTGGTCGGAATACATCATCACTGAATTGGAGGTGCTGGCAATCAGGTGGGTGATGTATAAGAGGGCGTAATAATGGGTTTTTGGGAAATCTTTTTTGATTTCCTCTACGCTGGTGTTTTTCAGGTACTCAAATTTGATGTATTCGGTTTCAGGCAAATTGTTCACAAATATCTTCGAACTGTCGATCACGGCAATCTTCTTTACTTCCCTGTCTTCCAGATTCGCCAGCCAGGCAGGTGCTATGACAATGGCCCCGAACAGAAGGGGGCCCAGGATGGTCATGACGATGAAAGATTTTTTTCTTACCCTCGTTAAATATTCTCTTTTGACGATGAGGCTTATCTTGTTCATGATGCGTGAGATTCTGCAGTTTTATATTCATTGACGGCCTTGATGAAGATGTCATTCATGCTTGGGATCTCTTCCCTGAAAGCAATGATTTCCACCACGGGAATGATCAGCGACAGCAGTTCATTTTCCGAAGTATGGCGTAGCAGTTTGACCCGAACGGCATTGTTGCCGTTGATGGTCTTCCATTCAAGAACCTCATAGTGTTGATTCAATGAAGCCTCCAACTTGTCCGGATCCCCGTTGAATTCAATCTGGTAAATGTTGCTTTTGTAACGGTTTCTTACTTCCTGGATGGGTCCTTCCAGTATGTTTTCCGCTCTGTTGATCAAGGTGATGTGATCGCAGAGCTCTTCTACGGATCCCATATTATGGGTGGAAAAAATGATGGTGGATCCTTTCTTTTTAAGGGATCTCACTTCATTTTTAAGCATGTTGGTATTGATGGGATCGAAGCCGCTGAAGGGTTCGTCGAATATCAGCAGTTCGGGCTCATGCACCACTGTGGAGATGAATTGCAGCTTTTGCTGCATGCCCTTGGAGAGCTCTTCCACTTTTTTTTCCCACCATCCCTGTATCTCAAATTTCTCAAACCAATACTTGAGTTTCCGGATGGCTTCCCGTTTGGGCATCCCCTTAAGCTGGGCCAGGTAAAGTGCCTGTTCACCTACTTTCATCTTTTTGTACAGGCCCCTTTCTTCAGGAAGATATCCGATACGGAATACATCTTCCATTTTAATTTTGTGCCCTTTAAAATATACTTCCCCGCTGTCCTGGGCTGTAATTCTGTTGATGATCCGGATGAGGGTGGTTTTCCCGGCTCCGTTCGGACCCAGTAGCCCATAAATTGAGTTTTCCGGAATGCTTATGCTCACATCACTGAGGGCATAATGATTTACAAATTTTTTGTCTACATTTTCGATATTCAGGAATCCCATTCCATTTGTTTTTTATTGCCCGGAATTAAACGGGCACTAAATTAATAATATTTGTGTCAATACCAGTTTAATTGATAATTTTTTAAGCTGATGAAAACTTAATAATTGAGCAGTAATAACCCTTTAATTGAACACTTGATTTATTCATCTGTTTGAAGGGGTTAAGGGAAAAATCATCAAATAATGGATATGCTTTGTATGAATTATGGTTGTTATTCGTTTCTTTATTAAGGATTCCTTATAAAATCTACAAAAAATTACGGATATTATTTGACAAAATGAAATTGTCTTATTTTACTTAACTGATAATTTTAAAAATGTATAGTTATGGCAGAAGATGAAAGAAAAAATTATGAACAAAAGGCAGAAATCATCACCAAGAAAATGATGTCCAAACTTTATGAGCTGGAATCTAAAGCTTTGGAGGCCAGAATGAACACCAAAGAAAACATTGACAAGCTGGATAAAGAACTGGAAGATATTCCCAAACAGAGGAAGGAGCTGGAAACCAAATACCAGGATCTGGTGAATGCCAGTAATACGCAGTGGCGCAATCTTTCCAATGAGTTTGAAGAGATGGTGAATCAGATCAATGCAGATAAGCAGGATTTTTATCAAAAGACCCAGTCCTGGCTTAATGAGTTTAATGAAAAGATATCCGATCTGGAGGATAAAGCCCGTAACTCCAGCCAGGAAATCGGTGAGAACACCCGCCAGCAGCTCGAATATCTGAAAGATCAGCGGGAAAGGCTTCAGAATTCCCTGATGGAAATGAGAAAAGAAAGTGGCCAGCGATGGAATCAAGTCAGAGATAAAATAGATGAAGGCCTTAATTCAATGGCCACCAGCATCAATAGTCTTTATCAGAATTTTCAGAAACGCAGAGAAGATTATTCCGCGCAAAAGTTTTATGAAAATGCGCAAAGCTGGCTGAATGAGTTTAATGAAAAGATATCCGATCTGGAGCAGAAAACAGAAAATTCTACCCAGGAAGTAAAAACTACAGTTGATGAGCATTTAAGTTATGTAAGGGAGCAAAGGGATAAGATCCAGCAATACCTGGACGACATGTCGAAAACCACGGGAGAAAAGTGGAAAAACTTCCGTTCGGATATTGAAGACCGGATTAGCAATGTGCGTTCGAGCCTTACTAAGGCCTATAAGTCGTTCCCCGGGGGAAGTAAAGGAGACAGCACAAAGGAAGAAACTTCCGGTGAGCAAACCACTGAAAAATAACCGATATGACCATTTTAAAAAGGATCATCCCTGCGGGGATGATCGCTTTTTTACTATCCATAGCCTTGTTTTCCTGTGTTGAGGACAATTTTGAGAATATTCGCTGGGATGAGGCGGACCACTGGAAGCCCGAATTGTCGGTTCCTTTGGGCGACGGTAGTGTGGATGTGAACAATTATTTTGAGCAGTACAATTTGCCCGACTTTTTTCCCGATGACACTTTCCCGGTTTTTTACGAAGACTCCCGTTACAGTTTAATCGAAGGTCAGATTGCAACGCGGGACAGCTTTGAATATTCCCTGGCCGATCAGATCAATTCCTCCCGCTACATTGAATGGATGACCGTGCATTTCCGCGTTTGGAATACCTATCCTACCTCCGGCAAGGTTCAGGTGTATTTCAGGGAAGGGCCAACGACCCTTCTGACCCTGTTTGAAGAACCGAAAACCATTGAAGCGGCCTCCCCTGATGAAGAAGGCAGAGTAAGGCGGGCTGTAACACAGGAATTTGAAGTGGTCTTTGATGAAGAAGCAATTGAGCATGTTTACGAAGGGAATAATTTTTTGGTAGAAGCCAGTATCTCAGTAACCCGTGAAGATCTGGATTCCATCCGGTTCTATGAGGATTATGAGATCAGAATGGAGGCTGCGGCAGGTGTGAAATTGAACGTGAGACCCTCAGACCTGGGTTACTAGTTAGAGTCTGTCTATAATGTCCGCTGGCTTCATTACGCTCGTTTTTCATACCAGCTGTCGGAGACAGGAATAATTTTTGAATTATTCGGGTACAGAAAGTAAACTCCTGGCATGCAAGACTCGCAAGCCTTGCCAGCGAACATCCTAGCCAAGATTCTCTCCGGTAGATATGATTTCATGGACAATCTCTGGTTAGGATTTAGGATTTTAGAATTTAGAATTTAGAATTTAGAATTTCCAGTTTACCTAGGAATGTGGAATGATCTTCATGGATCAAATCAACTTCCTACAATACAAGGGCAAATGGAGCAAAGAAACTCATGGCATAAGTATGAAAGAGATTGGATAAAAAATGCCAATCGTAAAACCATGTTAAATGGGAGGCGAACCTTTCTTTTTCTTATTCTTGTATTTTCTTTTTATTTCACGAAGGCCCAGCAAAGCAATACTTTCTACTATATGCGTTCGGTTCCCCAAACCGCTGATCTGAATCCTGCCTTTTCCATCCCCTGCAATTACATCGGCCTGCCCTTGATTTCATCATTTCATCTGGATGTTGGAAATACCGGCTTTTCCTATAATCAGATTTTTCCTGAGCAAGATAACGGACGGGTCATTGATTTCAATTATCTGGAAAGGCGCCTGCACAACCTGGATCTGCTGAACGCCCAGGTGCAGTTCGATATTTTTTCTCTGGGCATGTGGTACAAAGACTATTTTTTGACTTTTAAGATCACTGAACATGCCGATGTATTGGTTACTTATCCCAAAAATTTGTTTTTGGTTCCCTGGAAGGGAAATGCGCAATACGTGGGTGAAACTGCCGAAATTCAAAGGATGGGAGGCGATTTTTCCTATTACAGGGAGTTTTCATTAAGCGCCTCGGGGTGGGTGAATAGTGATTTAAGGTTGGGTGTAAGAGGCGGATTGCTTTTCGGCAAAATGAACCTAAGTACGCGCAGGGAGGAATGGAATATCCATACCCGGGAAGATAATTATCATCTGGATGCTTCGGGAACCTACAGGGTGAATTCCACATTACCGGTTGAGGTAACGGAGGATGCCGCAGGGAACATTTCCGAGATCCGGTTAAGGGAGGATATACCCACAAGAAGCGTGCTTTTTAACGGAAAGAACCCGGGATTGAATGTAGACGTCGGCGGCATTTATACTGGCATGGAAGAATTCGTACTTTACGGAGGATTTAATGATCTTGGCGTGATGTACTGGACTTCTGACCTGAATAATCTGGAAGTGGAGCAGCAATTTCAGTTGGAAGGGCTTGCCCGTGAAGATCTTCAGGAAGATGACTACCCCCAGCTCATGCTGGATTCTTTGGAGGATTCCTATGAAACCAGTCTTTTACAGGAACCCTATATGACGCTTTTGCCTCTGAAAAGCTATATAGGAGCAACCTACCAGCTTAATGAACAGATCCGGGCAGGAGTTCTTCAGCGCAATCTTTTTTATAAATGGAGGATCTATCCCTCACTGACGCTTTCATTGAACGCGGATATTCAGGATTTTTTCTCGGTGAGTGCCGGATATTCTTACAATCGTTATAGTTTTAGTAATTTTGGTGTAGGTTTTTCTTTACAAAGCGAAAAGATCCAGTTTTATATGGCCACGGATAATCTGAGGGCCGTTACTCCCCTTGATGTTCGAAATGTGAATGTAAGGTTTGGCTTGAATGTGTTTTTCGGTTGCGGGGATCAGCCACCTGCAGGAACGGATGTTTCAGGTGCAGGATGCTCCTGGATCAGGCAGCAGGAGCAAAATAAAAAGATATTACCCAAAAAATAAATTATTTGGTATGAATCAGGAAACCTTTATTTTGAAAAACATTGGAATTATCAGAACACCTTTTCAGAATAAAAGTGAAACGCCCAAGCAGGGTACATTTGAACCCGAATCAGAAGGGAAGATTGAGCTTTTTGAGGAGTATAAAGAGGGGCTCAAGGACCTGGAAAAATTTTCGCACGCCATTCTGATCTTTTACTTTCATAAGGTAGAGGAGATGAAGCTTAAAGGTACGCCACCCATGGATCAGGAAGAACGGGGAATTTTTGCCATTCGTGGACCTCAAAGGCCCAATCACCTGGGTTTAACTATTGTGAAAATTAGGGAGATAAAAGGCACCGAGATATTCATCCGGGGGGTGGATATGCTGGATCAAACACCTTTGCTTGACATAAAGCCATATATTAAGGATCTGGATAGCCGGGAAGACGCCGGGTCCGGGTGGATAAAGGATTTTATGGGAGGCAACGGTTCGGGAGAATAAATTCCGGCTACAGTTTCCAGTTTGTATAATGGTTGATGGCTTCAGCATCTTTTTGCCGGTATGCCTGCTGGAGCTTCAGGGTTTCCTGCCGGGCATATTCAGGGTCGTTATCTGAATGATAAAATACCGCAGGTTTGCCTTTTCCGGAGGGTATAACATGTTTAAAGGTCTCTGTCACATCATTCTCTCCCTTATTTCTTCCTACTACAAACCATGTTTTTTTCTGCTTCTTCCATTGATGCCTTCTTCAGCAAGAGGCCGGATGAGCTTTACCCTTGCTCATTTAAAAGTTTGGTTGTCAGTCTGGAATCCAGACCGCCTGAATATAACATCAGTATTTTCTTCATAGTTAATGCTTTGCTTTTCTGCCGGGCAAATTTAACCGAATTATTCACAAATAATTCATTATTAAAAAGATTTATCAAGGATCCAGGATAAAAAGACCGGAATAAAAAATGATCCGGTTGGCTATAAAAAAATGATTCCTTGTAACTTTATGCATACATGAATTTATATTACTTTTGAGGTGCTTTCAATTTTGTAATTTTAAATTGCACCTAGATCATGACACTTATCAAATCGATTTCAGGTATTCGCGGTACAATAGGTAAAGAGAAAGGAGATAATCTTACTCCCGGCGATATTGTAAAATTTACTTCTGCTTATGCCGTCTGGGCAAAACAGCAATCAGACAATGAATCCGTAAAAGTCGTGGTTGGCAGAGATGCCCGGCCTTCGGGTGAAATGGTTTATCGTATGGTTTCAGGCACTTTGATGGCCATGGGCGTTGATGTGATCAACCTGGACCTTGCCACCACACCTACTGTGGAAATGGCGGTTGCTGCCGAAGGCGCCCAGGGAGGTATTATTCTTACCGCCAGCCATAATCCGGTTCAATGGAATGCCCTGAAATTGCTCAACGACCGGGGTGAATTCCTGAACCGGGAGGAAGGGGAGGATATTCTTAGGATCGCTGATCGCCAGGAAATCGAATATGCCCGTGTAGATCAGCTTGGAAAAGAAAGCCGGAAGGAGGAATATCTGGATTTCCATATCCGGGAGATCCTGAGATTGCCTCTGGTAGATGTGGATGCCATATCTTCTGAAGGGTTTCGGGTGGTAGTGGATGGCATCAATTCAGTGGGGGGTATTGCTGTTCCTCAGTTGCTCAGAAAACTGGGTGTTAAAGAGGTGATCGAAGTGAATTGTAACCCGGATGGACATTTTGCGCACAATCCGGAACCCATTCCCGAAAACCTTACCGGTATGCGGGAGGAAATCACGAAAAACAATGCCGATCTGGGCTTTGTCGTCGATCCGGATGTAGACCGCCTGGCCATAGTTGATGAAAATGGTTCGATGTTTGGTGAGGAGTATACCCTTGTATCTGTAGCGGATTACATTCTTCAGCACAAACCCGGGAATACGGTGTCGAATCTTTCTTCAACCAAAGCCTTGAGGGAGCTTACTGAAAAATACGGCGGTTCCTATTATCCATCAGCTGTGGGAGAGGTGAATGTTGTTGCAAAAATGAAAGAGGTGCAGGCTGTGATAGGAGGAGAGGGGAACGGCGGAGTTATTCTTCCTGATCTTCATTATGGAAGAGATGCCCTGGTGGGTATCGCCCTTTTCCTTACCCATCTTGCACATTCACAAACATCCTGTTCAGAGCTCAGAAAGCGGTATCCGTTTTATCATATTACCAAAAACAAGATACAATTAACTCCTGATATCGACGTTGATAATATTTTACGCCGGCTTAAAAAACGTTTTGCTGATTATCCTGTCAATGATGTTGACGGCGTGCGGATTGAATTTCAGGAAGGTTGGGTTCATCTGCGTAAATCCAATACCGAACCGATCATCAGGGTTTATTCGGAAGGAAAAGATAAGGACACCGCAGAAAGGGTGGCTTCAGAAATTTTTGATGCTGTGGATGAAATAATACAAAAGTAACATACATGAAAAAAAAGATAGCCATTATTGGTGGCCTGGTGGTGCTGGTTGGATTGGCAATATTTCTTTTTGGGAATGCCGACCCTAAAGCTTACAATTCACCGTTGGTTGCGAAGGTACAACAGGGAGATTTTGATATTCGCGTGAAAACCACGGGCGGATTACAGGCTAAAAAATCCGTTCAGATACGGGGGCCGGAAGGTCTAAGGAACCGTTCGCTGGGTATAAGGGAGGTAAAGATTCTGGATCTGGTGCCTGAGGGTACTGTGGTGGATTCGGGTGATTACGTGGCCCGTCTTGACAAAACAGGAGCACTGAGCACCTTACAGGATATAGAAGATGAACTGGAGAAAAGAAAATCTGAATACCTCACAACGAAGCTGGATACCGCCATGGAGCTTAAAAAATTAAGGAACCAGCTCATTGATCTTGAATACACCGTGGAGGAAAAAAGGATCAAGGTAAAACAGTCGAAATATGAGCCGCCGGCAACCCAACGTCAGGCAAAAATAGAATTGGACAGGGCGGAGCGGGAACTTTCCCAGGCCCGGGAGAATTACAACCTCCAGGTAGAACAGGCCGAAGCCCAAATGAATGAGGTTTCCATCAATCTGGCCAAGCAGAGGCGAAAGAAGAATGAGATGGAAAAATTGCTGCAAGAATTTACCATTCATGCCCCCCAGCCGGGTATGGTCATCTATAAAAAAGGATGGGACGGAAAGAAGAGGAAAGAAGGCTCCACGATAAGCCCGTGGGATCTTACTGTGGCTACGCTACCCGATCTTTCTACCATGATTTCCAAAACCCATGTCAATGAGATTGACATTAGCAAGGTGGATGAGGGACAAAAGGTGGATATACAGGTGGATGCCTTTCCCGACAGAAAATACACCGGCACGGTAACGGAGGTTGCCAATATCGGGCAAGAGCTCCGGAATACCGGGGCAAAGGTTTTCGAGGTGATTATAACACTGAATCAGGCCGATTCCATTTTACGGCCTTCCATGACCAGCAGCAATGAGATCATAACCGGTTCCTTCAGTAATGTAAAGTACCTTCCCCTGGAAGCTGTACACAGCAACGATACCCTCAGCTATGTTTATACTACAAATCCCGGAAAGAAGGAGGTAAAGCTGGGGAACTCCAATGAGAATTATATAATTGTAAAAGAAGGTCTGAAAGAAGGTCAGGAAGTATATTTGAATATTCCTGGGAATGCCGGTGAAATGGAACTGGTTCAGCTAAAGGAATAGAGAAAAAGGGTGAAAAGATATTTCCATAACATAGAGATCGCACTGGAAGCGCTCCGTTCAAATAAGCTTAAAAGCGGTTTGACAGCGCTGGGGATTCTTTTTGGCGTAGCGGCTGTTATCAGCATGCTGGCAATAGGTCAGGGAGCCAAGCAGGAAATTTTAAAACAGATTGAACTCATAGGGGCCAACAATATCATTGTGGAAGCGAAAATTGACAAAGGTTCTTCCGGTAATGAGGAGGGAGGAGATCAGGAAGATCAGGAGGAGAAACAGCGAAAGTTTTCACCCGGCCTTGATCAGAGAGATTATGAAGCCATCCGGACCATTCTGCCCAATGTTCAGCGTGTCTCCCCCGAGATCATTATGCAGTCCAATATCATCTATAAGGGAACCAGTATGGAAGGCAACTGCATTGGGGTGGCCAACGGATATTTTGATATTTATAATTTCCGTCTGGTTCGGGGAAGTTATTTCTTGCCAATTCAGGAAGAAGAAGGAAAGAAGGTATGTATTATTGGTTCGGATGTTGCCTCAAGATTGTTCAGCCAGGAGAATCCGGTGGGAGATTATATTAAATTTGGGAATATCTGGCTTAAAGTGATTGGGGTGCTTGGCAATGAAGCAGTTTCTGCCGCGGCTGTCCAGGAATATGGATTCAACAATGTCAATAACTCCGTTTACATTCCGGATAAAACCATGATCATGCGCATTAAGAACAGGAAACTCCTGAACTACAAACCTTCTTCATCCTCTGACCAGGGTGCTGGGGTTGTGGTAAATGGCGCGGTTTATGGGGGCCAGTCGGGTGAAAAGCAAGATAATTATCACCAGCTCGACAGAATTGTCATTAAAGTTGCCAATACCGACCACCTTGGGACTACAGCCGGCGTTGTGAAAAGAATGCTTACCAGAAGACACAATGGCATGCAGGATTTTGAGGTGATCGTGCCGGAAATTTTACTGCGTCAGAAACAACAGGCAAAAGAGATCTTTAATTTTGTTCTGGGTGCCATTGCGGGGATATCCCTGTTGGTGGGTGGCATCGGTATAATGAATATTATGTTTGCCACTGTGATGGAACGCATTAAGGAAATTGGCATCAGAATGTCTATTGGAGCCAATAAAAAAGACATTCTCGTTCAGTTTATGAGTGAGGCGGTTATGATCAGTCTTGCCGGTGGATTTATTGGTATCGCCCTGGGAATTGGTATTTCAGGTACAATAGAACAGCTTACAGACATTGAAACCGTGGTTACCCCGGGGTCCATTCTCATAGCATTCCTGGTGAGTGTGACTGTAGGCATTATTTTTGGCTATTCACCAGCCCAAAGAGCAGCCGAAAAAGACCCCATTGAATCACTTCGCTATGAATGAGCAAACAATTTTACTGCTTTAATTGTTTTCCTTAATGCAGTAACCATTGTGCAGTAAATGATGATGATTTTTGGAGCTCCATCTGTGGAGAAATGTAATCATGCATTTTCAAAGATAAGTAATGCTGACTCAAACGGGTATGTTATCGCCTTGAATGACATTGTCTTCAATAAAACAATTATACAACCAAAATAACAATAAGATATGAAAGACATCGAAATTGCCAGTAAAGTTAAAATGAAACCCATTCAGGAAATCGGATCGAAACTGGGTATTCGTGAGGATGATCTTGAAATGTATGGAAAGTATAAAGCCAAAATTCCATTGTCTTACATTAACAAGGAAAAAGTTGATAAAAGCAATTTGATTCTTGTTTCTGCCATTTCTCCTACTCCTGCAGGTGAAGGAAAAACTACCATGTCGATTGGTTTGTCGCAGGGTTTGAATAAGATCGGTGCGAATACATCGGTTGTCTTAAGAGAACCTTCCCTGGGTCCGGTGTTCGGGATGAAAGGCGGCGCCACCGGTGGAGGCTATTCCCAGGTTTTGCCGATGGAGGATATCAATCTTCATTTCACCGGAGACTTTTCAGCCATAGAAAAAGCCCATAATCTGCTGGCGGCTCTTGTTGACAACAGCCTGCAGCACAGGAATTCCAATCTTGACCCGAGAACCGTGCTCTGGAAACGGGTGATGGATATGAACGACCGGGCATTAAGAAAATCGATTGTTGGTTTGGGAGGCAGAGCATATGGTGTACCCCGTGAGACCGGTTTCGACATTACTGCTGCATCAGAGTTGATGGCCATCCTGTGTTTGGCCGAAGATTTTAATGATCTGAAGCGGAAGTTGGGGAATATATTTATAGGATATACATACGATCGTAAGCCGATATTTGCCAGAGATCTGAATGCTAACGGTTCCATGGCCGCTCTCTTACGGGATGCCATTAAGCCCAACCTTGCGCAGACCATAGAGGGGACGCCGGCCATCATTCACGGCGGTCCCTTTGCCAATATTGCCCAGGGTACCAATTCCGTGATCGCTACCAAAACAGGTATGTCTCTGTCGGATTATGTGGTTACCGAAGCCGGGTTTGGATTTGATCTTGGCGCAGAAAAGTTCTTTGACATCAAATGCGGATATTCCGGCTTATCTCCCAAGGCTGCGGTTCTTGTGGCTACGGCAAGAGCATTGAAATACCATGGAGGTACTCCGCCTGACAAGTTAAATGAACCCAACATGGAGGCATTGAAATCGGGCATTGAAAACATGGAAAAACATATTGAGAACATTCAGACGTTTAATATTTGTGCCGTTGTGGCCATCAACAGATTTACATCCGATACGGAGGAAGAACTTCAATATATTAAGGAGTATGCGGAAGAAAGAGGTATCGACGCGGTTATAACCAATGTTTGGGGAGAAGGAGGCCAGGGCGCTGTTGATCTGGCCAAAAAGGTTAAGTTTGTTGCAGACAATTGCAAAAACAAATATAAACCCATGTACGAATGGGAGTGGGACATTCCCAAGAAGATCGAAACTGTGGCCAAAAATGTATACGGGGCTGCTGCAATTGATTATACCGCAACAGCCAAAACAGATCTGAAGAAGATCAGGGATCTGGGTATGGAGAAAGTCCCCGTGTGTATAGCCAAAACACAGAAATCACTCTCTGATAATCCGAAATTGCTAGGGAAGCCGAAAGATTTTGTTGTAACTGTAAGAGAAATTGAGCTTTCAGCCGGTGCCGGATTTGTTGTGCCCATTACGGGTAAGATTCTCCGTATGCCGGGTTTGCCATCCAAGCCTGCAGCTGAGGATATTGATGTGGATAATGAAGGAAACATCACAGGCTTGTTCTAGTTTTGTGTAAGACTATTGTTTGGGCGAGTTACTCTAACTTTCCCGTTAATGATACGATTTAAAAAAGAAGCATACCACGGATCTTTGATAATCTCGTGGTATGCTTGTTATATCATTACAACCAAACTGTATGAATTTGCTTTTCTAAAGATACTTCCTTACAGGTAAAAACTCAGGCCACCGCCGATCACGTGATAGGCAAGATCATTCAGTGCGATCTCACTTTCAAAAATAAGGCTCATGTTTCGCGATAAACCCACTTCCAGACCTATCGGAACCCAAAAAGGCATTTCAAGGGTTGTTTGCCTTTCCCCCTCATTATTGGTGCCCTCGATGAAGTTAATTTCAGTATCCAGCCCACTGTATAAATGGATGTCGCTTCTGAGCGGGATGGCAAAGTTTAGGGTACCGTCCAGCCCAAAATAACCAAAGTCATGAGCCCCAACTGCCAGCGATATATTATTGCTGAGGGCAAATTCAAGGTTGGCACCAAAATAGTTTTTCTCACCAAAGCCCAGTTGAAGCCCGCCATCTAAACCGGATTTTAAACCATAACCGGCATGACCGAAAAGTATTACTCCGTCGGCTCCGCCATCGATATGTAGGACAGGTTCAATACCCAGGGAAAGGCTTCCTTTCCTGAGTGTTTGACCGGTGTTGAAAACCTGCCCGTAGGTTCCGGTTATGGTGAAGGCAGCAAAAATGAGTAGAATTAGTTTTTTCATAGTGCTATTCATATTTGATTGTTTCAATTTAATGGGTTTTCATTATTTTATTTTTAGTGAAATTTCGTGTTCCCGCCTGCCGGCAGGGCAGGTTAGTGTTCCTGCCCCGAAGCAGGCGGGGTTGGTGGCAGAAAAAACCTTTTTAGACCCGACTCAAATTTTATTTTAATACGGGCAAATTAACCGATGGTTGGGTTAAATATATATTAAAATTGGATGCCTCATCGATTTGAGACATCCAATTTACGTAGAGCAAACTAAGCAAAACTCTATGAGAAAACTGAATTATATGCTTTTAAAGCTCCATTTCCTTGCCCATGTAGAATTCCAGGATCTTTAGCCTGAAAATATAATTGTATTTTGCGTTCGCTGCATTTGATCGGGCCCTGGAAAGCTCGTTAGTGGCGATTTTGTATTCCACTGCATCAACAAGGCCAACATCATATTTTTCTCTGGTGTATTTAAAGGCTTCTTCATTTGATTCTACGCTCTCACGGCTGGACTGATAATTTTCATATGCAGCTTCAGCTTCGTTCACAGCTTTTTGTATGGTTTTAAAGAGCTCCAGTTTTTGTTCCCTAAGATGATATTGGGAGTCTTTAACAAGGAGTTTGGCATTGGAAATCTGATTGTACCGCCTCATCTTGTCAAAGATGGGGACGCTGAGAACCAGCTGTAGGTTCAGGTTTGGGTTGATTTCCCTGAGCTGTTCAGCATAAGAGGGATCTGACAATTCGTTATAGTATGTGTAATATGAAGAGCGGAAGGATAATGTAGGCAGAAGCCTTCCTTTCATTATATCCAGGTATTTTTCAGAGCTTTTAAGTTGGTATTGTGCATTCTGGATGGTGGGAAAATTCTGCACCGATGTATTGTATATGGTGTCGGCAGGTTGAATAAGTCTTTCGTTTTTGATCTTTAGGTCTTCTGGTATCTCGACCCTAAAATCCCGGATGGAGTCAAGGTTCATAAGTTGCGCAAGATCCACGTAGGCCATCCTGAGTGCGTTTTTGGCACGGGTAAGTTCAACACGTTGCCGGGCAGCCTGAGCTTTGATTTCCAGAAGATCACCTTTTGCTTTATTCCCGACTTTTACCTGTTCCTGGGTCTTTTTAATCTGATCCATGGTAACATCGAGCTGTTCCTGCATGATCTTTTGCTGTTCAGCCTGGGAGAGCACGTTCAGATAATAGGTCACAATGTTAAGGGTTACATTGTAACGGGCGGTTTCAATGTTTTCCAGCTGAGCCATCAGATCATACTGCCGCATTTTCCGGGTGTTTTGAGTTTCCAGTCCGTTGAAAAGCGTCAGGTTTGTACTGGCTTGCATGGATTGAGATTCAAATTGTTGGTTTACATATTCGTATGTATCGGGGTTGATTGTTTTACCGAAGTTGAAGCTGTGAGATCCATGGGCTGAAATAGAAGGAGCTATTTCCCATTTGGATTGATTGCGGTCGTTTCTGGCCTGTTCAGCTGCAACCTTCTGTCTTTTAATATTGATATTGTTTTCCAGCGCATAATTGATGCATTCTTCCAGGGTCCATTCTTCTTGAGTTTTAGCTTCTTTCAGGCTGAATGAGAATAGAAATAAACCAATGCAAATGGCGTAAATTGTAAACTTCATACATCCAAATTTTAAGTTACAATAAGCCTCTCATAAATTATGCCAATGTAGCCAGGTTATTTATTTTTAGTGTATAGTGTTTTTCGGGTCGGATGAAAAAAAGAAAAGAGTGAACGGATATGAAACAGGTATGTTCGTATTCGAACAATGTATGCCTTTTTGACGTTTATCGTAAATTACCCTACGGTTATGGTTTATATCCATGCGGTAATAAATTAAATTTTGAGGAGAAAATGGAAAGTAATAATTTTGCAGAAATTTGTTTATAATATGTGTCTGGTATGACCCAGTTAAACTAAAAAATTTTCTATTATCCGCAAAGCCAGTTGAATTAAATCATCTCCGTCATGTACAGAAAGATATGGAAAAGATGCGTTCATTCTGTTGCTCAGTTAAATTTTTATACAGATCTGGATATAAAAATACTGACCTTAACCGGTTTTAAAATTAGAAACTTTCTGATCACAGATGAAGGCATCCGGAAGATTTCTCATTTCGATAAAGTAGAAATTAAATTTGTTGATAAGGACGGATATACTCCTTTAGCGAGTAAGGTTTTGAACAAAAGTGAACTGGACAAAAGAACCATTCTTGGATACAATAACAAATTCCTGAATTTTGTTGTGATCAATATCGATTTTGAAGAATTTAAAAATATTCCCTCCCTTTCTCTTGGTGAAGATGAGGAGATGGAAGTGGGCCAGCCTATTGCAACTTTAGGCTATCAGATATCACAGGAAAACCTATCCATAAAGCAAGGCATCATCTCTTCATTTCATTTCAATGAGGAAGGAAATAAATACATACAGATTGATACCTCCATTAAAGCGGGGAATGCCGGGAGTCCTCTGATTAATTTGGAAACGGGAAATATCATCGGGGTAATCGGTCACAAGTTAACTGAACTATCACAGGCATACAGGAATTTAAAAAACATCATGAACAGCAATATCAATCTGCTTAAAAAATATCAGGGTAAGTATAGCCTGGAGGATATTGATCCTGTGCAGGTTTTAATAGCCAATCAGAATCAGATCAAATATATCACAAAAGAGATTTACCGTATTGCGGATATGGGTGTAAGTTATGCTGTGCCTTCAATGGAGATAGCCAACTTTATTAAAGAAAATCTGATCATTGAAGAAGACCGGCATTCCAATAATATTTTGACAGGGCTATAATTCTTTCCGTTTTAATAGTTTAGTTTTCTGAAAAGGGAGATGCTAAATGGAATGAGGGGTTACATCTCCCTTTTTTAAATTTTTTTTATAGATTAAACTATTCTTCTGTTTCAATATCTTTAATGATCTTCTCAACCTCTTCTTCCGTGGTCCGAAGCTTTTTTTTACAAATTGAAAGCAGTTCTGATACTCTTTTTACTTTGGAAGTCAGATCATCTACATCCAGTTCCTCGTTTTCGATCTGTTTGAGGATTTTTTCTATTTCTTCAATGGCTTCGCCATACTTAATTTGTTGTTTTTCCCTGACCATATGATACCTCTTTTTTATTTTTCTCTTGGTAATGTGAATTTAAATGTACTTCCTTTTCCCACTTCACTCTCGGCCCATATTTTTCCTCTGCTTTTTTCAACCAGTTCCTTGCAAAGTATCAAACCCAAACCTGTTCCCTCTTCATCGGAGGTTCCCTGGGTATAGAGATTTGATCTTACCCTGAATAAATTATCCAGATATTTCTTTGGAATCCCTTTGCCCGTGTCGCTAACTGATAGAAGGGTGTGGTCGGGTTCTGTTTCTGCCTGAATGGTAACCACACCCTTATCTTCGGTAAATTTAATGGCATTGCTCAACAGATTCCTCAAGATGGTTCCAAAAACATTCTTATCCACATAAGCCGTAATGGTGCCATCAATTTGATTTCTTACCTGAATATCCTTTTCTTCTATGTTGATCCTCAGCAGATCAATAATTTCATCTGTAGTTTCCTTAATGGGTAGTGACTGAGGGTTCAGTTTAAGGTTACCCAACTGTGTTCTGGACCATTGCAACAGGTTTTCCAGTAGATTGTAAAGATTATTGGAGGATTCATAGATAGATTTGCAGTATTCCCTGATTTCTTCCCTGTCCATATCGTCGAGGTTGCGGTATAAGACATCGGAAATTCCAAAAAGTGCCTGGAAAGGATTTTTCAGATCATGGGCTATAATGGAAAAGAATTTGTCTTTTGTGGCATTCAATTCCCTTTGTGTATATTCAGAGTCTCGCAGCCTTTCATTGGCTTCCCGTAATAGCCTGTTTTTTTCTTCGAGTGTCTGAGCGTTCTTTTTTTTCAGTTTGAACCTGCTGTAGCTTAGGATGGCAAGGGCCAGAATCAAAATGGCAAAGATGATCACATAGTTCCTCAGGTTTTTTTGTCTTATGATTTCCAGTTTGTTGATCTGGTTGCCTTTTTTTAATAGTTCAATTTCCTTCTGCTTCTGTTTGGTTTCATACTTGACCTGCATCTCGGATATCCTGTTTAACAGGTTTACCTTTTCTTTTTCTCTTTTCTTAAGGACCGCTGATTTAAGGCTATCGAGTTCAGATGGAAGAGAACCGGAAGAAATACCGTAAATGGGGATTATGAAGAAAAACAGAAAAGCGATTATTTGATAATATTTATTCATCCCTGTGATTAAAGGTTTGAAAATAATTTGCGATGAAAATAATAAATTATAAACACAAATATGTAACTCATATTACATGATCTTTCTATCCCGAATTATTCGTAAGTAATTCTGACACCCTCACACCCTCTCCCGCACTCAGAAACTTCATTTTCTTTGTTTCTGAATAATGCTGGCTATGATGTCTGGTTCTCATCATTTTCATCTTTATGTGACACCTGACTGATAATCATTCCATCATAGAGATAGGTTTTGATTGTATCTCCTGTTTCAACATGATTGCTTGCTGTTACCGTATGATGATTTTTCTGCGTAATGCTAAAGCCTCTTTTCATAATATTCTTTGGATCAAGGTATTCTTTTGCTTTTGTAAGATTTTCTATATGCTTTTTCTGAGCTTTCATATAGTTTCTTACGAGATTTGCGCAATTTCGTTCGTAATTTTTTAATTCCAGCAGGTTTTTTTGAAATGATCGTTCATAGGAATGCACTAGCTGATTGGAATAAGCGGTTAAGTTTTGGTGCTTTTTATCGAGAAAGCTCCGGTGAATGTGATGTAATTTTTCTTTTCTTATTTCAAGATTGTTTTTTGATTTTTCCAGTATGCCTTTTACATTTGGATAGAGGCGGCCGGAAAGATTCTGGATTCTTTGATTTTCAAATTTAATATATTGATTCGTCCTTTCCACCACGTCGTCCCTCAAACTCAACAATGCTTCCTCATAATCGTATGCTATTGAAACAAAATAATCGGCAACGGCTGTTGGGGTTTTCATTTTTGTATGAGCTACCATGTCCACCACCGATTCATCTTTTTCATGACCAATCCCCGTAATTACGGGCAAAGGAAACTGCGCTACATTGGCTGCCAGATGATACTGATCGAAACAGCTAAGATCGGCAGTAGCTCCGCCGCCCCTGATTATAGCTACAGCATCGAAAATGTCTTCATACTGGTAGATTATTTCCAAAGCTTCAATAATGGAGCTTTCGGCTTCATCTCCCTGCATGTAGGCGGGAAAGAGTTTGGGGTAGAAGACGTATCCATAAGGGTTGTTGTTGAGCTGCTCAATAAAATCTTTATAGCCTGCTGCGGTTTTTGAGGATACAACAGCAATTTTCTGGAGTACGTGAGGCAATGGGAGCTGCTGGTTCATGTCCATAATACCTTCATCTTCCAGTTTTTTTATTACTTCAAGCCTGCGGCGAGCTATATCGCCCAGGGTATAGCTGGGTTCAATATCATGAATATAAAGACTGTATCCGTATAATTCATGAAATTCCACAGAAACATTGACCATGATCTTCAACCCCTGTTTGAGTTCCCGGCCGGTGGTTGTTTCAAAATAGGGTTTGAGCATCCGGAAGGTGTATGACCAGATGATTCCTTTTGCCTTGGCTACAATTCTATCCTCCAGTTCATCTTTTTCTACCAGGTCGAGATAACAGTGGCCTTTCCGGTTTATTTTAAGCTCGCTTATCTCTGCAATCACCCAATAATTTTCCGGGAACTGCCGGTTGAGCGTCTCTTTAATTCGCTGGTTTAATTCGAGTAAAGTCAGTTCCTTATCCATAGCCAGTCCCCTTTAATACTTAACCATTTTTTGTTTGATTACGTAACCTGATTTTAACCTTAGTTTTATAAGGTAGATTCCTGAGGGATTTTCAGATAGCGCATTGATTCGTATATGGTTGCCTCTTACCGATTTTGAAAATTTTTCATTATAGACTTTTCTTCCCATCATGTCGTATATTTCAAGAAAAATAGGGTTTTCCCCCAGGCGAACAGCGGGTATGCTTATATAGAAGTGGTTTTTGAAAGGATTGGGAAATATTTTTACCGATGATCTGTCGAGGTCTTCAATTTTTATCTCTCCGGCCCTTGCTAAATTGGGGATTCCATATCCGATCAGCGTGTCAGGATTGGCATATCGATGTCCGCTTCTGTATAGTTTTTCCATCAATTCCATATTGCTGAGTTCCGGGAATTTTTGCCACAGGCATGCCGCCAGGCCTGAAATGATGGGAGCCGAGAAGGAGGTGCCGTTGGCTATGACGAATGAGCTGTCGACATGCTGTACTATGTTGGCTACTCCCTGGGCTGCCAGATCCGGTTTTATCCTGCCATCGTAGGTCGGACCGGTCGAGCTGAAGAATGCATAATTTTTGTTGGGTCCTACTGAACCTACAGTGATGATGCTGTCTGCATCCGCCGGGGCAGAAATATGCTGCCAGCTATTGTCTCCCAGGTTGCCTGCGCTTGAGATTACCAGCATTCCTTTAGAGGCAGCTAATGATGCGGCCCGGGAAATGGGAGCAGTGTCCCCGTCAAGATCCTGAAAGGAATGGCTTTGGGTAGTATCGTCAAATGTTGTGTATCCCAGCGATGAATTAATGATATCGGCACCTGCACTGTCGGCAAATTCTGCAGCAGCAATCCAGTTATATTCCTCTACCAGATATTCAGAACCGCCTACTTCGGTTCTCAATAGCCAATATTTGGCCTCGGGGGCTGTACCTACGTATAATTCCGGGATATTTCCTGCCATTAGAGAGAGTACCATTGTCCCGTGGGAATGGGTGTCATATACCTCCCCATCATTGTCTTCAAAATCCCGGACTCCGAGGATCTGGTCGTTCATCCGGATATAATTGAATACCGGCAGCTTGTCTACATTTCTGAAGCCTGCATCAAGGACGGCTATTACCATATTTTCACCCCGATGGTTATTCTCATGGAGAAGGTGGCCGTTTAACATACTAACTGGTTCCCAGGAATATCCGTAAAAAGCGGAGTCGGTAACCATCTTTTCGGCCTTGATTTTAGAGGTGTCTTTGCCCTGAATTCCATTGTTGTTTTCTTTTGAATTGCCGGGGGATGCAGGAGCCAGATATTTTAGCTTTTCGACAAAACCGAATTTACGCACTGTATCAAGAAAAACGGAATCCACTTCCGCTACAAGGGCATTCATCCATTTCGTCCGGTTCTGTATGTTACCTAACAATGGTTTAAGGCTGTCTACGTATCTTGGTGATAGAGGGAGATCGGAAAGTTCAAGGGGAATGTTGTATCTTTTTCTTCGTTCAATTGCTTTTTTTGACAGAAATTCTTCAGGCCGGTCAAGACTGAAGGAATTGAAAGCAGTATCTTTATCGGTGAATTCAATGAGAAACCGGGAGCTTTGACCATATAATTCGGGGACAATCAATATAAAGAAAACAAACAGTATCCAATGGTATTTTTTCATGGCTGATTTGGTTACACCAATTTTAAAGGGCGAAATTTACGAAGAATTAACAGCACTACCGAGGATTTTAAACCGATGTAGTTAATTGCTGTTTCTTCCGTAATTAAAACTGCGGAAAAATTTTGGGATTGCTCTTTTTGGTCATAATGGAATTTTTCTTCAGGTCCTTTCTCTGATAAATATATTACATAAGAATCAGTGGTGAGGTATATTGCCTGACCATTCATTGTCTTGGTTGCCTTCTGCGTCCAGGCATCAATTCCTTCCGCGGATCTCCAAATTTTCCCTTGTTGTTTTCCAGGCGGATAATTTCTCTGGATTCCTGCAGCTCAAGCGAATCTTCATTCAATGGTTCTCCGTTTTTATATTCCATTACCTGTGCTGTGTCATTAATACCTTCATAATACAACCATTTTCCCTGTCTCAGATTATCCCTGTAAAGACCTTCTACCTCCTTACGTCCGTTGGGTGCAAATATGGTTACATGGCCATCCAGCTCATTTTTTTGATATTGTGCCAGAATTTTCAACTTCCCGTTGGAAAAATATTGTTTGAAAATGCCATGTTTCATACCGTTTTGATAGGTAGTAATCTGTGACGTATCCCCGTTGGAATAAAATCTGACCGATTTGCCATTTCTTTTTCCCATATTGAAATTTTCTTTAAGGATGATATTTCCCTCAGGTCCATAGAAAACCCATGTGCTATCCTTTGTTTTATTGATGTATTTTCCTTCAGCTCTTTTCTTTCCTTTTTTATTGTAGAGCTTTGCATAAACAGCGCTATCGGTGCGGTGGTACATGATGGCCATTAATTCTCCGTTTGGGAAATATCTTTTAAATTTACCGGTGGGCGTTCCGTGATTGAATTTGCCTTTATATCGGGTTTGTCCGTTGGTATATTTTTTTATCCACACACCGTGCTTTTGCCCTTGTTCGTCAACCTGGTTTATGTCTTGATTGTTCTGGGATAAACCGTTAACGCTGATCAGCATGAACAGAATGATCCAGAGTCTTATATTTACCATAGCAGTACTGTTGTTTTCAGCGCAAAATTATAAAACATTATATGAATATTTTATATTGGGAGGAAAAATAAAAGGCTGTCTTTTTCCAGACAGCCTTTTATTTGTGAAAAGCTATTGTTGTTTTTTATTTAACCTCTTCAAAGTCTACATCGGTTACTTCCCCGTCGTCATTGTCATTTTTACCGGAGGAGGAACCGCCTTGTTGTCCTGAGGTCTCCTGACCGCCTCCTGTGGTTTGCTGACCACCGGAAGTTTGTTGCTGTGCGTTGTATATTTCCTGAGAAGCTGCGTGCCAGGCGTTGTTCAGATCTTCCATTCTCTGATCAAGCTCATCGTATTTTTCATTCTTATGAGCTTCTTTCAGCTTTTCAAGTGCATCCTGTATTGGTTTTTTCTTGTCTTCGGATATTTTATCTCCGAATTCATTCAGCTGTTTTTCAGTTTGGAAGATCAGGCTGTCGGCTTTGTTATACTTCTCAGCCTGTTCTTTCCTCTGTTTGTCTTCTTCTTCGTGTTGCTTGGCTTCTTCCTTCATCTTGTTAATTTCTTCTTCACTCAATCCTGAAGAAGCTTCAATGCGGATGCTTTGTTCTTTTCCGGTGGATTTATCCTTAGCCGAGACATTCAATATACCGTTGGCGTCAATATCGAAGGTTACTTCAATTTGTGGTACGCCTCTCGGTGCCGGTGGAATTCCATCCAGGTGGAAACGCCCGATTGACTTGTTGTCTTTAGCCATGGGTCTTTCACCCTGCAGCACATGGATCTCAACAGATGACTGATTGTCTGCCGCTGTTGTAAAGACCTCAGATTTTCTGGTTGGGATGGTTGTGTTGGCTTCGATGAGCTTGGTGAATACACCACCCATTGTTTCAATACCCAGTGAAAGCGGAGTTACGTCAAGCAGCAGTACGTCTTTTACATCTCCACCTAATACACCGCCCTGGATGGCTGCTCCGATGGCTACAACTTCGTCGGGATTAACCCCTTTCGAGGGCTTCCTGTTGAAGATTTGCTCCACTGTTTGCTGGATGGCCGGAATCCGTGTTGATCCTCCAACAAGGATGACTTCATCGATATCCTTGGCTTCATAACCGGCATCGCTCAATGCCTTCTTACAAGGGTCAACGGTTTTTTGTACCAGATGATCCACAAGTTGCTCAAACTTGGATCTTGAAAGCTTCTTGACAAGGTGTTTGGGAACACCTTCAACCGGCATGATATAAGGCAGATTAATTTCTGTTTGGGTAGCGCTGGACAGTTCAATCTTTGCCTTTTCAGCAGCTTCTTTCAGTCGCTGAACTGCCATGGGATCTTGTTTCAGATCTACGCCTTGCTCGTTTTTGAATTCCTCTGCCAGCCAATCAATAAGTACCTGGTCAAAATCATCGCCGCCCAGGTGGGTATCTCCATAGGTGGATTTTACTTCAAAAACACCTTCTCCCAATTCAAGAATGGAGATGTCAAATGTACCGCCACCCAGGTCAAATACGGCTACACGCTGATCTTTTTCCTGCTTGTCCAGGCCGTATGCCAATGAAGCAGCAGTTGGCTCGTTGATAATACGTTTGACTTCAAGCCCGGAAATTTCGCCGGCCTCTTTGGTGGCTTGTCTTTGTGAATCGTTGAAATAAGCGGGAACGGTAACGACGGCTTCAGTTACTTCCTGCCCCAGATAATCTTCCGCAGTTTTTTTCATCTTCTGAACGACCATAGCGGATAACTCCTGCGGTGTATATTTTCTGTCTTCAATCTTAATCCGGGGCGTGTTATTGTCACCTTTGACAACCTCATATGATACCTGTTTGATTTCTTGCTGCACTTCATCATAACTTCTCCCCATGAATCGCTTAATAGAGGAAACGGTATTTTGTGAATTGGTTATGGCTTGTCTTTTAGCCGGATCACCAATTTTTCTTTCACCGTTTTCCACGAATGCCACCATGGAAGGCGTGGTCCTTTTTCCTTCACTGTTAGGAATAACAACCGGCTCGTTGCCCTCCATTACAGCGACACATGAATTGGTAGTTCCTAAGTCTATTCCTATTATTTTACCCATTTTTTTCTATTTATTTTTGATTCAACTTTTTATTTTCCGTGGATGTTTATCCAATGATTGTGCCATATTTTTTTTTGCTTTGTCGGGGAAGAGAAAATTGCTGATTTACAGCATTATTAAGTGTGTTTTACAGTTCAGTGACAAACTGTCATAATATGTAAGGAAATATTGTGATAATGGATTGTTTTTATTTTTAGATTTGTCGAAAGATTTGAATTATAAATTTTACCTATTATGTCGTCGACCAAAAAGGTTAAAAAAGTCACCACCCACGTTTTGCATGAGATGAAGCTCAGGAAAGAGAAAATCTCTATGCTTACCGCCTATGACTATTCTATGGCCCGTATACTGGATAAAGCTGAAATCGACGTAATACTGGTGGGTGATTCTGCTTCAAATGTAATGGCTGGAAATGAAACCACTCTTCCTATAACCCTTGATGAAATGATATATCATGCTAAATCAGTGGTTAGAGCTGTAAAAAGGGCTTTTGTCTTAGTTGACCTTCCTTTTGGTTCTTATCAGGGGAATTCCAAGGAAGCACTTATGTCGGCCATTCGGATTATGAAAGAAACCGGAGGACATGCTGTTAAGATCGAAGGAGGAAGCGAAATAGAAGAATCGGTTAAGCGCATTCTTTCCGCAGGTATTCCTGTAATGGGTCATCTGGGTTTGACACCGCAGTCCATTCACAAATTCGGAACCTATGTGGTCAGGGCAACTGAAGAGGATGAAGCCAATAAGCTGATCGAAGATGCCCATATCCTTGAAAAAGCAGGATGCTTTTCAATAGTCCTGGAAAAAGTTCCCGCCAATCTTTCAGCCCGCGTTGCTGAAGAACTGACAATTCCTGTCATCGGTATTGGGGCAGGCAAATATGTGGATGGCCAGGTCCTGGTTCTGCACGATATGCTGGGCATCAACCAGGATTTTTCACCCCGATTCCTCCGTCGCTATCATAATTTATATGAGGAAATACTGGGATCTGTTCAGTCATATATCCAGGATGTAAAAAACGAAGATTTTCCAAATGAGAAGGAACAGTATTAAAGATAAATTGTATGGAAGTCCTTTATGAGGACAATCACCTTATAGCAGTAAACAAATCGGGTAATGATCTGGTCCAGGGTGACCACACCGGTGATATATCACTTGATCAGCAGGTCAAGCAGTATTTAAAAGAGAAGTACAATAAGCCCGGTAATGTTTATTTAGGAGTAACCCATCGGTTAGACAGGCCTGTAAGCGGAGTTGTTCTGTTTGCCAAAACAAGCAAGTCCTTATCAAGAATCAACAGGTTGTTTAAAGAAAAAAGCGTAGATAAAATCTACTGGACCATTGTAAAACATCCCCCTGAACTGCCCCATGGATACCTGAAGCATTATCTTGTCCGCAATTCTCAAAAGAATAAATCTTTTTCTTACGATGAGCCCCGAAAAGATTCAAAACAAGCCGTACTCACCTATAAAATACTTGCATCTTCCGACAGGTATCATTTGTTGGAGATCAGACCTGAAACGGGGCGGCATCATCAGATCAGAAGTCAGCTTTCCAGAATCGGTTCACCCATCAAGGGCGATCTGAAATATGGATTTCCCAGAAGCAATAAGAATGGGGGCATCTCGCTTCATGCCCGACAGATAAGTTTTATCCATCCGGTTCAGAAAAGAACCATATCCATTATAGCTGATCCACCTAAGGATAATTTATGGGATTTTTTCCTTCAAAAAGTTAGATGAAAATACAAAGTATTGAATTTCAATATATTTTACATTAGAGTTCTGTATTTTCTGCTAAAATGCACGTATAATAACCAATACAGACGGTTTTCCAATTTTAAGAGCGGTAAAAAACTGTTAAATTTTTTTTGCTGGTTGAGTTTTCAACAAAAAATAAGGAGGTTGTTGAAAAAAAAATTATTCATATTTGATGGTACAAGAGTTCCCGATATTTGATTGTTAATCACCGCATTATGAGAACAATCTAAGTTTAATTCGCTAGAAATGAGATTTTTTTTTGTGATTTTCTTTTGAATTTTATTAAAAAAATTTGCATCTTTATCCTATAAATTCGTAAATTGGTCATCAAATCAAGATTTGTAAGTTATGAATTTTTAAAAGTCAAGAGAAATGCTATTTTTGTATAAATTTTAATTACTAACCCTAAAAACAGTTAATTATGAACAAAGCAGAATTAATCGACGAAATCGCAAAGGACGCCAATTTAACAAAGGCGGACGCAAAGAAAGCTTTAGATGCTTTCGTAAACGCAACTACTAAGTCTCTTAAGAAAGGTGAAAGAGTTGCTTTAGTTGGATTTGGTTCTTTCTCAGTAGCCAGAAGAAGTCAAAGAACCGGTAGAAATCCGCAAACTGGTAAGCCAATTACCATTAAAGCAAAGAATGTGGTTAAATTTAAGCCAGGATCTGATCTTTCAGAGGCTGTTCAGTAAAAAAACTGAAGAACATTTTCTCTATCGAAGAAAAGGGAGTACATTTGTGCTCCCTTTTCTTTTTAATTGAGATGGGTATGGAGACAAAAAAGCTTGTAGAATATCTGTCAGAATATGTAACACCTGAAAGATTGACCTTGTTTGACAGGGTATTGGAGCACAGGACAAGGTATATTGCTGTTGCTTTGGAAGATATTTATCAACCACATAATGCAAGCGCTGTTCTCCGTTCAATGGATTGTTTTGGGCTGCAGGATGCTCATATTATTGAAAACAGCAACGAGTATCGCGTCAACCCGGATGTAGCACTGGGGGCTTCGAAATGGCTAAATCTGATAAGATACAATCAGAGCTCCAACAACACAAAAGAAGCCATTCAATTTCTTAAATCTGAAAATTATCGGATAGTAGCCACCACTCCTCATAAGAAAGAAGTTGAACTACCGGATTTTCGGATTGAGGATGGTAAAGTGGCTCTTTTCTTTGGAACGGAAATGAGGGGCCTTTCACAAACAGCCCTTGATATGGCCGAGGAATTTCTGCGAATCCCGATGTACGGATTTACGGAAAGCTACAATATATCTGTATCAGCCGCTATTATACTTTATCAGCTGAAAGAAAAACTGAAAAAATCTAACCTTGACTGGAAGCTTACCGAACCGGAGAAATTGTCAATAAAACTGGAATGGCTCAAAAGGTCCATTAAACGGTCCGATTTGATTATCAAGAAAATTTTGTCCAATAAAACGAACCATTAATCAATTTTTTTCGTAGTTCAATAAAATATATTATATTTATAAGTTCGAAAAAAGCAATGTGTTATGAATTGTATTATTATTGATGATGATCCTCTATCCCTTAGAGTTGTGGAGGAATTCGTAAACAGGACCGACTTTCTTGATTTGAAATATACATTCCATGATGCGGTTGAGGCGATCAATACCATCAATGTCAGTGATGACGACATCGATCTGATTTTTCTGGATATTGAAATGCCTGAAATGTCAGGGATCGATTTCCTGAATACGGTAAAAGATCTGCCTCAGATCATTATTATTTCATCACAGGAGAAATATGCTCTGCAGGCATTTGATTATGACGTGGTGGATTACTTACTGAAGCCCATTACATTTAGCCGGTTTTACAAGGCAGCAACCAAAGCAAGAGACAATCTCAGCGTATCAGGAGAGCAGAAACAGGGAAGCAATGAAATATTCATAAAAAAGGATTCAGCATTGGTCAGGCTGAAATACGAAGACATTCTTTGGGTCGAGGCAATGGAGAATTATGTAGTCATCAATTCCTATGACCAGAAGTTTACAATTCATTTTACGATGAAATCCATTATCAATCAGTTGCCTGATGATCAGTTTAAAAGGGTTCACAGGTCATATATAGTGAACATAAGGAACATCGATCGGATTGAAGACAATTATGTGATCATCGATTCAAAACGTGGAGAAAAAAATATTCCAATCGGTAAAGCCTATAAGGAGAAATTTTTGAAAGAACTCAATCTGATAGGAAAATAATTGACTTTTGATAAATAAAAAGAAAAAAAACCCAAAATTGCATCTTTTGGGTTTTTTTCTTTTTTACACCTCATGCAATTTTCTATTTTAATTTCTTGTCAACCAGATATCCGTGAAATTTTTCTATCTTTGAAAATTTAAGCAAAAAGGGGCAATTAAATTATGATTACCTGAGATGCAACAGGAGAATATATGAATGAAATGTATAGCTAAAGGAAGTGAATAAATTAAAGGAAAAAGAGAATTTATGATCTCACTGGAAAATGTGCGTTTGGAATACGATGGAAAGCTTTTATTCGGAGATGTATCTTTTATGTTACGACAAAAGGAGAAGTCTGGTCTGGTGGGTAACAATGGTTCGGGTAAGAGTACCCTTTTAAAGATTATTCATGGGGATATAGAGCCTACTGAGGGCAACGTTAACATATCATCGGAAATTAAAATTGGTTATTTGCCTCAGGAGATAATACATCAAGATGATCAGACGGTATATTTGTCTGTTTTCAATTCCCTGGAGCAAATTTCCAGCTTGCATGGGGATATTCAGAATTTAAACAAGGAGGTAGCAGAAAGGGAAGATTACCATTCTGAGGAATACAGTCGTATTTTGGATGACTTGAAAACCAAGACTGAAAAATATCATTTATTGGGTGGAGATAAGATTGAATCTGACATAGAACGAACCTTGACCGGCCTCGGCTTTAACCAGGATGATCTGAATCAGCCATTATCCGTTTTCAGTGGAGGATGGAAGATGCGGGTGGAACTTGCTAAGATTTTGCTGAATGAACCCGATGTGCTTCTTCTTGACGAACCTACAAATCACCTGGATATAGAGTCCATACGGTGGTTTGAAAGTTATCTGATCAATTTTCTTGGGGCGGTGATTCTGATCTCTCACGACAGGGCATTTCTCGACAATATAACTGACCGCACGCTTGAGCTTTCACTTGGAAAACTGTATGATTTCAAGCTGCCATACTCTAAATACAGGATTGAAAGAGAGAATCTTCGTCAACAACAGATGGCTGCCTATAAGAATCAGCAAAAAAAGATCAAAGAGACTGAAGAATTTATAGAACGTTTCAGGTATAAAGCGAATAAAGCCTCTCTTGTTCAGTCAAGAATAAAGCAGCTGGAAAAGATGCAGGAGGTTCAGGTTGATGAAGAAGACAACAAGCAGATGAACATCCGGTTTCCCGAACCACCCCGCTCAGGCAGGGAAGTTTTGAAAGCCGAAAACATTGTGAAGTATTACGGGGATAACCTGGTCTTGAATGATGTGAATTTTCTGATTGAAAGGGGAGAGCGGGTGGCCTTTGTTGGCAGAAACGGAGAAGGCAAGACTACCATGGCCAAAGTGCTCCTGGGGCAAACCGATTATGAGGGACGCGTTAAGGTGGGTTATCATGTTGACATCGGATACTATGCTCAAAATCAGGATGAACTTCTTGATGAAGATTTGACAGTATTTCAGACCCTTGACAATATTGCAGAAGGTGAAGCTCGTAAAAAAGTCCGGGGCATTTTGGGTGCCTTTCTTTTTGAGGGCGAAGCAGTGAATAAGAAAGTGAGGGTTTTATCCGGCGGTGAAAGATCCAGGCTGGCTCTGGCCAGATTGTTGTTGCATCCCTATAACATGCTGATCCTCGATGAGCCAACCAATCATCTGGACATGCAATCGAAAGAAATACTGAAACAGGCTTTGAATGATTTTGGTGGAACAATGTTGATTGTGTCGCACGACCGTGATTTTATGGATGGCCTTGTTTCAAAAGTATATGAATTTAAGGACAGAAATATGAATGAGAACATCGGCGGAATTTATGATTTTCTGGAGAAGAAAAAAATGGAGGAGCTGAATGAGTTGAATGCACCTGCCAAAGGTAGCAATAACAGAGTGAAGCAGGGAGAAAACAGGCAGACCAGGGGAGGCTATGAAAGAAGAAAGGAACGAAACCGGAAAATAAAAAAGGTAGAAAAAGACATAGGCCATTGCGAGCAACGTATTGAGGAACTCGAGAAAAAAATGGAAGAGCTGGAAAAAGATCTGGCTTCCCCGGAAAAAGTGGAAAACCAGGAACTGTTTTCAGAATATGAGGAGCTTAAAAAAGAACATGAGCAGGAGATGAACCGATGGGAGAAACTCCATGCAGAACTGGAGAAATTGAAGTCTGGAAAAAATTAAACTGGTCAAAGTTAATAGACTCTATATCATTGAACTTACTTAAAGATATAAAATGGTTATTGGTTTAAATTGCAGTAGATGGCTCAGGATAAAAGATCATTAATATATGGGATCCGACCGGTAAAGGAAGCCATAGAATCCGGGCGGTCTTTGGATAAGGTGTTAATCAGGGATGGTCTGAAAAATGAATTTTTCCGGGAATTCTTTTCAGCCATCCGTGAGCGCAATATACCCTATCAATTTGTACCCCAGGCCAAACTCAATAAGATTACCATGAAAAATCATCAGGGGGTGATTGCTTTTCTTGCGCCGGTTGAATTTCAGAATATAACTGACCTTCTGCCGGGTATATTTGAAAAGGGAGCCACTCCTTTCATTCTGCTTCTTGACAGTTTAACGGATGTAAGGAATTTTGGAGCCATTGTGAGAACTGCAGAAGGTGCAGGAGTAGATGTCATAGTCATATCACAGAAACATTTTGCCCGGATCAGCGAAGATGCTGTAAAAACTTCAGCAGGTGCCTTGTATAAAATTCCAGTATGCCGCACCCCGGATATGCTTTCCACTGTAGATTACCTCCATGAAAGCGGAATACAGGTAGTGGCCGTTACGGAAAAAACGGACAGAAGCTATTATGTTGCGGACTTTACCCTGCCAACAGCATTGGTAATGGGATCTGAGGATAAAGGAATTTCGGGCAAACTGTTGGAAAAGCTTGATGTATCAGTGCGTATACCGCTTGCAGGGGATATTGAATCACTGAATGTATCAGTAGCTGCGGGTATCCTCTTATATGAAGTGGTACGTCAGCGAAATCTCTTATCAGCCGGCTGAATCATGAAGGTTAAATATCATCCTCTGCTGATGGATTGGTCAGATCACGGCCTGTCAATACCCGAAAATCATCTCCTGAAGGATTCTGGAACACCCTTAGATCAAATTCCGATATTACTGCCAGGATATGGTCAAAGATATCCGCCTGAACCACTTCATATTTTTTCCATTCAAATTCTTTGCTGAAACAATAGATCTGTATAGGCAATCCTTTTTCCGTTGGTTGCAAATGTCTTACCATAACGATGTAGGGTGGTTCATTGGGGTGGATTTTGGGATGCTTTTCCAGGTAGGTCTGGATATATTTACGGAAAACGCCAACATTCGTCAATCTTCTCCTGTTTACTGTGTCTTCATTTGTTATTCCATGTTCTTTATTAAACGCATCGATTTCTTCCTGCTTGGTTATGATATAATCCTTTATCAGTCTGAATTTTTTGAAGCGTTCCAGCATGTCTTCCGTGCAAAAATTGATGCTTTTAATGTCGATATAAACTGCCCGGGCTATTCTTCTTCCCTTGCTTTCCTGCATCCCTTTCCAGTTCTGGAACGATTCATTTATGAGTGCATAGGTCGGGATTGTGGATATGGTTTTATCCCAGTTTCTCACTTTTACAGTGTTTATCGTAATGTCTATGACGATTCCGTCGGCATTTCTGCTGGGCATGGAGATCCAGTCGCCCGGTTTCACCATATTGTTGGCCGAAAGTTGAATACTTGAAACAAATCCAAGTATGGTATCGCGAAATACAAGCACAAGGACTGCAGCCAATGCCCCCAGGCTTGCCAAAATACCTGTGGGTGTTTTTCCAAGTAGTTCTGAGAAAATTAAGATCCCACCAATTGAATGGATAATGATTTTAGCCACCTGAATATACCCTTTGATGGGTCGCTCCTGAGAAATTGGCAATGTCAGATAGATATCATGTAAAGCGCTCAACAGGGCATCGAGCGTTACAAGAATGATAAATATTACATAGATATTAATTGCAGAAATTACTATGGAGTAAACTTCAGGATAACCGGCAAGAAGAAGGTTAAGGGCAAAATATAAAATCAGGGCTGGGGCCAGATGGGCAAACCTTTGAATAACCTTTCTTGAAATCAGTATATCATCCCACTTGGTTTTGCTTTTCTTTACCATTCGCCTTACGCTGGTAACCAAAACGTTTTTTGCCAGATAATTTGCCAGATAGGCAAGAAGAATAACCAGGATAAGGACCAAAATAACCGTGATGAAATTGGAAACCTGTGCATTCATTCCCAGACCTTCCAGCCAGCTTTTCAGATCATTGATCCAGGTGATATCTACTTTCATTTGATTAACAGTTTATTAGAGGGATGAGTTTCAAATTAATTTATATGCTAAATTCACAAACTTTGCTTGTATCACCATGGAACCCGCTTGTTAATCATGTTCTTGTTGGGCAGGACACTGCATGCGGGTTTCATATTATTATATTCTTATTGATTTCCTCAAACGAAGAATCAGAGTCTTATGAGACCTCTGAATATTTGATCCCGGATTGTTTATGCAGGTTAAAAATAAGCATAAATTTGCAAATAAAAAATGTCAGCCGGTGAAAGACTGACATTTCTTCTTGCTTTCTAACCTGGATTAGGCTATTCCTTGGGCCTTTTTCTGGCAATAAAATAATAAACCAGCAATCCGATACCTCCGAATAACAGGATCATTGAAAAGTAGGAGATTCCTTGTTCCATTCCTGTACTTTCTTCCAGAATGTAACCCACCAGAGAGCCAAGACCCAGGCCAATCAGCAGTAAGCTGAACTTAAGGCTGATTGATGCGTTACTTTCCATGTTGAAGATTTTTGCGTCTTGTCCGCTCTCAATAAGAGCCATTCTTTCTTTTCTTCTTACCGAGAGATAAACGATTCCGTATATCATCGCGAAAAGACCAAGTGGTATTAAAAGACCTTCTAAATCCATAATTTCAGTTTTTTTGATTATACATTTGTTTTTTTCTTTGTTATCTATGACGCCATATTTTTATAGCCGGTTACAGATTTTTTCCAATATTTTATTGTATTTTTATGTAACCGGTAATGAAGTGAAAGCGTCATACTAAACAAAGGCAAATCCAGAATTGTTAAGTAAAGGGATGAAATTACCAAATATATATGAGCTCATTTTCCGATGAATATTATATAGAACGGGTTTTAAACGGCGATCATTCGTCTTATGCAACTTTGGTGGAACGACATAAGGATATGGTGTTCACCATTGCCAACAGAATGCTCAAGAACAGAGAGGATGCTGAAGAAGTAGCCCAGGATGCTTTTATGAAAGCGTATCGCTCATTGAGGAAATTTCGAAAAGAATCTAAATTCAGCACATGGCTGTATAGAATTGTTTATAATTTATGCGTTTCTCAATTGAGAAAAAATAAGAAACAGATCCATTCACTGGATGACGAAGAAAAAAACATTGATATAGAAGATACTCATAATAAAATGGAACAGATAGAAGAGAAGGAAAGGACAAGGTATATCAATCAGGCGATTGAAAATTTGAATCCTGAAGAAAAAACCATCATTACGCTTTATTATCAGGATGAACTATCTGTTGCTGAAATTTCAGACGTAACCCAGCTGACCCAGTCCAATGTTAAGGTCAGGCTGCATCGTGCAAGATTAAAGCTATACGATGAACTGAACAGGATTTTGAAACATGAATTAAACACACTGTTATGAAAAACAAGAATACAGATATAGACCAGAAAACCCGTGAATTTCTTAAAAATCTGGGTATTGAGAAAACGGGATCGGACTTCACCCGCAAAGTAATGGATAATGTAGAGAAAGAAAAAAGGCTTTATCCATATAAACAGGATAATATGATGTTTCATATTCTGTTAGCCATTGGTCTGCCCGTATTGTATTTCTTGTACCAGACGCTTACAGGCTCTGGGAATTTTCTTGCAGAGCTGGACCTGACCCTGGAGCTTCAGCCATATATCCAGTTATTCCAGTTGATAGCCGATAAACTGGTCACGGATATTTCAACTCCCATCGTGCCGGTTGGAATACTGGCAATTGTCATGCTTCTGGCATTTGACAGGTTGATATTGCGTTCACTTTCTTTTAAATAATGGGTTTTGATCAGTGATGTATCATTTAATGACCGGAGGGGATTGTTTTAACCTCCGGCCTTTTTTTCATATAAAGGCCAGATGAGTAAAGAAATAAAGCAGTTCAATGTTCGGGTATACGGGCTTATCCTCAATGAGCGCCGTGAGGTTTTACTGGCAGATGAATACCAGATGAATATGAAAATGACCAAATTTCCGGGCGGAGGCCTGCAATTTGGAGAAGGTACCATTGATTGCCTGAAAAGGGAAGCATTGGAAGAATTCGGACAAGATATAGCAGTACTGGGTCATTTCTATACACTCGATTATTTTCAACCTTCCATGTTTTATTCCGATTATCAGCTTTTAAGTATTTATTATAGGGCAAAGTTCCCGAAACCCGTTCAATTCAGGATTTCAGAAAAACCCTTTGACTTTTCCGAATTGAAGAACGGGAATATTTCTTTCAGATGGCGTTCGGTACAAAATATATCCGCCGCTGAAATGACCTTGCCGGTGGATAAAGTAGTTGCAGATATGCTTCGGGAAAATCCGTAAACCTTTTTTGTCCTGAATTGTAGCTATTTGTCTTTAATAGAAGCGTTTTGCTATTTTAAATCCTTTTATAAAGCCCGATAAGTTCATCTGTGAATGCATCCCATGTATAAGTCTTTTTTTCTTCCCTGATATAGGGTGCAAAATCACCGGCCTTGTTGTTACTGAAAAAATCATAGATGGCTTCGGATATTGCATCCGGATTCTTTTCCACTACGTACCCGACTTTTTTATGGGGTACCATTTCGGACAATCCTCCCACATTGGTTACCAGCATGGGTTTTTCGAAATGATACGCGATCTGGGTTATGCCGCTTTGGCTTGCAGTGTGATAGGTTTGGGCAACCAGATCGGAAGCGCAAAAGTAATATCTGATATGGGCGGAAGGAATGAATTTATTGATAATAATAACCTGTTCCGATAGTCCCAGCTTATTGATCAGTTCATTGTAAACAGATGGTTTTTCGTAAAACTCCCCGACAATTAGAAGTTTGACTCCTGTTTCTTTTAATTTATTTTTCCCAAGGGCGTTTAGAAGCAGGTCCAGCCCCTTGTATTTCCTTACAATCCCGAAAAACAGGATATATCTGCCTTCCCTATCCAGCTTCAGGTAATCCCTTGCTTCGTATTTATCGATTTGTTCTCCCAGGTTATCGTTGATGGGATGTGGAAAGAAAACCGAGGGTTTGCGGGTAAAGCTTTCAAGTTCCTCTTTTACCGTTGAAGATAGCGTTATGAATCCATGGCATGCTTTAAGGAAATATTGAGTAAGCCATTTGTCACCGGTTCTTTTTTCATGTGGAATGACGTTGTCGGTCATTCCAATAATCCGTGTGCGCTTTTTTACCAATCGTGCTATGGTTCCCAGACAGGGTGCCATAAAGGGTATCCAGTATCTGATGATCAGCAGATCGGGCGCTATCTGGTTTATACGGCGGGCAGTTTGAAACCAGCTAAGGGGATTTACCGAGCTGATCAGTTCTTCTATCCTTAAATACTCAGGGCGGGGATCAGCTGAATATTGGGTTTTCCCGGGAAACAGCAATTCGGGGTACTGAAGGTTAAAGGTAAAAATCATTGTTTCATGCCCCTTACGCTGAAGGTTCCGGCACAGTGCCTCGTTGGTGTCTGCAATTCCTCCTCTGAAAGGATAAGCCGGTCCGATAATAACGATCTTCATAGATTATTTTTCAAAGCATTGTGATGTGATCTGTGCGGCAAAAATACAAATTATACTGAGAGTAGTGTTTTCTTATTAGTACCTTATCATTTAAATTCTGACAAATTTTGGGAGAAAATCAATAATTTATAGCTGATATCATTACTATATCTTTGTTTTTCTCGTTATAAAAATACATTAGATTTGTGGCCCGGTTAAAACAGTTAAATTATAAATAAGCATTTTTAATGAGCAAACGGGCAATTTTTCTGGATCGGGACGGAGTCATCAATGTTGAGAAAAATTTTGTACTTTCACCTGACAAAATAGAGCTTTATCCATTTTCAGCCAGTGCGATAAGAAAAATTAAAGAAGCCGGTTATCTGGCTATTGTGATCACCAACCAATCAGCTGTAGCCAGAAATTATCTTACAATAGAACAACTGCAGGATATTCATGGTGAGCTGAAGAACCAACTGAAGAAAGAAGGTGCCCGGCTCGATGCAATTTACTTTTGTCCCCACAAAGAAAAGCTGGACGAAGAAGTTAATAATTCGGAATACATACTTGATTGTGAATGCCGCAAACCCAAAGCAGGCATGCTTTACAGGGCTGCCAAGGATTTTGATATCGACCTGAAAAACTCATACCTTATTGGCGACAGTGAACGTGATATTATTGCAGGAATAAGGGCGGGGTGCACCACCATCGGGGTAAGAACGGGCCATAGCCTGAAAGGTATAAAAGAATCTCCCGATTATATATTTAAAGATCTGGAGGAAGCGGTAGATTTTATACTTGAGATGAAAGAAAAAAAATGAAAATCCGAAATTATTTTTCGAAGACCAAACGGAGCATTTCACGATAAACCGTTTCCCACCCTTTCCAGTGTCCGTGGTCGCTTAATGCTTCATTATGCCATATGGTGACGAATGTACCGTTAACCTTCCTGATCTTCTCTATCAAATCTTCAATGACAGATATGGCCGCACTGACGGTGTATTTTTTGTGTTGATTTAGTGTAATGTCCATCAACTGGAAAGGATATACAGTGAGGCTGGTTTCTTCCTCATAAGCCAGATCATAATATTGGAATGGTGTACAGGTTCCTGCCCTGAAACCAATATCGGTACTGTATCCCATAGTGTAATCTTCCTGAATGCCTGCTTTGATGAGGTTTCTGTAAGTTTCGTTGAAGTGGAGCCTCAGGTAATGCTGCCGGCTTCTTATCACATCCTTTCCGACGATGTTTTTCAGATCATTTATCTCCAGTTGCAACAGATCCTGATCCCTGAAGGCTTTATATGAAGGGTGGATTCCCACTTCTGATCGTTCCGAAATGCTTTTGATCAGGTTGCGGTAGGCTGTTTTGTCAATCGAAACGTTGTTGTCGAACCTCCCGCTGTTTCCCACCAGAAAAAACCATATGGGTTTCAGGCCGTACTTTTGATGGGTGTCGAAGAAAATATCGTAAGTATCATAAGGGTCTTTTTTGCCGGCCAAAGTCTGGTATCTCCGGATATTATCCTCTACATTTAAATTGAATATGGACCGGAGGGTAGCACCGAGTGTTCGGCTAATCCCCTTAAAAAGAAAGGCGTAAGCGTTGTCTATATCAATTGTGGGAATGTATTTGAACGATCTTGAGGCATGACGGAAATCCGGGAAATGTTCGCGGATCACGTCGGCTAAAATGTAAGCCCACTGATCGACAATGGGCTCCTGGAGAAAACTGCTGTTATAAGCCAGACTTTGCCTGGCTTCAAAGCGTCCGTGTTCGTCAGATTGAAAGGGGAGGTGTTCCTCATACCTGGAAACCAAATAAAAGGAGGCGGCGAATATGTCAAAAGGAATGGAGGAGTGGTCGTCAGTCTGAAAGAAAATTTTGACATTGTCCCATTGGGTTACAAAAATCTCATGTTGATTAATGTTATGTTCAAACAGAAGATTTTTGGGCCTGATGACCAGTCGGTTGCCCAGATCCCTGGAGGAGTAGTTGATAGCAGGGCCCTGATGATTGTTGAATTCCGCTTCATCATCGGTGAGCTTAAATTCAACTCCCAATATATCACGAAAGATAAAATTACATGTGTAAGTGAGCCTTGCCGTTATAATGTTGGTATATATGAGTAACAACTGCAATTGTTTTTTGACCAAAGATAATAAATTTAGCGATCGAATTCAACTACAGTAATGCCTGATCCACCATACTCCAAATGTTCGTCCCGGTAAGTTTTTACCATATCCACCGTATCGAGGTAATCCCTGATCAGTTGTCGGAGTATGCCACTGCCTTTTCCGTGAAGAATTCGTACCCTTTCTATATTGATGACAATGGCTTCATCGATGAAGTCTTTCACTTCCTGGAGGACTTCCTCAGCTCTTTTTCCCCTCACATCAATTTCCGGGTGGAATTCACTTTTGCGCTTACTGAGGTCAAAATTCCGGTTACCCGTGGTCTGCCTGGCAGATTTTGTTTCTTTATGGTATTCGTCTTCGCTGATCTTCTCCAGCTGATCATTCCTGATGGTAGTGATGATGTTTCCAAAACCCACCAGTACGCTGTTTTCGTTGGTGTCCATTACCTCACCGACGGCTTCTCTTTCTTTCAATCTCACTTTATCCCCCTTGCCTAACTGATCTTTCTCTTTTTTAGCTGGTTTCTTTTTCTGTGACGTAGGGTTAAATTCATTGCTCAGATTCTTCTGTTCTTTCTGGAGGGTTTCCAGTTTCTTCTCCAGGTCACCACTTGCTGCGGATTGTTGATTTTTCTTTTTGAATTCCTCGAAATCCTTTCTTATTTGTTTTGTTTTTTCCTTTTCGGCATTGCTTTCCTTGATTTTTCTTATGGTGTTTTCAATCTCTTTATTCGCATTGTTCAATAGTTCATTGGCTTCCTCCTTAGCTTTTTTCTTCACCTCCTTTTGCATTTTTTTAGCGTTTTGGAGCTGTTCCTCGTACTGATTCAATACTTTTTCCAGTTTCTTTTCCTTTTGCCGGATGGACTCGCGTTTTTGTTCCCAGTATCTTTTGTCCCTTATAATGTCCTTGAGGTTTTTGTCAAAGTTGATGTGTTTTTTGCCTACTTTTTTGGACGCCTGATCAAGCACAGGTTGAGGGAGCCCGATTTTCTTGGCTATTTCAAAAGCGAAAGAACTTCCCGGTTCTCCGATGGTGAGCTTATATAAAGGTGACATGTTGTCAGTGTCAAAAAGCATGGCCCCGTTTTCGATGCCTTCAGCCGATGAAGCAAAATGTTTGAGGTTGGAATAATGGGTTGTTATGATGCCCATGATGTGTTTATTATTCATTTTATCCAGAATGGCTTCTGCAATGGCACCCCCCAGGGTCGGTTCGGTCCCCGCACCGAATTCGTCTATTAAAATCAGCGACTGGGCATCGGCATACCTGAGGAAGTTTTTCATGTTTAAAAGGTGGGAGCTATAGGTGCTGAGATCGTTCTCGATGGACTGGTCGTCGCCAATGTTAATGAACATCTTCCGGAAAATACCCATTTCTGATCCCGGTTTTAAAGGAACAAGCAGACCGCACTGTAACATATACTGGATCAAGCCGGTGGTGGTAAGACACACCGATTTGCCGCCGGCATTGGGTCCGCTGATTACCAACATTCTTCGTTTTTCATTGTCCAATGCGATATCAAGGGGGACCACCTCCCGGTTTTCCTTTTTGAAGTTCAGATAGAGGAGGGGATGGATGGCCCTGTACCACCTGAGATGGGGTTGTTTAACCATAGCGGGGCGAATGGCATCAATTTCCCTTGCAAACAGTGCTTTAGCTCTGATAAAGTCTATGGTCCCCAGAAAATCATTGGCGTGAACCAGATCATCAAGGTATGGCCTGATGTCATTTGCCAGCTCTCTCAGGATACGGATAATCTCCCTTTTTTCCTCATACCGCATTTCCTTGATCTGATTGTTAAGCTCAACGATCTCTGTGGGCTCAATATAAACGGTTTTACCTGTGGATGATTCATCCTGTATTAAACCGCTGATTTTTCTTTTTAGCCGTGTGTCAACCGGAATAACGGCCCTGCCTCCCCTTATGGCAAGAGAGGATTCCTCGTCCACAACACCCTGTTGTTTGAGATTTTTGAATATGTTTCCGATCCGTGAGGAAACGGCGGATTCTTTCTCACTGATCTCTCTCCTTAACCTTTTCAGTTCCGGGGAAGCAGTATCTTTAATTTCTCCCTTATTGTTAATTATCTGATCGATACGTTCTGTAATGAAAGGATAAGTTTTTACATTCCTGGCAATATGATGGAGGTTGTGATATTTGTCTTCTTTGTATCTCTTTTTGAGAAAACCGACTATATTTTTGATGGTAGTCTGATTCAGTCTTAGGTTATATACTTCTTCCTGTTCCATGTAAGTGCCCTCGATTCTTATTTTCTCAAGGGCATCCTTCATGTTGATGCAGTGTTCCAGGGGAAAATTTTCCTCCATTTCAAGTATTTCCCTGAATTCCTCAACCTGATCAATCAAGAGGGCAATAAATTTTGGGGAAGAGGAAAATTTAATCTGATCGGTTTTTTCTTTTCCCAAAGTGCTTAAGCAATGGCTTTTTATCCTTTCCCTGATTTTGTCGAAACCTATTTTTTTCTCGAAATTCCTGGGATATAACACAATCGTTCATTTTTGAATTATCTGCAAAATTAATATTTTCAAACTTTCAGAGCATCTTATATATTTTGTTTGATCATCATAATTATAGTATTTTTTCGTTAATCAAAAAAAATATTTTTTTATGGTTACAACCTGGAGTAAAGAATCTAACATCCAACTGCTCTGGATTACATTATTCGGTATCTCCATGGCGTTTTTTGAAAGTTCCATTGTTGTTTATCTCAGAGCTTTGTATTACCCGGAAGGATTTTCTTTCCCCCTGGAAGTAGTAGGACCCCATATAGCTGTAACCGAGTTTTTCAGAGAATTGTTCTCGCTGTTGATGATTATCAGCGTGGCGCTTATTGCTACGAGAAATTTTATGCAACGTTTCGCCAATTTTCTTTATATATTTGCGGTATGGGATATATTTTATTATATATTTCTGAAATTGCTTCTGGGTTGGCCTGCTTCTCTGATGACGTGGGATATCCTTTTCCTCGTACCTGTTGCATGGACGGGTCCCGTAATTACTCCAATAATAATTTCTTTGATCATGATCCTGTTTGCTCTGGCCATCCGATATTTTAACCGCTTATCCAATTTCAATGTGTTTTTTGAGGTCAGAGAATGGCTGGTGTTGATTGGTGGTGCAGTAGTGATATTTGTTTCTTTTATCTGGGATTATATGTCTTATGTTATCGATAATTACAGTAAATCTAACGAGACACTGTTTGATAACCTGGAGGCCATAACATTAAATTATTCACCCCAGGGTTTTAACTGGTGGATTTATATTTTTGGTATACTTTTACTTTTACTCAGCTTATCCATGATATATATAAGAAACAAAAAACTGTACATAAAGACTTGACGTAATGGAAATCTGGTACCTGCATCCCATATCCATCACCTTTTATATTCTAGTTGCATTATTGATTGCCTGGTTGATTTTTCGCCGATATACAAGGAGATTAGAAAGGAGAAACCGAAAGCTGCAAAGGATGGTTGAGGAAAGAACCAGGGAGATCGAACAAACCAAGGAAGAGTTAAAAGAACAGTCAGAGAAGCTTGCCAGAACCAACGAGGAACTTCAGAAACTATCGATTGTGGCCAGTGAAACGGACAATGCCGTTATGATCATTACCCCGGAAGGAAGAATTCAATGGGTAAATGAAGGTTTTAACAAGATTTATGGGTATAATCTCGAAAAGCTGAAAAATCAGGATCAGGATTTCATTGATATAAAAAACATTTCTAATGCCTTTCAGTCATGCATATCAAAAAGGGAGACGAAAATATTTGAATGTCAGAGTCAGACCAGCAACAGGCATTTTGTATGGACCCATACCACGCTTACACCCATTCTTAATAAAGATGGGGAAGTTGAGAAGGTTATTGCCATAGACAGTGACATAAGCAAGTTAAAATATGCACAGGAGGAGATTAAAAAGCAGAAGACCGAAATAGAAGCTCAGCGGGATTATGCGCAGGAGCAAAAACGGTATATCGAAAAGCAAAATGAGGAACTGGAAGAACACAGGACCCAGCTGGAACAGCTTGTTGACCAGCGAACGAAAGATCTGCAGCAGGCCAAGGAACGTGCAGAAGAAGCAGATCGGCTAAAGAGCTCATTTTTGGCCAATATGTCGCATGAGATCAGAACCCCGATGAATGCCATAGTGGGTTTTTCCAATCTCCTGAATGATCAGGATATCAATTCCGATATTCGCAGGGAATTGATCAATCAGATTAATATCCACAGCAACACCCTGTTGAATCTGATTGATAACATTATTGACCTGGCTACAATTGATGCCGGCCAGATGCAGGTTAAGCAGGTGAATTGTGCTGTTAATGAAATTCTGGACGAATTGTACGATGCCTTTTCAGAAACCGCAGCCTACAAGGATATTGATTTTGAGGTGCACAGGGATACGGATTTATCCAATTATCTTGTATTGGCTGATCCTTACCGCGTGAAGCAGGTGTTCAGCAATCTGCTCGACAATGCAATTAAGTTTACGGATGCGGGTGTAGTGGAATTTGGCTATGAAATGATTTATACAAACGGAAACCCAAGGATAAGATGTTATGTAAAGGATACCGGAATAGGGATCAATAAAAAGCAGCAGGAATTGATTTTTCAAAGGTTTACTAAGGTAGAATACGACAGGGAGAAAATATTCCGTGGGGCGGGCCTGGGACTGACAATAAGCAAAATTTTGGTGGAGAAAATGCATGGGGAGATTTCTCTCGATTCCCTGCCACATGAAGGATCTGTTTTTTATTTTACCTTACCTGTAAAGACACAGAATTCATAGAAAATTAATGATATGCACTCAGCTGATTCAACGAAAAATTGGGAGAACAAGACCATTTTGATTGCCGAAGATGAAGAAAGCAACTTCAAATATCTGAAGCTGGCATTAAGAAATACGGGGGTGAAGGTTCTCAGGGCCAAAAACGGAAAAGAAGCCATCCTTCAGTGCAAAAGAAATCCAGGCATTGAACTGGTGCTGATGGATGTTAAGATGCCGGAGATGGACGGTCTGGAAGCTGCGAGGGAGATAAGAAAGTTTTCAGAGGAGCTTCCCATCATCGCCTTAACTGCCTATGCCATGGCAGATGATAAGGATACAAGCATTGAAGCAGGTTGTAACGATTATATTTCAAAACCTGTTAAGCGCAACCGCATTTTCAGCGTTCTGAGCAAATACCTTGATAAATGAACAGAGGCTGTACTTTTGCACAGCCTCTGTTTATCTGAATTTGAATTTTAATATCCGGATTAAAATGGAAAATCCTCTTTTTGTTCAACCTTCACTTTTTCCTGGTCAGGTTTTTCTGCATCCAGGTGTACGGGATTACCCTCCACGTAAATGGCTTTATAGGGCATAGTAGGGCAGGCATGTTCACATGCTGCGCAACCCACACAAATGTCGTTGTTTACTTCGGGTATTTTCAGTCCCTCACCATAATCAACCATATATACAGCTTTTGTAGGACAAACCTCTGAGCAAGCTCCACAGTTCGTTCCTTCCGTTTCTACAATACAGTTTTCTTTGACAAAATTGGATTTTCCAAGCTGAGTCAACTGTTTATTCTCAAGTTTTAAAGGAAGGAGTGCCCCTGTGGGACATACATCGGTACAAGCCACGCATTCGTAGTCGCAAAAGCCTGCCTGCGCGTCTACTTTAGGCTGCATAAATCCTTTGATCCCGTAATCCAGAAGAGAAGGCTGCAATACGCCTGTAGGACAGGCATTAACACACAAATGACATGCTGTACAGGCCTCATTGAAGCGCTCTGTATTTTCGGCTCCCGGGGGTGAAATGGGATTTTCCCTTTTAATAGGTGTGGTGGCGCTATGAGATACCAGTTCCTGAGCTTTGCCGAGTCTGGAGATACCCCAGAAAGCCATGCCCAAGGCTGCCAAAAATTTTCGTTTGCTGGTATCCGTTTTATGTGAAGTTTGAGCATTCATTCCTTCACCGGAAGCCTGAGATACTCCTGAAGTGCCTGCTATAGAAGGCTTCAGAGAAGTATATAACGGGTTCAGGCTGTATTCGGCACTGGAAAAAGGACAAACCTGAAGGCAATTAAAACAACCCACGCATCTGGAAAAATCGACCGTTTGTGTTTTTGTTTCTATACAGCCTCCTTTACAGGCTTTCTCGCATAAGCCGCATTTTGTACAGGTATCCTCGTTCAACCTGATCTTATAAAGTGAAATTTTGGATACCAGCCCCAGAAAAGTACCCACCGGGCAAACCGTGTTGCAGTATAGCCTTCCTTTGGTTAGAGCCAGCCACCCCACCAGTATCAGAAAACCAATGGAAATGCTGATGATTCCTATATGAGGAGGAAAGGGATCTATTTGGTAAAGCGCGTAAATGTCAAAGTTGTTCAGAATGGAAGCAAGCAGGTTGTTCCCCTGTGTCAGCATGGGACTGAAAATATCTGAGATGATCCGTCCGAATATGCTGTATGGATCCAGAAGAGAAAGTGCCAGTATGCTCCCGCTGAATAAAAAGGCAAGGGTTACGGCAAGTATGGAATACCTGAGCCATCTGAAGGCCTTTAAATACCGATACTTGTATCTCTTTTGTTTTTTATTCAGTTTCAGCTTGAGAAAGCTTATTACATCCTGCAGGATGCCAAGCGGGCATATGGTCGAACAGTAAACCCTGCCAAACAATAATGTAAGGATTAGAATAACAATAAAACCCACGGCAATCAATGAAAAAACATTGAAAAATTTTAAAGCCGAAGGGACAAACTGTAGAAAGACCACTCCTTTTATTACTCCTGTAGGAAAAGCATCGGCAAAATCCAGAAAAAATGCTCCCAGAAAAATCAGAAACAGCAAGGATATAATTACCCTGATCCGCTTTAGTGTCTTGTATTTCATATAAGGATAATTTGTTATTGGTTAGGAAATTTTGATTCTGATATGCTTGAAAAAATTTAGAGGCTGTTCAAAAAGTATTTAAAATCCATTCCTACAAACATTCTTTGCTTTGTGCGCTTTTGCTTTTTTATCCCTTGTGCTTTAATAATTTATATTTAACCACAAAGGAGCCCGGAGAATTTCTTAAGTACGAAGGATTTTTTGAACAGCCTCTGAATGAGATCAACACAGCTTATGTTCTTTTCACCATTCTAGATTTTTAATCTTCTTATATTCAGTTTAGACAGGTCTTTCTCTCCGTATCCTAACTTACCGGCAATATCAATATGGTTTATCTGGTCGATCTCTTTTCCGAAGATCTTCGTAGCAGAAGCGTCTGCTGCAACGATGTCATCGGAGATGATCTGGTATTTCATCATTGCTACATCATTCTCGGATACGCCCCGCGGGCCGTTTCTTCTCATCACGCGGTAGGCATCCACTATATTGAGATCCGGCTTCCTGTGGGAAATAAAGTCAGCAATACACTGGTGCAGTCCGTTTCTGTGCCAGAATCCCCTGTCCCATATATTTCCCATAAGATTTTTCATGGCTATGGTCAGAGTAGCTGAATTATGGGTTTTCAGAATGGGCACATTGATAAATACATCGGATTCGAGCGCCAATTCATGCTCTTTGGCCTTTTTGAGCCGCTTGCCTTTGGGAATTTCAACTTCCTGGAAGTACCTTTCCGAGTGTGCCGGGGCAACAGTGGCACCCGCGTCCCTGGCGGCTTTTTCTAGACCGCTCTGTTTGTAACATTTTCTCCATTCTTCTACCGGATGATCAAATACGTGAACTTTTTTTGCTCCGGCTTCGAAACAATGCTCAATGATTCTTTTGACCAGGGCTGGATTGGTGTTGCCTCCTCTTTCAGGACTTACAGCCCATCCTATATTGGGCTTGACTACAACTCTTTGCCCCGGCTTGACAAACTTTTTCATCCCTCCCATCGCTTCAATGGCCCGATCGAACATCTCTTCGGGTGTGCCATCTTTAATAGCTACCAGATCATATGGGAGTTGATTATTGTTTACCGTGTTTGCAAAAATTTTAGGTGAACCCAATGAGGCCATTGAGCCTGCAAAAAATCCTGCTCCTATGCTCTTCTTTAAAAAATCTCTTCGTTTCATAGTACGTCTGTTTTTTTGGTCCTTACTAGATCAATTTAAAAGATGTAAAATTAATAATTTACACTGTCTGGATAAAATTATGGTATTATATTGAATCAGTCTAAATAATAATTAACCCTTTTATGGTGCTCTTTTGCCCAATTTAAGATGTATTTGTCCGAATTTTTATTCTGACCAATGATATAGCCACAGAATTATTTGTCAATATTTCTGGTTGAATCTACCCCCAAAAAAAAATTGAAATATATTCGCACGCATGATGCATCATTCCTTTGTTTACAGTTCTACTTATGAAGACCGGACCTATGAAAACCTTTTGAAAGGCTACAGACGTTCCCCAAACAATTATTGGGTGCCCGAAACTCAGCAGATGGAGTGGTGGGGGATAAAGGACTTTGTGCTTCGGCGATCGATCTTTATAAATGGGACCGGGCACTGTATTCCAATGAACTGGTTTCACAGAAAGTGCTTGAAGATGTTTTCAAAAGGGGGAAACTGGAAAGTGGACGGGAAATACCCTATGGCTTTGGTTTTCGGCTGAAACAGGATGGAAGAAATGATTGGGTGGCTTATCACGAAGGGCTTTGGAATGGTTTTCGCAACAGCATCTATCGTTACATAAACGATACCAGCACCATTATTATTCTTGAGCATACCGATTGTAATGCAAGAAGAATAATACACCGAAAAATAAAGAAAATCCTGCAATCTTCGCATCATAATGTGACCCGGGTATTGGCGGAAAAAGCAAACAGGGATGGCGGTGAGCGTGCAGTTGAGGTATATGAAACCTTGCAAAGGATGAACCTGGAATTCGAAGTTGAGGTGGACAAGCTGAGGAAAGTGCAGGAATATCTCCATGAGATTAATAAACCTATTTCTGCACGAAGCATAAGAATGTTGATACGGGCAGTTGGAGAAAGAAGGAATGAAGGATCCTGAATCAAGGATGATTTTGGGAAAGTTTGAATAAGAGATTAAAGAACACTAGCATTGTTGCTGCGGTTTTATAGATATACACCTCAATTTTCCTTGATATTCTTGTTTATTAAGTTTTACAATATACAAGAGGATCTGCGGAAAACTAATTCTGCCTCTCAAGAAGCGTCTTCATCAGCGAGAATAGGTGAACAAGTTCGGGGCGGAGCTTTTTTACATCGTCCTGAATGTCCTTTTCCACTTCATCCTTATAGGTTTTATAGGTTTCATATACCTCCTTCTGTCGATTTTCATCCAGCTGATTATAAAATTCTTCCAGTAGTTTTCGGAATTCGTCCCGGTCATGCCACTCGCCCAAAATGTCTTCTACCTTTTTGGTGTCTTTGAAATCGATTTCGTTTTCGAACATCTCATGGATGTTGCCTATCTTTTGGCCAATAATGAAGCGGATGTGCTTGAGGTATTTCCGGATCTGGTGCAGATGCTGTTCATAATGTTGTTCGAACATAAAACCATGACATTCATCCACCCTGCTTTTTACAAAGTCGTAAAGCTTTTTGTTCAGTTTTTTTGAAGGTATATTATCGATTGTTTTATGCAGTTGATCGGCGGTTTGGTATAATTTTCTCAGCTCAAGCCCCGGCATAAAATCATGATAGGCCTGTCTGGCTTCTTTTTCCTGTTCATCTACATATCTTTCCAAAGCGTTGAAATCTTTACCGGTACGGTTTTTATACTCCTCCAGTAAGTTTTTATGAATATGAGATTCCCTGAGCTTTCCGGCTTTTTTGAATACATCCTTTAATTTCCTCAGGTATTTATAATCGGATTTTACATCTGCAAAACCTGCCTCCCTGAAGAACAAGAATAAAGCCCGCATCTTTTTGATCGAAACCCTCAGATCATGGATGGCTTCCTCATCATCTGTATTGATGGCCCTTAGAAACTCTGTTTCAAATTTACTGAGGTACTTATCGAATAATTTGTCAACTGTCTTAGCCAAAGCTACGCCTGTTTGGATTTAACAATTTGGATGTTATACATCCTGCAGCTTTTCAAGAACTTTCTTTTGATCTTCAATCTTTTTAAGGAGTTCGTTGTATTGCTTTTCCTTTTCCTTAAATTTTTGTTCAGCCTTCTGAAAAGCATTCTGCCTTTTTTTCATCTTCTTTTCTGCTTTCTTCAGATCCTTTTCGGCCTTTTCCTTCTCTTTCTGCGCTTCTTCCATTTCTTCCCTGCTTTTTAAAAGCGCTTTTACCGTCTTGTTGATCTCCCTGGAGTATTTTTTTATTTCCTCATAAAGATTGTCTTCTTTCTCATCTACTTTTTCAAGTTCCGAAGCTTCCCCAGTGGTAATTGACTGATTTGCCTTCTGATCTTTAGACTTTTCCCGGGAGCCCTCTTTTTTCGAGCTTTCTTCTTTTCCCTGATGAGATTCTAAATCCTGATTATCTTGTGTTTTCATCCTTCTGAAGATTATTATTTAGCCAATTAAAATAAAAATTATTCCATATATTAACAATTTTACAAGGTTATTTTTACATTAAATTAATCCGTGATGTCATAACAACCGGGATTTTGCTTTTGTTTTCGGGTAAGCAATGACGGTAGCTTAGATAATAAAGGTTGAATGGTTAAATTGTTA
>CAYNPZ010000003.1:32578-51388 GCA_964399175.1 uncultured Bacteroidales bacterium | reverse complement strand
CTTACGCTTCTAGCGGAAGGACAGGGGAAGCTCGACCTCGGATGGCAGCTCCACCCATGTCGATACAGGGGTTTTTATCCAGCATTAAGGTTACTTATGCGGGTTTTTTTATTATATCAGGTCATACTAAAAAATATATCAATATGGTAACAACACAAATATTTGGAACAATCTCTCACCTTACACTCTACATTATTATAGGAGTGTTGGCTTTTGTCGCCGGGGGATTTCTATCCTACTACCTGTGGCAGAAGGTATTGAAGAAGAAGAGAGATGAAATAATAGACGACGCCAAAAGCGAAGCAGAAGTCATTAAAAAGGACAAAATCCTCCAGGCGAAGGAAAAGTTTTTGCAGTTAAAGTCAGACCACGAGAAAGAGATCAACGAGCGAAATAAGAAGATTCAGTCTGCGGAAAACAGGATCAAGCAAAAAGAGAACAGCTTGTCCCAGAAAATGGAAGAAACCGAGCGAAAACGCAAAGAGTTGGATGCCATTCGGGATAATCTGCAAAGCCAGATGGATATGGTGGAAAAGAAAAATGAAGAATTGGACAAGCAGCACAAGCAACACGTGGAACAGCTTGAAGCCATATCCGGTTTATCCGCTGAGGAAGCCAAGAATCAGCTAATGGAATCGCTCAAGTCTGAAGCTAAAACCGAAGCCATGTCCACAATGAATGAGATTGTGGAGGAAGCCAAGATGAATGCCAATAAGGAAGCCAAGCGCATCATTGTACAGACCATTCAGCGGGTCGCTGCTGAAGCCACCATTGAAAACGCCATTACGGTGTTCAATATTGATAACGACGAGATCAAAGGAAGGATCATCGGAAGGGAAGGCCGTAACATACGTGCGCTCGAGGCTGCAACTGGTGTGGAGATCATTGTGGATGACACTCCTGAGGCCATTACCCTTAGCGCATTCGATCCGATAAGGAGGGAGATCGCACGTCTCTCGCTGCATCAGCTTGTCACTGACGGGAGAATCCATCCTGCCAGGATTGAAGAGATCGTGAAGAAAACCGAAAAACAGATCGAGCAGGAGATCAATGAGGTGGGTAAAAAAACCGCCATCGATCTTGGAATTCATGGATTGCATCCCGAACTGATCCGTTTGATCGGAAAGATGAAATACCGTTCTTCTTACGGGCAGAACTTGCTTCAGCACTCCCGTGAGGTAGCCAATTTGAGCAGCATAATGGCTTCTGAGCTGAACCTGAATACCAAAACAGCCAAAAGGGCAGGGTTGCTTCATGATATCGGAAAGGTGCCTGATGATGAACCCGAATTGCCACACGCTCTGCTTGGGATGAAACTGACTGAAAGGTATAAGGAGAAGCCCGATGTGGCCAATGCCATTGGCGCCCATCACGAGGAAACAGAAATGAACAGCCTGATCGCTCCGGTGGTTCAGGTTTGTGATGCCATATCAGGAGCCCGGCCGGGCGCAAGGCGCGAAGCAGTGGAGTCTTACATCCAACGGCTGCGCGATCTTGAGGAACTGGCCCTTTCATTTGAAGGAGTCACCAAAACCTATGCCATCCAGGCAGGACGTGAATTGCGTGTGATCGTAGGCAGCGACCAGGTGAACGACAACCAGGCCGATAAGCTGTCTTACGAAATTTCCAAACATATAGAAAATCAGCTGACCTATCCGGGTCAGGTAAAAGTTACTTTGATCAGAGAGAAGCGAGCGGTCAATTACGCCAAGTAGTATTGGCGTTATAGCCGTAAAAGATATCAGAGAAAGAGCCTGTATGAATTTGCAGGCTCTTTTTATATTTGAGAAAACTATAATTGCATAATTTATTTATTTTTGTCTGAAGCAAAATCCTGTCCTATGAAACAAATTAGCATGGTAGACCTGAGAACCCAGTACCATCGGATAAAAGATGAAATAGATGCGGCCATTCAAGATGTACTTGAATCCACAGCCTTTATCAAAGGGCCACAGGTAAAGGAGTTTTCTGCTAATTTATCGGAATATCTCAATGTAAAACATGTGATACCATGCGGCAATGGCACGGATGCTCTACAGATTGCCCTGATGGCACTTGACCTGAAACCCGGCCATGAAGTGATAACACCGGATTTTACCTTTATTTCAACGGCCGAAGTGATAAAATTGCTGGGTCTTAAACCGGTGATGGTAGATGTAAACCGCAGTGATTTCAATATTTCGGTGGAAAAACTGCAGGAAGCCATAACGGAAAATACAAAAGTGATCATACCGGTGCATCTGTTCGGGCAATGTGCCAATATGGATGAGATCAACCGCCTGGCCGTGGAAAATGGTCTTACTGTGATTGAAGATGCTGCTCAGGCCCTAGGTACCGATTATTACACCGGCGGAAGCTATAAAAAAGCCGGTACACTTGGAGATATCGGCTGCACCTCTTTCTTTCCCTCGAAAAACCTGGGATGTTACGGAGACGGAGGCGCCGTTTATACCAACAATCCCGATTATGGGGATAAGATCAGCACCATCGCCAATCATGGGTCGCATGTGAAGTATTATCATTCCAGGGTAGGGATCAATTCGAGGTTGGATACCCTTCAGGCTGCCATCCTCGATGTAAAGCTTCAGTATCTGGATCAGTACAATCAGGCCCGTCAGAAAGCGGCTGACTTTTACAACAGGGAACTGAAAGGCATCGAACAGATAACCCTTCCGGCAGTTACAGGAAATTCTACCCACATTTATCACCAATATACGCTGAAACTTGAGAAGAATGTAAACAGGGATAACTTTAAGGAATATCTAAAGTCTGAGGGTATACCTTCCATGGTTTACTATCCGGTTCCCATGCATTTGCAGGAAGCATTCAACGAGGGCGAATATTCGGAAGGAGATTTTCCGGTTTCAGAGGATCTTTGCAGGTCGGTACTCTCCATTCCCATGCATACCGAGCTGGATGAGGAGCAATTGAACCATATTACCGAAACCATCAAACGATATTTTTCATCATGAGTGAACAGAAATATTTTGCACATGAAACGGCAGTTATAGACGAGGGCTGTGAAATTGGTAAAGGAACCAAAATCTGGCATTTTTCCCATGTCATGTCCAATGCCAAAATCGGTGAAAGCTGCAACCTGGGCCAGAATGTAGTTGTTTCGTCCCATGTGGAGTTGGGCAGAAATGTTAAGGTTCAGAACAATGTTTCGATCTATACGGGGGTCATTTGTGAGGATGATGTGTTTCTCGGTCCTTCCATGGTATTCACCAACATCACCAATCCAAGAAGCGCTGTGGTAAGGAGGGACCAGTATGAAACCACAAGAGTAAAGAAAGGTGCCAGCATAGGAGCCAACGCAACCATTATTTGCGGTCATGACATCGGAGAATATGCCTTTGTCGGTGCCGGTGCAGTAGTGACCCGAGATGTGCAGCCTTATTCACTGGTTTTGGGAAATCCTGCCCGTCATGCAGGATGGATGAGTGAATACGGGCACCGGCTTCATTTTGATGAATCGGGAATGGCTGTTTGTCCTGAAAGCAAAGAAAAGTACAAGCTTGAGAATGGTGAAGTTCGTAAACTATAGAGCCACGGATTGAACGCCAGCACGAAAATTCGATTGCACGACAGTACGATGGAACGCCGGCACGACAGCACGATGGAACGATGGAACAATGGAGCAAAGGAAGACGGGAAAGAGGGAGTAGTGAGTTTTGAGTAATATCTCTGTGCAATTATAGAGACAAAAGGCCCGCGTATCGGAGATTATAGGAAACAGTTGAATATCACGATGGCTCGATGCCATAAAAGAACAAATGAGCAATAGGATAGTAATAAGAGGAAATTAGAGAGGGTTGGTTGGAGAAAAGAGTGTTGGCAGGATTCACTGCTTTATCTGATGAGATATGAATGAATTTTTCGGCTTGATATTTTTCTGCTGCTTCAGCCAGGATTTTTGTGCCCAGTATATTGGTGCGTACCGCTTCCCCTGCATTGAATTCCATAATTGGCACATGCTTGTAAGCCGCTGCATGATAAATTATATCCGGTGGAATCCGCTTGAAAATATGTTCCATCCGTTCTTTATCCGATATATTTCCTATGATGGCATCGAAATCATTGTAATGGTAATCTTCCAGAATTTCCAGCTCAAGTTCGTAAAGAGGCGTCTCCGCCTGATCAACCAGGATCATTTTACGGGGTTCAAAACGGACCAGCTGGTGTGCAATTTCACTTCCAATCGAACCGGCTGCACCTGTCACTAAAATAGTCTTGCCCTGTACCTGTTGTGTTATAAGTTCTTCATCGAGTACAACGGGGGCTCTCTCTATGAGATTCTCAATATTAAAAGGAAAGGAGTTGATGGAGCTTCTATTCATGATACAATTATAACTGACTGTTTTCCTGTAATATATCGTATAGCTGATTCAGCTCTTCAATCTTATCCGGATAACCCAGTTTATCATAAGAATAAATCAGATTATTGATCAATCGCTGGATGGTTTCAATATTGGAACACGGAAGATAGTATTCCTTTTTGGGCTTCAGGTCCTGCTGCTTAACGAAATAGTCTATTTCTTTCTTCCCCAGTATGGCGCCTTTATTGAATGGATTAATATAAAACAATACATGATTGTAGGGATTGTTGCTTTGGGTATATTCATTTTTATAGGCCACGATAAAGTTTCTGGGAAGATTGACACCATATATGGGCAGATTCAGTTTTACTGCCAGTGTAGAATATAAAATGGACAGGGTGATCGGATTTCCTTTTTTTGTTTCCAGCAGATGGTTGATGTAATTGTTTTGGGGAGCGTAGAAATTGGCTGAATTACTTGAAAATCCATATATCTTGAAAAAGATGTGATTGATGATGCGCACCTTTTCCAAAGCCGTTAGATTCTCGTTAATTTCAAGCCAGATATCCTTTTTTATGGTTTCCAGTTTGTTCTGGTAATGCGTATAGTCTAACTCAGGGTATTGGTGCTTGGCAACCAGAAATGCCCCTTCAAAAAGATCTTCTCCACCGGTTTCCGCCCATCTTTTCAGATTTTTCTTTGCGGAATTCAGCTGGATTTCCTGAATAAGGTTTTCCAACCGGCTCTGAATCGCTTCATCAAAGGATTGTTCCCAGGCTTTCTCTAACTGGGGAATCACTTCGGTCCCCTGATCGAGCAATTTCCCCGAAACCTGGTTGTAGATCTCTTCATTAGGATCATCCAGAAGCTTTACAATCGCTTTGATCTCATCTTCCGTTAATTTGTTCACTTAGACGTATTTTTAAATATTTTCCAATACTTTTACTGTTAAATCCTGCATCAAAGCAGTATAATCTCTAATATGATCCTTCGTGATCCGGTTGGCGATAATGGCGCATATGGTTAAAGCTTCATGACCCAATGGTTTGGCTAATGAATAAATGGCGGAACTTTCCATTTCGTAATTGGTGATGCTTAAATTTTCGAACTGGAAATTGCTTATTTTATTGTTTAATGATTCATCAGCCAGCTCAAGCCTTAACTTCCTCCCCTGGGGTCCGTAAAACCCTGGAGCGGAAATGGTCATGCCTTCTATAAATCCTTTGTTTTGAAATTTTTTCAAAAGTTTTTCCGAAGCCTCCGTAACATAGGGATAGCTTAAATCCGGGTTCCAGTTGAAGTGTTTTTTAAGGCTTTCCTCTATCTTCTGATTTTCCTCATTCTTTGCCAGTTTATAAAAATGGGGCAAGTTGTCGAAACCAATTGATTTACGGGTCATAACCATGGAACCTGAAGGAATGCTTTCCTGAATTGAGCCTGAGGTACCGATTCTTATAATATTCAATGATCGAAGGGTATCTTTTAATTCCCTTTTTTCCAGATCAATATTTTTTAATGCATCCAGCTCATTGATGACAATATCGATGTTATCGGCTCCTATACCTGATGAGATCACCGTGATTTTCTTATCTTTATATGACCCTGTAATCGTTTTGAATTCCCTGTTTTGCTTTTTTATGTCAATGCGGTCGAAATAATCCCCTATCAGATCTACCCTCCCGGGATCCCCCACAAGGATCACATTGTCTGCAATTTCATGTGCCAAAAGCCTTAGATGGAAAATGCTACCATCGGTATTAACTATCAGCTCCGAGGAATTCATCAGTGTTTGATTTAGCTTTTATTGTTCAAAGCTATTCATTTTTCCACAATTCTACAATATTTTTCCCTCCAGGCTCAAAATGGTAAAATTTTTATAATCTTTGCGCCTTAGGTATAAATTAAAACATAAGTTTATGAAATCTGTAAAAATTATTTCTGCATTTTTTCTTGTGACCCTGTTATTTAACTTTCATCAGGTTTTTGCACAGAACAGTCAGAATGGTTATGAATTCACCATGATTAAAGAATTGGATGCCACCTCAGTGAAGAATCAGTACCGGACAGGTACCTGCTGGAGTTTTTCAGCCATTTCTCTTCTGGAATCGGAAATGATGAGGATGGGAAAGGATGCTGCCAATTTATCCGAAATGTGGATTGTAAGACATACTTATCCAGAAAAAGCCAAAAGATACGTGCGGTTTCACGGAAATTTAAATTTTTCTCCCGGAGGTGCGTTCCATGATGTAACCAATATGATGGAAAAGTACGGGATGGTGCCCGAGTCAGTTTATTCCGGGCTGGAATACGGGACTGAGAAGCACAATCACGGAGAATTGGATGCTGTTTTGAAAGGATATGTTGAAAATGTCATAAAAAATGAGAACGGGGATATAACCCCGTTATGGCATGATGGATTTGTTGATGTGGTGGAGACCTACCTGGGTGAAAAACCTGAAAGTTTTACTTATGAAGGAAATGAATACACCCCCGAATCCTTTGCTAAGGAATATGTTGGCCTTGATCCCGATAATTATGTAGAGCTAAGCTCTTATACGCATCATCCGTTTTATTCCAAATTCATACTTGAAGTACCCGACAACTGGTCTCAGGACAAGGTCTACAACCTCCCCGTTGATGACCTGATGGAGGTGATGTATAATGCCATTGATGAAGGCTATACAATAGCGTGGGCTGCAGATGTAAGCGACAAAGGATTTTCCTGGAACAACGGTGTGGCTGTTGTCCCAACCAAGGACCTGGAAGATATGAGCCAAACGGAAAGAACCCGGTGGGAAGAGCTTACCGAACAGGAAAAACAGCAGCAGCTTTACAATTTTGATGATGCCCCGGAGGAGCAGAAAAAGATAACCCAGGAGATGCGTCAGAAAGCTTTCAATAATTATAATACTACTGATGATCATGGTATGCATATCACCGGCCTGGCTGAAGATCAGAACGGAACGAAGTATTTCTATGTAAAGAACAGCTGGTCCGACGAAAATCATATTTACGACGGGTATCTATACGCTTCCGATGCTTACGTACGCTATAAAACCATGGACATTATGGTGCATAAGGATGCCATACCAGATGACATTGCTGAAAAGCTGGGATTATAGTATCATCGCTGATCACTGAATCCCATTAATATTCAACCAATAATAACGATGACCAATTGCAAAACCGGTCATCGTTTTTTAATTATTTCAGGTATTCCTGAAAAAGTTTGAATATCCGTTTGTATTCATCGGTCCAGCTTTCCGGTTCTTTGAAGCTGTGGGGTTCCATTGGATATACAGCCAGTTCCCAGTCGTTTTTGCCCAGCTCGATAAGCTTCTGCGAGAGGCGTACAATATCCTGAAACTGAACATTATGATCTACCATTCCATGACACATCAGCAATGGGTCCTCAAGTCCTTCGGCAAAGTAGATGGGTGAACTGCGTTTGTAGGCCAGGCTGTCACTTACGGGATCATTCAATATATTTGAGGTATAGGAATCATTGTAATGGGTCCAGTCGGTAACAGAACGCAATGCCGCACCCGCTGCAAAGGTCAGGGGTTCCTTGAACAGAGCCATCAGAGTAATAAAACCTCCGTATGATCCGCCATAAATGCCAATTCTTTCAGGATCCACATGATGATGGTCCACAAGATATTTCGCACCATCCACTTGGTCGCTCAGGTCCTTGCTGCCCATATGCCGGTATATAGCAGTTCGCCACTCTCTCCCGTAACCAGCGCTTCCCCTGTAATCGATGTCCAGAACAGTATATCCGTTGTCAACCAGAATATTGTGGAACATGTATTCTCTAAAATAGTTGCTCCACCATTTGTGCGCATTCTGAAGGTAACCCGCTCCATGAACAAAAATTACAGCAGGTCCCATATTTTTATATTCCTCAGGTTTATATAATCTGGCATGTACCGTGGCACCGTCATTGGCCCTGAAAGTTACAATTTCCGGTTCGCGCCATTCATATTTTCTGAATGCTTCGGTCAGCGATTGGGTAACTTTTACAGGAGCAGCACCCGAATTGTTCTTTTTAATATACAGCTCCCAGGGCTGATTGGCATAGGAATGCCTTATGGCCATGTACTTTTCGTCTGGTGAAAGCACCACATCATTTCTCCCTTCCATAAAAGTCAGCCTGGTAAGTTTCCCCCCATTCAATGGCATCCGGTAAAGATGTCTCTCCCCCGGATGAACTTTATTGGCGCTGAAGTACCAGTATTTTTCGTCATTTGATATTCGGGGATTATAAATTTCAAATTTACCGGTGGTAAGGGCAGTTTTAACTCCTGTTTCCACATTCACCGTATATAAGTGTGCGTATCCCGATTTCTCCGATTGAAACCATATCCGCTTATTATCGGGCATCCAGCCCAAAATTTCTCCCCTTCCGGACCAGGTGATGCCCGGCCCGGCAATCCAGGCCTCATCCCTTTGACGATCCAAAAGTTCAGGTTCCCCTGTTTCTGGGTCAAGCAACATCAGCCACCGGTCCTTATTGTCTTCAGATCTTACTGAAATCAGGGCGTATTTACCGTCATCCGACCAGTAAGGGCCGAATGCACGTACTTTTCTCGGGTCACCTTCTTTCTCCCAGGCATTGTATTCCTTCAGATATTTGGGTTGATCTTTTATACCCGGGATGTTTTCTGTAATCAATGTATAGGAGGTATCCCTTTCCAGATCATATATGTTTAGATCATAGGAATAACCGGTTCCTCCAACCTTGGGACGAGCCTCTTTCCAGTCCACGTATCCATCTTCTGTCACAAAATGGGGCACGTGACTTGATTTCCTGTCGCCTCTTTGATATATATGATAAGTTACATATCGTTTATCAGGGCTTAACCGGATATTTACAGCCCTCCCCTGTCCTGTAAATGCGTATTTGGGCAGATCAGACTCCATTTTTTTTCGAAGTGCCTCCATGTGCTTCTGTTTCTTTTCTCTTTCCCTCAGTGTGCTGAAAAGCTGCATCTGCTGATCCTGTAGCCATTTATCGTGCTGGTTTTCTGCGCCTTTATTATCCTCAGGGGCATTTCCTTCCCGGAAAACCAGAATAGAATTTTGTTTTTGGCTATCAAGCCAATATTCATACAAACATTGATCCATGACAAAAATGACCGATCTTTCCTCCTTGCTGAATACCGGAGACTGGATGTCCTCCTTGCCGTTCAGCAACAGTTGAATGCTGTCCTTTTCAATATAATGGATGAACAAATTGCCGTTTTTAACATAAACCTTCCGGGTGCGCGCTTCGTTAAAATCTCCGCTGCGCGATGGCAGTTTCATTTCATTCTTCAATCCGATCTTAACAGGTTTTCTGGAACTGCTATCCACTTCATACAGGGGAGTTCTTACTTCATTTTCAGGATTCCATCTGAAATAAATGCAATCTCCCCCGTCTGACCAGTATATGTCTTTAGGCAGGCTACCGATCCATTCTTCAGGCTCCTGCATAATGGTTTTTATACTAAGATCTGATTGATTGGAAGGCAACTGACCCCGCAGGGTTAGGATAGAAGCCAGGAAAAAAGTAAGGAACAGGGAATAATGTTTCATAATCTGAGAATTTTTGAAATTAGCATATAATTTTTAAAGGGTATTATGAACGCGGATGATGTTCAATGATCGTATTCCGTAGGTAATCCCTGTCAAGATGGGTGTAAGTTTCGGTGGTGGTGATGGATTCATGACCCAGCATTTCCTGAATCGCTCTCAGGTCGGCACCACCTTCAATAAGATGTGAAGCAAATGAATGCCGGAATGTATGGGGACTGATGTTTTTGGTAATGTTGGCCTTTTCAGCCAGTTTTTTGATGATCAGAAAAACCATGACACGGGTAAGCTGCTTTCCCCGCCGGTTAAGAAAAAGTATATCCTCACAGCCTTTATCGATGTTGAGCTTATTCCGGTCTTCCAAATACAGTTTGATTTCTTTGATGGCCTTCTGGCTGACCGGGGTAAGCCGTTCCTTGTTTCCTTTGCCGATTACCCTGATAAATCCTTTATCAAAATACAGGTTTGAAATGCGCAGGTGAATCAGCTCGGAAACCCTGAGTCCACAGCTATATAAGGCTTCAATGATGGCCTTGTTTCTTTGGCCTTCGGGCTGACTTAAGTCAATGGCATTGATGATCCGGTCTATTTCCTCAACCGTAAGAATTTCCGGCAATTTGCGCCCCACTTTCGGAGACTCCAATAACTCAGTGGGATCCTTTTCAATATAGTTTTCTATCATTAGATATTTGAAAAAGGCTTTGATTCCCGAAATAACCCTTGACTGACTTGTAGGGCTCATCCCCAGCTCATGGGTCCAGTGTAAAAACTCCTTCAAATGATCAATGTCTATCTGCGTCGGTCTTAAATGCTCTTTCTTGACATGAAGAAACTCACGGAGCTTTTTAATGTCGTTCAGATAGGCATTAATCGAGTTTGAGGAAAGGGACCTTTCCAGCTTCAAGAAGTTGATAAAGCCCTTTATGGAGATTTCCCAACTTATCATATTAATTTTAACGAATATTTAAAAGAAATTAATATGCTATATATTATTTTTGCTAAAATATAAAATTATCCGAAATTTATGAAGATCCAGATTATAAACGGTCCAAATCTGAATTTATTAGGTCAGCGTGAGAAAGATATTTACGGAAACATGGGAATGAAAGATTACCTGAAAATTCTTCTTGAGCATTTTGAGGGATTTCATATCGATTACTTCCAGAGCAATATTGAGGGGGAGATTATTGACAAGATCCAGGAGTCAGCAGAAGTAGCAGAGGGAATTGTTTTAAACGCAGGAGGATACACGCATACCTCGGTAGCCATTCGCGATGCCGTGGCCTCTGTTTCCTGTCCCGTGGTGGAAGTACATATATCTAATATATTTAACCGGGAAAGCTTCAGACACACCTCGTTAATGGCTCCCAAATGCAGCGGCTCCATCATTGGTTTTGGACTTGATGGGTACCGTCTTGCTATTGAGAGTTTAAGGTTCATTCATTCTAAAAAGTCATAATGTAGAGATAATTTAACAGATTAACAGAAAAGGACCCAATATGCCAAAAACAAAGATTGTTGCTACTATTTCGGACCAGCGTGCAGACGTGGAGTTTATCGGTGCCCTTTACGAAGAAGGCATGAATGTTGTTCGTCTGAATACAGCCCATCAAACGCCCGAGCAAACAATTAAAATAGTAGAAAATACCCGTGAAGTTTCTGATAAGATTGCCCTGCTCCTGGATACCAAAGGACCGGAGTTGCGCACCACTTCTTCTTCCAGTGAAATCTCCGTAAGTGAGGGAGACACCCTCTACGTGGAAGGTAATCCTGAAAAGGCCTCCGAAAAAGATCGGCTCTATATTAATTACACCGAGCTTGCAAATGATGTTCCTGAAGGCAGCGAGATACTCATTGATGATGGTGATATCAGCCTGACTATTCTTGAAAAAAAGAACAATGCCCTTGTAACCAGGGTGAATAACGGAGGTGTGATCAAACCCAGGAAAAGTGTCAATGTGCCTAAGGTGAAGTTAAATCTGCCCTGCATTTCGGAAAAGGATCATGATTACATTCATTTTGCCATTGATCAGGATCTTGAATTCATAGCTCATTCTTTTGTAAGGAGTAAGGAGGATGTACTGGCCGTTCAGCATATTCTGGATGAGCATAAAAGCAATATCAAGATAATAGCCAAGATAGAAAACCGGGAAGGCGTAGACAATATTGATGAAATCCTGGATTATGCTTATGGCATTATGGTGGCCAGAGGTGATCTGGGCATAGAAATTCCATATGAGAAGATACCCGGTATACAGAAGTATCTGGTGAATAAATGCATTGAGCGCAGAAAGCCTGTGATCATCGCCACGCAGATGCTGCACACGATGATTAATAACCCGCGGCCTACACGCGCCGAGATTACCGATATTGCAAGCGCCATTTACGGGCAGGCAGATGCTGTTATGCTGAGCGGAGAAACCGCATTTGGGAAATACCCTGTGGAGTCTGTCCGGACCATGGCCCGGGTGGCCAGGGAGGTGGAAGATTCAAAGGAACCTTTTTACGATACCCGCGACTTTGTAATTAACAATAAGGTCACGGCTTATTTGTGTAAATCAGCTGTAAAAGCTTCCATAAGGCTCGATGCACAAGCGGTTATAGCCGACACTACTTCGGGAAAAACCATCCGGAGTCTTTCGGCGTACCGGGGCAAAACCTTTGTGTACGCTCAATCTTATTCCAAAAGAACCATGAGGGAACTGCAATTGTCGTATGGCGTGAAAGCGGATTTTATGAAACCCCGCGAAACTTCCCATGAATTTTTAAAATATGCCATCAACAATTTAAAGAAATACCATCATTTTAGTGATCACGATATGGTGGTGGTCATTGCCGGTAATTTCGGACGAAGTGCAGGAGCTTCCTATATTGAAATAGGTAGTCTGGAGAATCTCCTGGGAGCTTCCAACCTTTGATGAATAGGACAAATTGAACCGGTCTTTATTGCGGATTAAAGTCAGAATTCATTGTGAATGATTTGGATTCAATGTTTATGCTTAGAATCCATAAATAGTAAATCCCCCGTCCACACTAATGCATTGACCGGTAATAAATTTTGCTGCGGGCATACAAAGATAAGCTGCCAAAGAGGCAACATCCTCAGGATCTCCGACTTTTCCGAGAGGGGTTCTTGAGATTACCTCATCGTAGTATGCTTTGTCATTCAGAACTTCATTGGCCAGTGGCGTTTTGATATACCAGGGGGCTATGGCATTGACCCGGATGTTGTATTGGGCCCATTCGCAGGCGAGGTTTTTAGTGAGCTGAATCATGGCCGCTTTGGTCATTCCGTAAACCGAGCCCGTTTTAAGATGTTTTTGTCCTGCTACCGATGAAACATTGACGATGGAGGCACCTTCCGAGTCTTTTAATAAAGGCCAGGCATGCCGGCTCATCTCAAAAGCAGAAGTCAGGTTGGTCTGAAGGATTCTCTCATATTCCAGCCGGGTATATTCTTCTGTTTTTTTACGAATATTCATGCCTACATTGTTTATCAGAATATCGAGATTACCAAAATTTCCCTTTACAAATTCCATGATGTTCCTGAATGCATCTTCTTTGCTCAGATCCTGTTGTATTCCGGTCAGCTTTTCTCCTTCCTGCTCCTTCATCCTTTCAATACCTTCCTGCGAGCGGGCCACGATACAAACCCGGGCTCCAAATGAAAGAAACTCTTTTGCAATGGCTGCACCAATACCTTTTGTGCCACCCGTGACCAGGGCTGTTTTGTTCTCAAGCGTCCATCTTTTGTTCATATGTATTTTTTTATGGTGATTGTACCTTTCTCGTAATTTGTAAAGCGGCCTATTCTTCCGGCCTGTGTTATTCCTGCCTGATGCAGCTCAGAAATTATTTGTTTATCATATTCCTCCGGAACGGCAAACAGAAGACCTCCGGAAGTTTGCGCGTCACAAAGGATATATTGCTCTGTTTGCGAAACTTCACCATCCCATATGGTTTTATTTTGCAGAAAATTCAGATTGTTACGGGTTCCGCCGGGGATGCTTCCGCCTCCGGCAAATTCCCATACTTCCTGAATAACCGGTACACTTTCGGCATATATTTCGGCATTGATCTTGTCAGGAGCGGTCATCTCGCTCAAATGTCCCAGCAGGCCGAATCCTGTAACATCCGTACAGGCGTGCACCGGATATTTTTTTATGATCTCCGCGCTCTTATTATTGAGTTCACCCATTGTCGCAGTAAGTTTGTGTTGCACCGTTTCATCGGCCAGGCCCTTTTTCAGGGCAGTGGCCAGAATACCTGTGCCTATGGGCTTGGTCAGTATGATCACATCCCCTTCACGGGCACCTGCGTTATTCCAGATTTGATCCGGATGTGCCCGGCCGGTTACTACCATTCCGTATTTGGGTTCGTTATCGTCAATGGTATGGCCCCCCAGGATATTAATCCCTGCCTCTAGTGCCTTTTCTCTTGCACCGTCAAGTATCTCCTGTAATACAGAAGTTGGCAACCGGTTCGAGGGAAATCCGACAATGTTCAGTCCAAACAGCGGTTCAGCCCCCATGGCGTATATATCACTCAGCGCGTTAGCGGCAGCGATGGTGCCAAAATTATAGGGATTATCTACTATGGGGGTAAAGAAATCGAGGCTCTGCACGATGGCCACATCGTCGGTTATTTTGTATACCGCAGCATCGTCGGAGGTTCGTGTATCAGCTAGTATGTTGGGATCATAGGTGAGGGGTATGCGGCTGAGCAGCTCCTCCAGCAGCTGTGGTTTCATTTTGCAGGCACATCCCATTCCATGGGCATAATGTGTGAGCTTAATATTCTCGCTTTCCTGCTTTATGGGTTCTCCGCCGGGTTTCAATCTGGTGATAGCTTCCCGGATCATCCGCACACCATAATTGATTTCCTCATTGGTGGTATATTTTCCTGTGGAAAACCGGATGGTCCCCATGGCATAATGTTCATCTATTTCCATGGCCTGAAGGACCGGCGAAACATCTATGGTATCGGTGTGGCAGGCTGCACCGGCTGAAGCAGCTATTCCCCGGTCGGATAACTCGTTTAGCAGAATGTTGGCTTCAACATGCGGGAAGCAGATTGAAAGCGTATTGGGAAGTCTTTTTTCGGGATGACCGTTCAGCTTAATATCCGGTAGCTCTTCCTTAAGCCTTTGGTAAAGTAGATCCCTTGTTTCCTGCATAATAGCAGAATTTTGTTCCAGATCTCTCCCTGCTATCTCGCATGCTTTGCCCAGTCCTGCGATCTGGATTACATTTTCGGTTCCTGCCCGCAGGTTTCTTTCATGATCGGCTCCATGTATCAGTTTTTCCAGATGAACTCCTTCCCGAATATAAAGTGCGCCAATACCCTTTGGTCCATAAAGTTTGTGCCCGGCTACAGATAACAGGTCAGCACCCATCTCCTTTACGTCGGTAGGTATTTTTCCGGTAGATTGAGCCGCATCTGTATGGAAAAGGATGCCATGTGCCTTTGCCACACCGGCAATCTCCTCAACAGGCTGTATGGTACCGACTTCATTGTTGGCATGCATGATGGTAATGAGTGTGGTATTTCTGCCTATGGCCTTTTCCAAATCTTTTGGGTCGATCAGGCCATGTTCGTCAACACTCAGATAAGTAACGGAAAAACCTTGGTTTTCCAGATATCTGCAAACTTCTATTACAGCGGGGTGCTCTATTTGTGAGGTGATGATGTGGTTGCCCTTTGACCGGTTGGCCAGGACTGCCCCCTTGATTGCATAATTGTTGGATTCGCTGCCTCCGCTTGTGAATACAATTTCGTGTGGCGGGCATCCGATCAGTTCTGCCACCTGCTTCCGGGCTTTTTCAACTGCTTTCTTTGCCTCAACCCCAAATTGATGGGTTGATGATGGATTTCCAAAATACCGGTCAATAAACGGCTTCATGGCACCGGCTACCTCTTCGTCAATCGGTGTGGTGGCGTTGTAATCCAAATATACTTCCATATTGCCTTTTTCTTTTTTAATCATGATAATTTTCATCCGCTGTTAAACCGTAATTTCCAGCCAGATGAAAAAATAGCTCTTCCCGTTTTGATATCTGTAAAAAGATCATTTTACAAATCTAACAATTCTCACTTAATTAAATTGTGCCGTAATATAGTATACCGTTAGTGGCTTCTCTTCTATTTATAGAAGAATAATTTATTGATTGCCCTTTTTTTATTGAATAGTAAACCAGGTAGTGTGCATGTTTGTCATGCGAAAAAGGGTTTGTAGTGACAACATGTCACTTATTACGTATTGGCATATTCTTTGACCCTTGAAAAATGAAAACATTATTGAATTATCGGCCTAAACATAATGTTGAACTAAAAAAAAGAAAGGAGGGTTGCACTATGATACCCATGCTGAGAAATAAACGATTTCTGCCCAGCTTTGAAGATGATGTATTTGGAAAAGATTTTCTGAGAGACTTCTTCAATTGGGAAGACAATCCGAGTGTACCGGATGTAAACGTTAAGGAAAGCAAAGAGCAGTACACCATTGAAGTTGCTGCTCCGGGAATGGATAAGAAGGATTTTGATGTGAATGTTCAGAACAACATGCTGATTATTTCCTCTGAAAAAGAAGCCAAAAATGAAGAAGGCGGTGAAGAGGATAATTATGTAAGAAGAGAATTCAGCTATAGTTCATTCCAGAGATCTTTCAGCATTCCCGAAACAGTAGATGCTGATAACATCAAGGCTAAGTATGAAAATGGTGTACTTTATGTAGAGCTTCCCAAAAAGAAAGAAGCTGTTGAAAAAGCATCCAAACAAATCAAAATTGAATAGCAGTTTGGCATAGAGATCAAAGGTATTGCTTGGGAAAAATAACCGCTTTAAGACTAAAGCGGTTATTTTTTCCCAATATTTTCGGTGACTGGGTTTAAAGTGAGATTTTGGAAGAGGTTGAAGAACCGTTGAAAATTGACTTTTTCTTTTCTAAATAAAGGGGAATTATATACATTTGCATGTTAAATAACATATTTTTCAGATCATGTAATTAAATTTTAATACCAATGAGCGAAGACAGCCATGTCATTGATAAAATGTCCGTTTTCAGAGTGCTTACCGATGAAGAAAAGTCCCGTCTGAAAGAGAAAAGTACCATTGCACATTATAAAAAGAATGAAATCATTTATAAGGAAGGCGATAAACCTACTGGCCTTCTTTTTCTCTCCAAAGGAAAGGTGAAGATTTATAAAGAAGGGGTAGGAGGAAGGGAGCAGATTGTCCGTATGGCTCGCCCGAATGGATTTATAGGTTTCCGGGCATTGTTTGCCAAACAAAATTATCTTGCCACCGCCGAAGCCATTGAAGAATCGGAGATTTATACCATTGAGAAACAGACGCTCTTTGATACACTGAAAAACAACGGCGAGTTTGGCCTCAATATCATAGAATACCTGGCATCGGAACTGGGCTTTTCCAATACGCGGACGGTCACCCTTACTCAGAAGCATATCCGGGGGAGACTTGCGGAATCTTTAATATTCCTGAAAGATACCTATGGATATGAGGATGACGGAACCACCCTGAAAGTATATCTTTCCCGCGAAGATCTAGCCAATCTTTCTAATATGACCACCTCCAATGCCATACGAACGCTTTCCTCATTCGCTCAGGAAGAAATCCTTGCCCTGAACGGAAGGAAAATTATGATCCAGGATGAAAATGAACTGGAAAGAATCAGTGAACGGGGTTAAAAGAGACCGGTTCAGGCTGTCTCGTGCAGTATTTTGTCAATATTCCTGGTGATTCTACTGTTGTAGGGTCTGTCAGTATGGTTCAGGATGATGATGGTGCTGGTATCTTCAATAAACCGAATGATACCTGTCCTGAAACCGTTCCATTTTCCGTAATGATAAACCCTTTTCCTTCCGTCGGATTCCTTTAGTCTGAAACCGAACCCGTAAGGATAATGATTTCCGTTCTTCAACTCGAGGGATTGAAAAGCCTGTTTCTTGGTTTGCTCCGAGATCAGTTTGTTCTCGTAAAGTCCTTTATCCCATTTATACAGATCTGCAACAGTTGAGTAAATGCCCTTGTCACCAACAGTACCGTCATTCACCGTATGGGGTATGTATCTGAAATAACGTCCCCATTGCCTGTAGCCATTCAGATGCTTATTATCATTCTTTCCGTAGGCTGTGCTGTAAACATAGGTATCTTCCATGTTGAGCGGGCTGAAGATGTTTTCATCCATAAATTCGTCGTATCTCATTCCGGATACTTTCTCAATAACAGAAGCCAGCACAACATATCCCGTATTTGAATAAGTGAACCGGGTTCCGGGCCTGAAATAAAGGTGTAAGCGGTGTCTGGCCAGGAGAGCCATTACATCATCGTTATAAGGAGGTCTGTCTTTGTTCCAGTAATGCTCCAGCAGCCACATATAGTTGGCCAGCCCCGAGGTGTGATTCAGCAGATGTTGGATTGTGATATCTTTATAAGGAAAATGCTCAAAGTATTGATGAACCGAATCCGAATAATTCAGTAATCCCCGTTCCTTAAGAATCATAATACCCATGGCCGTGAATTGCTTGGTCACCGAAGCAAGTTGAAATATATGATCTTCCGTGAGAGGTGTTCTATTTCTGGGGTTGGAATAACCGAATGATTCGTTGTATATCAGGCTGTTTTTATAGGCCACCAGCACATTTCCCTGGAAATTGATCGTTTGATGGTGCCTGTTGAGAAAGGAATCAATCTGCTTGATTTTTTGATTATGGATCAGTTTGACAATATCTGAACGCTCCAGGTTGTATTCTCCATGCCCTGAATCACTTGCTGAAGTAGTTATCGTCAGGGTGGAAAAAGATATGGGTAGAATGAAAATCACCATCAACAGGATGATTCCAAGCAAAGTGTTTAATCTGCCAAATTTTGAGGCTTTCATGGTTTTAATGGGTTTAAG
>CAYNPZ010000003.1:2554-32478 GCA_964399175.1 uncultured Bacteroidales bacterium | reverse complement strand
GTCAATATCTGTATGATTTTTTATGAGAAATATTGACGCATCCTTTATAAAAGCTTTTTACTGCTGTTCCCTGCATTTATGAATTATTCCGTTGCTATTTATTTTTACGTTGATAACATAACTAAGATAATCCATAACAAATGTTGTACATTTGAGTTAACAATTAGCGGGGATTTGGCATTCAAATTTATCACTAAAACAAATTACTCAGGATAATGGTTTAATTTTGCTAAATAATTCAGATAGAAAGTGGGGAGAAAAAAACGGTTACCGGTTTATGAAGAGGTGCCTATACTTGATGTAGGGTCTGAAGGAAAGTCAATTGCAAAGATTGATGGTCAGGTTGTTTTTGTTACCAGGGCTTTGCCCGGGGATGTTGTGGATTTGAAGATCACCCGGAGGAAGAAATCCTATATGGAAGGGCTTCCGCTCAGGTTCCACAAGTATTCAGAGAAACGCGTTGAACCTTTTTGCAAGCATTTTGATCTTTGCGGTGGCTGTAAATGGCAGGATCTTCCCTATGACGAGCAGCTCGGGTATAAACGGCAACAGGTTGTTGATAACCTGGAACGGATCGCAAAGGTGGACTTGCCCCCTGTGAAGGATATACTACCTTCTCCTTATACCCGGTATTACCGGAACAAGATGGAGTTTACCTTTTCCAGTTTCCGTTGGCTGAGGGAAGAGGAACTTCATACTTCCGATGAAGGGAAGGAATTCAGGGGTCTGGGCCTGCATATTCCCGGCCGGTGGGATAAGATTGTAGATATCGAGCATTGCCATCTCCAGAAGGAACCCTCCAATAAAATAAGACTTGCAGTGAAGGATTTTGCCATCAGGAACGAATACAGTTTTTTCAACCTGAGAACTCATGAAGGTTTTCTGCGCAACCTGATCATCCGTACTTCCACAACCAATGAAGTAATGGTGATTTTGGTCTTTGCGTATGATGAGCCCCAGGCACAGCAGAAAATCCTGGATTTTCTGAAGGATTCCTTCCCTGAGCTGACTTCCCTGTTTTATATGATCAATACTAAGGCCAATGATTCGATCTTTGACCTCGAGCCGGTATTGTATTATGGCAGGGAATACATTTACGAAGTAATGGAAGATTTGAAGTTCAAGGTAGGGCCAAAGTCTTTCTATCAAACCAATTCCTATCAGGCACACGAGCTGTACAAGCTGGTAAGTCAATATGCGGGGCTCCATGGTGACGAGATGGTTTATGATCTTTATACTGGAACGGGTACAATAGCCAATTTTCTTGCTCCTCAATGCAAAGCGGTCGTTGGCATAGAATCGGTAATTGAAGCCATTGAAGATGCCAGGCAAAATGCCGGACTGAATAGGCTTCAGAATACCACTTTTATTACGGGAGATATGAAGAAGCTTCTGAATGAAGATCTGTTCAACCGGTACGGTTACCCCCAGGTATTAGTGACCGATCCGCCCCGGGCAGGCATGCATAAGGATGTGGTGGACAACATACTGCGTGCTGAGCCGGAAAGGATTGTGTATGTAAGCTGCAATCCTGCCACACAGGCCAGGGATGTCCATATGCTGAGCGAAAAATACCGGGTAATGAAGGTTCAGCCTGTAGATATGTTTCCACATACTTATCATGTAGAGAATTTGATATTATTGGAACGGCAGAAGGAATAAACCGGTCCCGGGGGTGTATAATCTTTGGGCATGATTTTCGTTAATAGTTTTTGGCGGATGAAATTAAAGTATTAGTTTTGCAACCGGAGGAATGGCGGAGTGGTCGAACGCGGCGGTCTTGAAAACCGTTGTCCCGCTACCGCGGGACCGGGGGTTCGAATCCCTCTTCCTCCGCTAAAATAAAAAAGGCTACTGCTATATGCAGTAGCCTTTTTTATTTTAGTGGGGATTTCGCTATTTTTATCTCATATGGTTTACCGGTCCGCGTTGGTCAGCTTTAACACCCGTCCGGGCTGATTTACCACAACATAAATGGCGCCGTCGGGACCGGGTGCTGCATCTCTGACGCGGCCTGCATTTTTTAATATGGTTTCGGTATGCAGAATCCGGTGATTATAAACACGGTGAAGTTGAACCTCTTCAAAACGAAGTGCAGTCACCAGCAGCTCGTTATCCCATTTCGGGAATTCATCTCCGGTATAGAAATGCATCCCGCATACTGCGATTGAAGGCTTATAGTAAAGTATTGGCTGTTCCATTCCGGGCCTTTCCGTCTCTTCTGTGATAATGGTGCCGTTATAGTTTTTCCCGTAGGTGATGACCGGCCAGCCATAATTTTTACCCCCCTGGATCACGTTGATCTCATCCCCGCCCATGGGTCCGTGTTCGGTTTCCCAGACTTCACCTGTCAAAGGATGAACAGTTAATCCCTGGGCATTTCTTGATCCGAAGGCAAATATAGATGGCAGGGCGCCTTTTCGGTCCGCAAAGGGATTGTCTTCGGGTATGCTTCCATCCGGGTTGATCCGGTGGATTTTTCCGTTGGGCCGGCTCAGATCCTGTGCCTGCTCTTTGGCACCCCGGTCACCAATGCTGAAATAGAGATGTCCCTCGGGATCGAAAACAATGCGACAACCATAATGATGCCTGGTAGTGCGGTAGGTTTCGTGAGGGGCTTCAAATAATACTTCCTGACTGGTCCAGGTATTGTCTTTTATCCTGCCTCTTACAATCCTGGTCATGGCAGGTGTTCGATCTTCCTCATTTTCTTCTTTCAATTCATGGCTATAGGCCAGGTAAATCCAACCGTTTCTTTCGTATTCCGGATCCACCTTAACATCAAGCAAACCGCCTTGTCCGCTGTGCAGAACCTCCGGAGTATTTTTTACCGGTTCCTTCATTAACTTGTCATTCTCGATGATCCGCAGCCGTCCGGGCCTTTCTGTTACCAATATCTGGTCATCACCTATAAAATCAATGGCCCAGGGTATTTCCAGTTCATCGGTGATCACCTCCATCTCCATCTGATAATCCAGGGTCAGCAGATCGAGCGGTATTTCCTGTCTGTCTTTGCTCTTTTCCGCGTCAAAATTCTCAATATACGTAAGCACCTGATTGATTTCCTCATCGCTCAGGGTTTCATCATAAGCCGGCATGCCTACGTGAGGGATGCCGAATTTAATATTGCGGCGTATATAGTTTCTGCCTTCTCCATACTGCCAAACGCCGTCGATTAAGCTTTGGGCATTGCCTCCGTCTAACCCGGCCCCGTGGCATTGGGCACAATGTTGCATATAAAGTTGTTTTCCTTTATTCTCCTGCGCCTGAATACCAAATACGGGAAGAAGAATAAGCAAGCCGGTGAGTAAGTGCATCGATAGATTTTTCATGGTTGAGTGATTTATTGAACATGGAATTTGAAAGATAAATATATGGAATTTTTTTTAAAATTTGAAGGCTGGATGAATGTGCGGAGTTATTTATATTGATTTTATATTAGAAATGGCCACGGATGTTTGCCCGATGAAAAAATATTTTATACCTCTGGAATTAAATGGATTATTTTCGGTGGGCTTTGAATAATTTTTTTCCTTCAAAAACAAAAGCCCGCCGCAGCGGGCTTTTGATAGAGAAAAGAGTGAGAAATGAACTGTAGTATTCTTAATCAGTATGATTTGATGGCCTTTTCCTTTAGCACCTAAACAGAGGGGCTTTACATACTACTCTGCTTTCTTCGCCTTGATGCCCCTGGGCATCTTAATTCCCAGCATATCTGTAAAATTGTCCAGAAGGCTGTAAATGTTCTCCCGGGTTTCTTCATCAAAATCCTCCAGTGTTAGCTCTTCCGACTGTACTTTCGAAAGGAAGGTCGAACCCAGAATGGATCTCGACATGTCGTTGTTCTCGATATAATCGGAATTGGCTTCAGTGATGCCAACCCGTTTGTTCAGTATATGCTTCTTGAAATCAAGCGTGGAGAAGATGTCCTCGATCTTTCTGAAACCGTCATCGAGGATCAGAATTTTTTCCCTGGTCTTATCATCGTCGTTTTGGAAAAGATGATGCCTGAAATAGTCATAGATCTCACGGCCTTCATCATGATTCCCAAGTATGATGTAAAAACCGAGCTTCCATCCCAGCAGCATGTTGGCCAGCGATGTAACGTTGGATACGTCGGAGGCCGGAAGGAAATAAATGCTTTCATTCAGTCCCACAATCCGGTAAATGGCATTGAAGAAATAATAGGAAGCAATGTCCTCCACAATCACGTTGTTGTCCTTTTGAACGAATTTCTGGTCGTTCAGTCGGGTACCCATCAATACATAGATGGGGGAAAGCGTATCACTTGAAGCAGTTTTGAAGGATCCGGGCTCGAATATTACCGTTTCGCTGTATTCTTCTTCATCGGCTCTTTGCAGCGCCAGTATGCGGTACAGCTTGTTCACATTGATCAGATGCGGTGAATGGGTGGTATAGAGAATCTGCAGGTCATGTTTGAGATCTTCAAAAACCTTTAGCACATCCTCCTGTGCCCTGGCATGCAAGCTCAATGCGGGCTCGTCGATCAGCAGCACCCTGTCGCGGTTCTTGTGCTTGGCAAAAGCTTTCAATTCAAGATAAAAGGAGAGAAACCACCGGACTCCTCGGCTCCTTTGCTGGGGATAGAGCCGTTCATCCTTGTCTTTGATCCAGAACTCAATGTAAGGCTGGCCCACCTTTTCAGGGGTGTTGTGATCGTAATGCTCCATCTCAAAGGAGATGTGGATCTTGTTGTTCTTGCCTACATTTTGTCTCCAGTATTCATGGAAATCTACGGTGATCTCATTGTTGAGCTTCTCGATCTTTTGCTTGAGTATCCTGCTGTTTTTCTGATTGAAGAATTCGGGTTTCAGATCGGTGATCTCCAAATAGTTCTTTACTGCTTTATAGCCTTTGACATCTTCCTTTTCGTGAATGATGTCCTCTAGATCGATTTTATTGGGCAGCAGGCTGCTGAAATCATGGAAGAACTCAAAGACCGGCGCATTATCAAAGAAGATATTGCCGAGGGTTTCCAGGTTGTAATAATTGTCCTCAATCTCCAGCTGGCTCCTTACTTCCTTTTCAGCCTGTGATTTGTCGCTTCCTTCAAGCATCATTGCGGCCATTCTGACCTGAAATTCATATTCTCTTTTCTTATTGGCCAGTTGTTTGGTCAGATCATCATAGACATTTTTCAGGTTATTTACCTGCTGTTCTGCGCTCCTTCGTTCCTTTTCGTTGGTGAGGATGCTGTGCTGGGCCTCGGCATTTTTCAGCTCATTGTATTTGTCCTTCACGTTCTGCTCCAATTGTTCCCTTTCGCTTTTGATTTTCTCAACAGTCTGTGCCAGCCAGTATTTTTCTTCAAGCTTTTTCAGTTTATCCCCGTATTCTTTCAGGTTTTCCTGTACCTCCTTTTGTTCTTCCTGATATTGCTTAAATGAGGTCTCCAGCTCTTTCAGCTTTTCCCGTGCTTCATTAACATTTTTGTTTTTCCTGGATTTATTCAGCGTTTTCTTTTGCGACTGCATGCCGGCTTCCGTTTCCCTCGTCAGGTTCTGCAACTCATCATTCCGTGTCGACAGCCCGTCGTATTCTTTTTTCAGCTCTTCGTATTTCAGATAAGCCTCATCCAGCTTCTTCTTGGTATTGGTCTGCAGTTTCTGTTTTTCCTCATTCTGCTTATCCCAGTATTTCCTGAGGGCTTTTTCTTCAATGCTGATTTTGCTGTTGTGGAGGTCCTGCCAGGATCTGCATATGCTTATGGAATCCAGTTTTTTGAGGATGTTGAGCGCCTCGGGTGGCAGCTTGTTGATGTCGACAATGTCTTTGTATTGGCTGTCGTTCAGTTCAAAAGAACAATAAACCTCCGGCATGGAGAGGTCGCTTCTGAGGATGTCTTCTGATATCTTGCTCGTATAAAAGCTTTCCAGCGCCTCAAGAACACTGGTTTTACCGGATTCGTTCTGTCCAATGAGTACGGTTATATTGTCATTGGCAGTATTGCACCATCCCGAGTCAATGATTGATCTATAATTTTTGATCCTGAAAGATTTTAATTTCATAATCTTTAAATTTTTCTTATTTAGAAATTTATCCCTATGACCAACACGTCATCTACCTGTTCAAAATTGCCTTTCCATTCGGTAAATTTATGATCCAGAATGGATTTTTGTTCGCTCAGATCATGGGATTGTATATCAGTTAGAAGCTTTCTAAAGTTTTTAAACTTGAACTTTTTGAATTCGGAGCCTCCCAGCTGGTCTACAAAACCGTCGGTAAACAGATATACCCTGTCGCCTGGTTTGATTTTTACCGTATGGTTTGTAAAAGAGCTTTCAAACAGGGCATATACGCCGATGGGCATCCGGTCGCCGCGTAGTTCGTTGAGGGTTCCGTTGTGAAAATGATACATAGGGTTCTTGGCACCTGAGAACTGCAATTCTTTCGTTTTCTGGTTATAGATAAACAGGGCAATATCCATCCCGTCCTTAAGCTCTTTTTTATCTCCTGTCTGGTTCAGTGTTTTCATGATGCGCTCCCGCATGCTGTTGAGTATGCGGTTTGCCTTGGGAAGGGGATCCCGGTTGGTGATTTCGTTGAGGAAAGTGATGCCCAGTATGCTCATAAAAGCTCCAGGAACACCATGACCGGTACAATCTCCAACCGCTAGAACGATTTTTTCCCGGACCTGCCGTAACCAGTAAAAGTCGCCGCTTACCATATCTCTGGGTGAAAAGTAAACGAAACTTTCAGGAAACATTCTGTTCATTTGTTCTTTATCGGGAAAAAGTACCCTCTGAATATACTGGGCGTATTCCAGGCTTTCGTTCAGTGCCTTTTGCTGGCGCTCAACAAGCTTCTTTAGATATTCTTCTTCCGATGATCTGATTTGTTCATCACTCATTTTATCCCGATTCTTTTCTTCTCAGCAGTATTTAAATTCTACGGCACTTAAAGTTAAAAAAAATGAACCTTCAATGGATACCAATTATTTGGTTATTTTGACCAAATGGCTTTAAATTTCCTTTAGATGACTTTTTTTTTATTTAAAATAACTCGAGCCCGGTATAATTCCATGGGTTGATCTTTTTGAGCTTTTCCTTTACAGATGTTTCTATATCCAGTTGATCAATGAATTCTATAAAGTCTTCCTTTGTAAGCCGGGTATTTTTACGAGTAAAATCCTTTAAAAGTTCGTATGGATTTTCAATTCCTTCTCTTCTCAGGATGGTCTGAAGCGCTTCGGCAATAACGCTCCAGTTTTCCTCAAGATCTCTGTCTATGGCTTCTTTATTCAGCGTTATTTTGTTCAGCCCCTTGTTCAGTGACTTGAAAGCAATCGTGGTATGGGCAAAAGGCACACCCACGTTTCTTGAAACAGTGGAATCGGTGAGGTCTCTTTGCAACCGGGAGACCGGAAGCTTTGAAGCCAGATGTTCCAGTATGGCGTTGGCCATACCCAGGTTGCCTTCTGCATTCTCAAAATCTATGGGATTTACCTTGTGCGGCATTACCGATGAACCCACTTCACCTTTTTTAATCTTTTGCTTAAAATAATTCATGGAGATGTAGGTCCACATATCCCTGGAAAGGTCATTTAATATGGTGTTTATCCGACACATGGCATGGAAGAATGAGGCCAGGTTATCGTAGTGGTCAATCTGCGTTGTGATTTTTGATCTATCCAGTCCCAGACCCTTATTCACAAAATCATCGGCAAATTCCACCCAGTCTATCTCGGGATATGCCAGATGATGGGCGTTGAAATTACCCGTTGCTCCTCCAAATTTAGCTGAAAAGGGAATCTGTTTAAGTTGTTGTAGCTGTTCATAAAGCCGCTCGTAAAAAACCCGTATTTCTTTGCCCAGCCTGGTAGGTGATGCAGGCTGGCCATGTGTATGGGCCAGCATTGGAATGTCTTTCCATTCATGCGAAAGCTCGTCCAGTTTATTGAGCAAGCTTTCTATATGAGGCAGATATTGGTCGTTATATGCATCCTTCAGGGAAAGGGGTGTAGCTGTATTGTTGATGTCCTGGGAAGTCAGACCGAAATGCACAAATTCCTTATAATCTTTCAGGCCCAGTTCAATAAATTTTTCCTTCAGAAAATATTCCACGGCCTTTACATCATGATTGGTTTCCTCTTCAATCTTCTTGATCTTTTTCGCTTCCTCCACTTCAAAATTTTCATATATTTTCCGCAGGGTTGTGAAATGGTCGTGATCAAAGTTTTTTAGTTGTGGCAGGGGGATCAGGCAAAGGTTGATGAAATATTCTATTTCTATTTGTACGCGGTATCTGATCAAACCAAATTCGGAGAAATAGCGGTCGATGGCTTCGGTTTTGCCCCGGTATCTTCCATCAATGGGGGATATGGCTGTTAAAGCATTTAAATCCATAATTGATTTAAACTTTTTGTTGGGGGCAAAAGTAAAAAAAATGTACCCCGTTTTTCTTTTTTTAAATAATTATCGTATTGTAATGCCTGATTTATGTTAAAGCGCGAGCAGAAAATTTAAATTATAAAATATTCATAGTTTTTTTTGTACTGTATTTTGTTGAAAATGGTTTAAGTTTAAAGATGATTTATAAATACCCGATATCATGAATCGTAACATCAAAAAGGCTTTTATAGTGCCTTCAGCATTAATTCTGGTTTTATTTTCGGTGAGCTTTACAGTTCAACCCCAGGATACAACCAAACAGGTAACACCCGGGGAGGTTGTTGCCAATGACAGTTTGCTGGTTTATAATTTTGACATAGCCCAGAAAATTGAGCCTTCTGCTTGGAGGCTTACTAAAAGGGCTTTTGGTGAAGCCCGGAAGATGGAAGCAGATTACATTGTTGTCAATGTCAATACCTACGGCGGATTAGTAAATATTGCCGATTCCATCCGTAGTGAGTTTTTGAACAGCGAGATCCCGGTGATCGTCTTCATTAAAAACAATGCAGCTTCTGCCGGTGCATTGATTTCCATTGCCGCCGACAGCATCTATATGAGGGAGGGCGCCCGGATAGGAGCTGCGGCTGTGGTCAATCAGCAAGGTGAGATCATGCCGGAGAAGTATCAGTCGTATATGCGATCGACCATGCGTGCCACTGCTGAGGCCCATGGCAAGGATACCCTGGTAAGAGGCAGGGATACAATTATTCAGTGGCACAGGGATCCGCGTATTGCCGAGGCTATGGTGGATCCGAACATTGCGGTAGAGGGTGTGGTTGACGATACAAAGATCCTCACCTTTACCACGGATGAGGCCATCAGCAATGGTTACTGCGAAGGAAAAGCTCCCAATATCAAAGAGGTGCTGGCTAAGGCCGATATTGAACCTTATAAGCTCCGGAGCTATGAGGTTTCCGGTATTGAATCGTTAACGGGTTTTCTCATGAGTCCGGCTTTTCAAAGCATTTTGATCATGATCATTGTGGGAGGCATTTATTTCGAGCTGCAATCTCCGGGTATCGGCTTTCCATTGGCAGCAGCCATTATTGCAGCAGCCCTGTATTTTGCCCCGCTTTATGCAGAGGGCGTTGCCCAGAACTGGGAGCTTGGCCTGTTTATCCTCGGCCTGATCCTCATTGGCATTGAGCTATTCGCCATACCCGGTTTCGGTGTGGCCGGTGTGTCAGGTTTGCTGCTTACCGTGGCAGGACTGGTTCTTAGCATGATCGACAACATCGTATTCGACTATCAGCTGCACGTGGAAGAAGCCGTCAAGGCAATACTCAAAGCCTTCTTTATTGTCTCGGTCTCGATTTTCATTTCACTGATTCTCTCCATATATCTAAGCAAAAAACTGCTTACTTCTACAAGATTTTCGCAGCTTGTGCTGGACAGTACCCAGCAGAAGGATGAGGGATATATTGGCGTGGATACCGAAATGGGAAGCCTGGTGGGAAAAACCGGTGTGGCCAGTACAGTGCTTCGCCCCGGCGGCAAAGTGGAAGTGGACGGTGAGATCTATGATGCCCGTGCCGAGGTAGGATTTATTGACAAAGGAGAAAAGGTTAAAGTGATTCAGTACGGCACCAGCCAGCTGGTGGTGATAAAGGAAGAGGAGATCTGAGCCCTGAGTCCTGGGAACTGAGCACTGAGCGCTGAGCACTGAGAATTGAGCACTGGGAACTGAGCACTAAGAACTGAGCACTGAGAACTGAGCACTGGGAACTGAGAATTGAGCACTGGGAACTGAGCACTGAGAACTGAGCACTGGGAGCTGTGAATTGAGCACTGGGAGCTGAGCACTGAGAACTGAGCACTGGGAACTGAGAATTGAGTGCTGAGACACTGGAGTACACTGTCTTGTCTTCTCCTTTCTCCTCCTCCCGTCTTCCCGTTTTCCCGTCTTCTCCTCTTCCCGTACCCTCGTGCCGTCTCCTCCCAATCTCCGTGTTATTTCCCTGTCAATAGGGCAGAGGTAAACGATCACTGTGAATATTGGTTTTCCGAAAGGTGAATCATTAAAAAGTTATAACTTTGAGCACTTAAAGTATTGAATATGGAGCAAGCCTTACAGGTACTTGATGAGGTTCGTCTGAACTTTAGCCCTGCCGGACTTATGATCCTCAACATTTCCCTTGCCTTTATCATGTTTGGTGTGGCATTGGAGATTGATGTGGCCAATTTCAGGAAGATCCTGAGGCATCCCAAATCTGCCATTATTGGTTTCTTTTCACAATTTTTAATCCTGCCAGCACTTACCTTCCTGTTGATTTTGCTCATCCAGCCCACACCAAGCGTAGCCCTGGGCATGCTGCTTGTAGCCTCATGTCCGGGCGGTAATATATCCAATTTCATTTCTCATCTGGCTCGCGGTAATACTGCGCTTTCAGTTACCCTTACAGGCTTTGCCACCATAGGATCCATCTTTCTTACGCCTTTTAATTTTGCTTTTTGGGGGGGACTGTATGAAAAGGCATCAAAGTTGATCATGCCCATTGAGATTGATCCCTGGCATATGTTACAGACGGTGGTGATCCTCCTGGGCATTCCCATGGTGTTGGGTGTACTTTTTGCCAGGAACTTTCCACGGACTACGGCCAGGATCACCCGGCCCATTAAGATTTTGTCCATTTTCATCTTTGCAGGATTTGTCGTGGTCGCCTTCTCCAACAACTTCAGCTATTTCCTGAATTATATCCACCTGATCTTTCTGATTGTACTGGCCCATAACGGACTGGCTTTGCTGGCCGGCTTTTCGATAAGCAGTGCCTTTAAGCTTCCACGGGTTGACCGTAGATCGGTCACCATCGAAACCGGGATTCAGAATTCCGGGCTTGCACTGGTTTTGATATTTAACCCCAACCTTTTCGGTGGTTTGGGAGGTATGGCATTTATTGCCGCATGGTGGGGAATCTGGCATATAATTGCCGGAATGGTCATCGCCGGCTTTTGGTCAAAGAAACCGCTTCAAAGAACCGGGGGACCGTTATTATGGCAGGGGAAAAGCGTTAGTTGATAAATACCCGGTTATAGCCAAAATGAGGTGTTGGAAACATCAAATCACAACTTAAACAAAGGATGAAACTTTATAAAGCTATATTGCCAGATATGGCAAAAATATGGTAAAACTGCATAACATAGAGCAATGGGATCCCGTATATGAATTACTGAAACGATATGTTAACCTCAACTACAGGTTATACTACCGTCGTATATATATTCGGGGAAAAGGGAATATTCCCGCAAATGCCCCTGTGATCTTCGCCCCCAATCATCAGAATGCCCTGATGGATGCACTTGCTTTGGTTTATGCAATTCCCCGAGAGCTTGTTTTCCTTGCACGTGCCGATATTTTCAGAAAGAAAACAATTGCCAGGATACTCACCTTTTTAAAGATTATGCCGGTATATCGCATTCGTGACGGATATAACAGCCTCCAATACAACGAGCAGATCCTGAATAAGGTGAGCGATGTTTTGTCCGTGAAACGTCCGCTGGTAATCTTTCCGGAAGGTAATCACGGTCATCAGAGAAAACTTCGCTCCCTAAAAAAGGGAATATGCCGTATGGCTCTTCAGACCGAAGAAAAGAACAATTTTAATCTGGGGTTGTATATCGTGCCGGTGGCCCTGGATTACGAGAATTATTATAAATTTCATAAGACCCTGCTGATCCGCTTTGGAAACCCTATAGCATTGGATCCATATCAGGGGCTTTATAATGAAAATCCGTCCAAAGCATACAACAGGCTGAAAGAGGACATTGCATCGGGGTTGAAGAAGGTAATGCTTCATATAGGCAATGCGGAATATTATGATATGATCGATGTCCTGAGTGAAATATACCGGCATAGATTTGTTAAGAAGAAGGGTCTGCAGGATTTAAAGCACCCTGCAAGTTTAAAAATCGACAGAGAACTGGTGCATATTTGTGAGCGTCAGATACAGGATAACCCTGAGGAAGCCGAAGGGTTGAACAAAAAAGTCACGGATTTTCAGAAACATTTAAAACGGTTGAATTTTCATCCATGGCTTTTCGGCCGCAAGAAATATCCTGTTTTTGCTTTGCTGGCACAACTGCCCCTTTTTGTGATTTTTTTGCCGTTGTTTCTTTATGGATTGGTAAACAATGCCCTCCCGTTTTTTCTTCCTGGGGTGGTCAACCGGACTGTTAAGGATCCTCAGTTTTACAGTTCCATTCGCAACGGGCTTGCGCTTGTTACATTTCCTCTGTTCTATCTCCTTCAGCTCATCGTTTTCAGCCAGTTTTTTGATGCCTGGTCGCTTAGGCTGGCATATCTGATAAGCTTACCTGTTACAGGATATGCTGCCTATCAGTATTATCGGTTATTGAAAAAGTATTGGCTAAAGTGGCGGTACAATCTCTTCAAAATTCAGCAGCCGGAGCAATTTAGCAAGATTCGGGAACTCCGGGAGGAAATTTTTCAAACTCTCGATAAGTGGGTAGAAGCAGGAGAGTAGAGAACCGGGTTTAACGAGCACAGGGCATAGGGGGGAGGCGAAGAGCCCAGAGCATAGGGCTTAGGATAAAGAGGTGAGGGTCTCGGGTTTCATGTATTAAGACACCGGCCTTTTTTGCTGCTGATGCTGCTAATGCTTTTGAGCTCTTTCCATTTGCCGGTATCGGGATCGCCCAATTTAATAGTATAAGAACCGGAAGCAAAGATTTTCGGATCAGGAACCCGTTTTTCCTTTACCAAACATAAAAATTTTGTTCGGGTAATTTTTATTTTGGCCGTTCATAAGTATATTTGAGTAGTAACGCGAAGCCTTAATTTAAGTGGTAAAGCCTATGAAATCACTGCATATACAAGCCATAGCCATCATTTTTGCGGGTCTTATTGTGTCCGGTGGTTGTACACAAAAACAAACCTGCTCAGAAAGTACCCAGGCTGCCCATATTGATACAACAGACCTGATATTGCCGCATCAGAGACAGGTAAACTGGCAAAAGATGGAGTTTACAGCATTTGTGCATTTTAATATGAACACCTTTACCAATGTGGAGTGGGGTAAGGGAGATGCCGATCCTTCCCGGTTTAATCCCACAAATTTTAATGCCGAACAATGGGTAAAGGCTTTTAAGAACGCTGGAATGAGGATGGTGATACTAACCGCCAAGCATCACGATGGCTTTTGTTTGTGGCCCTCAGAATATACCGATTATACGATTGAAAATTCTCCCTATAAAAATGGAAACGGGGATATAGTGAAGGAAGTAGCTGACGCATGCCGTAAGCACGGGTTGAAGTTCGGATTTTATCTTTCGCCCTGGGATCGCCATGAACCCAGTTACGGAACCGATCAGTACAATCGGTTTTACAAGAATCAGCTCAGGGAACTGCTGACCAACTATGGTAAGGTATATGAAGTATGGTTCGACGGTGCGAAAGGGCCCAATGCCAAAGATATGGAATATGATTTTGATGGGTACTGGGCAATGGTCAGAAAACATCAGCCTCAGGCCGTGATTTTCTCCGATAAGGGTCCGGATGTCCGCTGGATTGGGAATGAAGACGGAATTGCTGGTACAACCAACTGGTCGTTGATGGATACAAGCCGTGTGGAAGTGGGCAAAGCCGACCGCGGTTATTTAAATTCAGGAGATCCCAATGGTTCACGCTGGGTTGTGGGAGAGTGTGATGTTTCTATCAGTTCCGACTGGTTTTATCATCCCGATAGCCGGCTGAAATCAACAGAAGAACTCCTGAATATATACGAAAAGTCCGTAGGCAGAAACGGCCTGCTTCTTTTGAATGTCCCTCCCGACCAACGGGGTCTGCTTCCTGAAGCTTATGTGGAGCGTTTGCATGCCTTTGCCGACACCGTTGATGCAATTTATGACAAAGATTTTGCCCTGAATGCAGAGGTAACCTCTTCAGAGGTGCGGTCGCCTGAAAATTGTTTTGCAGGGTCCCACCTTACAGATACCAGCTATTCAACTGTATGGGCTCCGAAGCAGGGAACAGTCAAATCAACAGTGGAACTGTCTTTTCCTGATGTCATAGCGCCCAGAAGAATTCTTATTCAGGAAAACATCAATTACGGGCAGCGCGTCAAATCATTTGCCCTGGATATCCAAAGCAACGGCGAATGGGAGACTCTGCAAAACGGAACCACGATTGGCTATAAAAGAATTCTAAAACTTCCCGGGAAGGAAATTGATGGAGTCCGTGTGCGCATTGAGGAGGCCAAGGCATCCCCCATACTTTCGCGGGTGGCGCTTTACTGAATCTTTGATTGACGGGAATTCATTACCAGGCTCCCAGTATGCTTCCCATTATGAGAAAGAAGTTTCATTTTGAAACAATTACCTGGGGTTATGGTTTATTTTTTTCAAGGAGTTGATTTATTTACCCACATTTAGATATCTGAAGGCTTTTTTAGATATTTATTCATAACGGCCAGCAATGCTTTTGGATCTATTGGCTTGGTAATGTAATCCGTACAACCTGCCTCCAGGGATTTTTCCCTGTCTTCCTGCATTGCATAAGCCGTTTGTGCAATTATAGGGACATCATCTGATTGTGTCTCTCTGATTTCTTTTGTCACCTGATGACCGCTTTTGTCCGGAAGCTTGATATCCATAAGGATCATTGAGAAATCTTTGGTTTGGGAAAATATTTTATAAGCCTCGGTTCCATTGTCAGTAAAAATGATTTCGGCACCTGTTTCATCCAGAATTTCTTTCAGATAACTTTGGCTGACCGGGTCGTCTTCCACAACAAGGATTTTTTTGTGTTTCCAATTATAAACCTTGTTTTCCGGTTTATTTCCAATATCAGAAGTTTGGTGCCCTTCAACCTTTTCCAGGGGGATGGTAAAATAAAATGCTGAACCTTGGCCTTCTTCCGATTCAACCCAAATTCTGCCGTTTAATAAGTGCACCAGATTTTTAGAAATGGATAGTCCCAATCCTGTGCCTTCATAATTTCGTGAAGCAGAACCTTCCTCTGCCTGCCTGAAGCGGTCAAAAATATCTTTTTGTTTTTCTTTGGGGATTCCTATTCCTGTGTCTTTTACAAAGAAAAGAATTGAGGAGGGATCTTTCTTTTCATATCCAAATCCAATTTCTCCTTTTTCAGTGAATTTAATTGCATTACCAAGGAGGTTGGTCAGTATCTGCTGCAGCCTGATCTTATCCGAAAAAATGAAGCTGTTGTCTCTGGAAAAGTCCATTGCAAGCTCAAGCTTAATATCTTTGTTGTCGTTTTTTTCCAGTTCCACCTCATAGGAATGATAAAGTTCGTAGAGAAGATCATTCAGACAGAACTGTTTCTTATTTATTTTCAGCTGATTGGCTTCTATTTTAGAAATGTCAATAATATCGTTAATAATTTGAAGCAGATGGTTTCCCCTCTCATAAATGATGTCCAGATGGTATCTTTTTTCATCTGACTGTGGGGTGCTGCTTAACAGAAGCTGGGTAAAGCCAAGGATGCCGTTCATGGGCGTCCTGATTTCATGCGACATGTTGGCCAGAAAAGCAGATTTCAGCCGGTCGCTCTCTTCTGCTTTTTCTTTGGCTTCAAGTAAATTTTGCTTGTATTTCTCTTCCTGTATCTTAGAATGCAGCAAAGGCCCAATGTAATCACACAGTTTATTGATCATTTCCAGGTCGTCTTCATCATATCCTTCTTCTTTGTTGGCCAGGACAATCTGACCGATGAGTTTATTATTCAGTAATATGGGTGATGCCATAGCTGAAGTAAGCTCTATATGACCTTTAGGTGGATGCAGATTTCCGTTTTGATATAGCGTTTTCTTCTCTTTAAGGGATTTTCCCCATAGACCGCTCCATGAGTCTTTCGGGAATACAAAGGTCTTGTTTTCCACCTGGCATTGATCCCAGACATCCTTTGTTAAAGACTGAGCAACCAGATCTCCGTTCTCGTTGATATAACCAAAATAGCCGAATTGGCTGGTAAAAATTTCCCGGAAAATGTCAAGCCCATCTTTGAAAAAGTTATCATGATCACTGTTGATGAATGTATTGGAAATCCGGTTTTTAATGACCATTTCCCTTTCTGCTTTTTTCCTTTCCGTGATATCACGTGCAATGGTCAGTATGGCTTGTTTCCCTTCATATTCAATAAGGTTGGAATTTATTTCAACCGATATTCTGTTTCCTCCTTTCGAAATATGCTCAGTTTCGAAAAAACCGTATCCATTATTTATTATTTTACCTAACCGTTGATCAAATTTTTTTGCATTTTCCGGGGTGTCAATATCCAGAGGTGTCATTTCCAATAGGGTTTCTCTTGAATATCCCAGCATTTTTGAGGCGCCTTCATTTACCTCTAACATGTTGCCTTTCATATCATGAATAAAGATGGCATCCAATGCGCTGTTGAATAGGGTTTTAAATTTTTGTTCACTGCTTTTTAATGCCAACTCTGCCTTCTTTTTATCTGTTATATCCTGAAAAGTCCCATAAACTCGTAAGCACTTTCCATCCTTAAAATCCGTTTTTCCTTTCGCACGGACATAGCGTTTGTTGTTCCGGGCAGTTATAAATTCCAGTTCAAGATCATAATCTTTTCCCTTATAAATAGCGTTATTTACAGCATTAGTAATAAGAGTCTTGGAATCGCCGGGAAAATAACCCAGGGCTTCTTCAAGAGTAGGTTCATAATCTAAGGGAACCTCATGAATGATTTTTGTTGTTCTGGTCCAGTAAACTGTATTTTTTTTCAGATTTATCTCCCAGCCACCAACCCTGGCCAGATCACCAGTTTCATTCAGTAATTCTTCACTGTCACGCAGTTGATCTTCGGCATTTTTCCTTTCTGTAATGTCAAGCAGAATGCCTTTGTAATGAGTTATCTTACCGGAACTATCACGCTGTATCCAGGTTCTGTCGTCCATCCATTTAATGTTACCGGCTTTATCAATGATGCGGTATTCCTGGGTAAATTCCTGTCTGTCAGTTTTACTGGAGTATTGAATTACTTCGTTTAGGATTCTTTCCTTATCTTCTGGATGAATCACCTCGTGAAATGTAATTTTACCTGAAGTAAACTCAGACGAGGTATATCCAAACAGTTTTTCCACATTTTCAGATACGAACTCAACAGGCCAGTTTTGAGCATTTTTCCATAAAAAGGCAACTGCCGGGCTTTTATTAATGATGTCGTTGGCTTCCTCTATTTTTCTGCGGCTCTCGTGTAGTTCATCTATGGTTTCTTTTAATTTGCTGTTGGCTTCATTCAGTTCCTCGTTTAGTGTAATGTATTCTTCATTTTGTGATTGGATTTCTTCGTTTTTCTCTTTCAGTTGTCTTTGATGCTCCACATATTCAGATATGTCGTGTACAATGGCCAGTACATATATTCCGTCCTCCTTATTAATGGCATTAAGGGTGATTTCGGTATCAATCAGTTTTCCTTCGCCGGTGCGGTGCTTCCAATAGAATTGCTGAACTTTTCCTTTCAGCGCTTGCCTGACGTACTTTTTTCCTGCATTGACGGAATCCTCACCATCGGGTTGTTTTTCCGGTGATAAATGAACCGCAGGATCCAGGCCAATCAGGTCTTCTTTTTTATATTCAAATAATCTTGTTGCCTGCTTATTGCAGTCTTTTATCGTATCTTTCAGCAAGAGGAAAACATCTCCCGAATTTTCGAAGATGGCCCTATATTTTTCTTCGCTTTCAAGGATCTTTTTTTCCCTTCTTTTTCTTTCTGTGATATCCCTTTCAATGGTGGCAGCTCCCACGATCTGGTTCTGATCATTAAGAACAGGTGACACGGAGAGGGATATATTAATGGACGTGCCGTCTTTCCTGATGCGAATCGTTTCAAAATGCTCAATGGAATGGCCTTTGAAAACATCTTTCATATAGTTCTCCACTTCTCCCTTGCGATCATCTGGAACCAGAAAATCGGGTTTTTTGTCAATAACTTCCTTTTCTTTGTATCCATATATCTGCTCTGCACCGGGATTACATGACTGAATCCTGATATCTTTGGAGACACTGATGATGGCATCGTCGGAAGAATTTATGATGGCGCTCAGCCTTCTTCTGATCTTCCCCTTTTCCTTCTGATCGGTAATGTCAATGACTGCAGTACGGATGGACTCAGGTGACTTATCAGAACTTTTTGTTTTTATCGGGGTACTTTCCAGTTTTACATCGATCGGATTTTCTGTATTGCTTTTTAATTGAACTTCACAGTCGTTGTCTTGGCCGTATTGTAATACTTCCCGAAGATGATCATGGAAAATATCATGAGACTCCGGCTGGATATGGTTTTTAAATGAACTTTCCTTAAGCTTTTCTTTTGAGAGGTTAAGAAGTTCAGCTCCTTTTTTGTTGACATCCAGTATCTGGAAGTCTTTCTTTATGATGAAATAAGCGATGGGAGCATGGTCAAAAAGATCTGAATTTCGGTCGGATGATGATTCCATCTCGCTAAAGTTTTGATTTGATTCTTTATTTATATTTTGTTGGGGATCATTGGTGTTTCGGGATTTGTTGCTGTCAAAATACTGATCATTTGGTTTATCCCGGTTATTGCTATTACCTTTATTGTGCATGGTTCCTCCGGAATTTGAAGAAGGAAAAAATAACAAAATTAATTTTTAACTTTGAAATCGTCAATGCGATAAGAAGATAAAATGAAGTAGGAATGAATCTGTTTTTTTGTAGGAAAATTCTTATAAAATATGTGCTTCGTTCTATGGAAATTGGTTTGATTTTTGTAAATATACCTTTATTCATAAAATGAGGGAGTTTCCTGAAAAGCCCTTAAAATGAGCAGGGGGTGTAAGCCGAAAAACCCAAGAGTAGGCATCACAAAAAGTATATCAGGTATGAAAAAACTTGTTTATTTGTTATTCTTACTACTTTTAGCCGGAACCACTGTGCAAGCCCAATACTTTATCGGAGGGAATTTCAGTCTAAACAGTACCGGTGGAAGCATTAAATCAGGAGAGACAACAACTGACAAAGAAACCTCTACATCTTTCACCCTTAGTCCCCAGCTTGGGTATTTTCTTTCTGAAGACCTTGCCGTAGGCTTGGGTATCGGCATCAATTCCACCAGGGAAAAATCCCCGGGCGATCCGGAAGTGATTAACAAATCGACTGGTTTTAGCATACAACCTTTTGCCCGCTATTACGTGCTGGACATGAACAAATTTTCATTGTTTGGAGAAGGTCAGCTCAGCTACTCCGCTTCTTCCTCCAAGGTGGAATCAGGAGGAACCACTACAGAAGGACCTTCAACAAGTACTGTTGGTATTTCCGTTTCACCGGGGATTTCATATAATCTGAATGAAAAAGTGGCTCTCGAAGCTTTTATTAATGGATTTAACCTGAGTTATACCCATACCACAGAAAAAACCGATGTTGGAGAAAGAGAGGTGAAAGACCGAACCTCCAGCTTTAACCTGGGAGGCAATATGGATAACATCCTGACTTCAGGAGCCGTTACTGTTGGAGTGATAGTGAAACTATGACAAGCCCCCAGGGGTCAAATATTACTTGCTGCTATTCCTGGATGATTGGTTGATTGACTGATTGGATGAAAAAGAACGACGACACGACAGCACGACAGCATGATAGCACGATAGGGCGAGATTATGAGGAGTTGAAGACATTTACGGGTGAAATAAGGGCGAAGCGGTGAATAACTTGATATATGGAGCTTAAGGCGATTTACACCAAATGGTCTTGGTGTTACATAACCAGTTAACTATCGAAAAAATATATCAGATCCATTATTCTTTATTTCTTAATCCATGGGCTCAATCATCCAATCAACCAATCATTCAATCAACCAATCATTTACTCCCAAAAATCGCAGCGCCCCCTTAACATACAAAGGTTACCTGGCTTAATCTTAATACGGTTTGCGGGCAACCCATTCGATGGCATTGGACAAAAGCCTGCGGAAATTTTTGTCCTGATAAGCTTTATGATCGTGGCCAAATAAAAGGTAAACGATCCTTGAATTGTTGTATTGATTGGTCCATGCCACTTTACTGGCACAATTCTGATGATCCACCGTCAATAGGATTTCAACGGAAGGCAGCACATTTAAGTTGGAGTACCCTTCATCAATAATGGTAAAATCCTCCATATTGCTGGTAACCGGATGATTGGGTTTCATTACGCTAACATCCATTTCGATATCGTGTTTGAACCCGGAGGCATTGGCTGGGTCCTCTACATAGTCTTGTTGTAGATAGCGGCCTCCGATGATTTTTTCAAATTCATCCCATTTCTGATAGGAGACCAGGGAATGGTGCAAGAAAACCAGTCCAACTCCTTCTTTGGTCAGTTCTACAAAAGCCTCTTTCTCTGCTTCAGTGATATCCTGCCACATATCATAAAAAACCACGGCATCGTATTCTTTAAACCTCTCATTCTCCATAGCCTCATTGGCCTCAGGCTGACCGAGCATATCCACATTCAGATTGTCATTTTGGGTAAACATTTTTTCGAAGACAGTTGTGTCATAGGCATGGCCTCCGGTAACCACCAATATAGTTGTTGGCTCGGAAATACGGGAATTTCCGCTTGATATCAGGGGCAGCCATACCATCAATGCAATATAAAAGATTATTGAAATACTTTTCATCGGGTCTTATTTTTTTCAATTCAGCCATTAAATATAATAAATTATAATTGATATATCCTTAAAGGTTATTGAGGTATCCGGTATATTCATCAGCCATTGTTTTCCATTTGTCGCCGGTAATTTTTTCAAAATCTTTTTTGAATTCCTCTTCTTCGTTAACAAATAATTGGTTGACTTTTTCAACGCCATAGGTATGCACCAGGTAACGGATAAAAACCCCGGCATTGGGATAATAAACGGATTCCTTGTCAATGGTTTCCGTTAACAGTTCATCAGGGGTCATAATTTTTTGGGGTTCATCGTTTCTGTATTTACGGATAATGTAATTGACGGCATATCCTCCGTAATCTCCGTCCAGCCAAACAGCATATCCTTCACTCATCATTTTGGTAGGGGGATAGCCGAGGACCCGGTGCGTAATAACATGCACCAGTTCATGAGCTCCCAGCGGCGGATTTTTTATGTTATACTGATCGGTCAGTTCTCCCTTTTCATGCAGGTAAGTGTAATAGAAACAGTTCAGTTTGGGAATGGCATGGCCGCCTCCGTTGGTACCTATCAGACTCTTTCCTTCATCTTTGTTGTAAATATAGATCAGCACCTTATCGCTGAATGATCTTTGAATGCTGTCCTGTATAACCCGGTAATAAAAATTTTGATTCTCCAGCATGGTGTTTATCACTTCCTCATCGGGAGAAGGTGCTGAAGAAAAGCCTTCAGGGCGGTAATGCACAACGATCTTTCCCGATTCCATCTGTTTCCATTCTTTCTGTATATTGACATCTGCATAAAAATCGGTGCAGGAAGACAAAACAAAAAGCCCCAACAGGGCCACAACCCCTTTGAAAGTATGCTTATTGAATATTTGCCGTTTTATTCCGGGCTTTGGGTTCATATTGCCTGTTCTCATAACATTGGATTAAAAACGATACCTGATATAATAATGAAAAAGCCTGTCCAGCTTAAAATGTACCACATCATTCACATAAAAATCGGGTTGACGGCCGGCGAAACCAATGAGGTCGTTCTTAACAGCCCCCGCCTCTACTGCACCTTTTTCGGGTAACTGCCAGCAAATACCCAGCTTAAAAAGGGTTTGATAATAAAACCCGCTGTAAGCCGAAGAAAAGACCGGATTACCCAAAGGATCAAAAGCATGCAGCTGGCCATAATTGGTATAAGGAAGATAAAACCGGGCGTCAAAGGCACCTTTGAGCATCCACTTTGATGACAGGCCATATTGCATTTGTAAACCAGGCCCTATATAAAAATTGATGTCTTCAGCATTTTCCCTGGCCCCTGAAAGATAATGCAAGTTACGGTTTTCATAGAGCAAGCCGCTTGTGAGTCCCTGGCGCACCTGAAGGCCTTTCCATTGAAAGAAGGGAAAAATCAGGTGATAATCCAGTCCGGAACGAAAATAGTTAAGGTGGCTTCTTTCCACCAGATGATTTTTTCCCTTCCCATTGTCAGAGTCCAGCGAGGAAGGTACGTTAATGCGCAGCCTGAGGTGATGATGGGCTTTTGGCCTTTGAATGCTGCGCGAAATACCTAAAGCAAAAGACCTGGATTCTATCACCGGATAACCCGCCTGAACCGGAGTAGCGGGTTTTTGCTGGCTAAAGGAATGATAGCTCCACCATTCGGCGGAAACAGCCCATGATGCATCTTCTGTATTTTCTCCGTCTGACTCCTGCGCCCACACAGAAGGTTGTGACAAGAATATAATAAGAACCATCAATATTTTTGTTGTATGGGTGCAGCTCATCTTCTTTTTTTAAAGGGCATAAAAGTAATAAAGAATTGTATCATTTGAAAGGCATTCGGTATACCTGTTTCTTGCTTTTGGTAAAAGCTTTGTAAATGGCCAGTCCTCCAAGAAATCCTCCTATATGAGCCCAAAAAGCGATGCCTGCATCGGCTCCGCCCAGTAAGAGGCTGGAAGTTCCACTGAGAAACTGCCCCAGAAACCAGATACCGATGAAGATGATGGCCGGAACGGGTATCAGCAATGGGATGAAAAGCAAAGGAACAAATGAGATGATCGTGCTGTTCGGGAAAAGAAACATATAAGCCGCCATAACCCCGGAGATGGCGCCTGAAGCACCTACAGCAGGAATTCCCGAATTGAGGTTCAGAATGTAGTGGGTAAAACTGGCTATCAGCCCTGCCAGTATATAGAAAATGAGATAACGAAAGCTTCCCATCCTGTCCTCTACATTATCTCCAAAGATATAGAGCATCCACATGTTGGTTAAAAGATGGCCCACTCCCCCGTGCAAAAACATATTCGTAAAGAAAGTATGGGTATTGTCTCCTCCCAGGGGAGTTTCGGCTGGTACCAAACCATATTCGATAATGAATGCCTTTGTGTCGCCCTGGTTTATCTCAATGATAAAGATAACAACATTGGCAATGATGAGTATCCAGTTGATGACCGGGAATTTTTGAGAGGGTATGGTGTCTCTGAGGGGTATCATTTTATGCTGCCTTTATAAAGTTATGATCAATATTATATGATCTTGTATACGCCCTAATCTGGTCTTTACTTACAAAAGTAGTAATAAAAACCATTCAAAAGAACGAAATCCCCTCCTTATTGAATGCTTTTATATCTCTGTGAGAATTGAACAAACGGGTTCATTCTGTTTTAATTATTGGTGAGTGCTAAGGCCTGTTTTATATCCTCCATCAAATCATCAGGATCTTCAATACCTGCAGATATCCTGATCATATTGTCGGGGACCCCGAGTTCTTTTCTGGTTCCCTCATCATACTCGTTGAATATGGTTGAAGCAGGGTGCAACACCAGGGTTTTGTTGTCCTGTAAATTGGTTGCCCTTCTTAGCACTTTAAGGTTGTTGATAAAACTAAAACACTCTTTTTTCGAATTCAAAGTAAAGGTTAGCAATGATCCCGGTTCCTCTCCGAATTGCTTTCTGCTTACTTCATAAAAGGGCGAATTTTCCAGACCTGGATAATTCACGTGGGTGACGGGTTCCTGCTCATTGAGGAATTGTGCAATGCGCTTACAATTGGCATTCGATTGCCCGGCTCTTAAAGAAAGGGTGTCCAGGCCGGAAATCTGAAGATAGGCGTTATGGGGAGAAAGACAGGATCCCATGTTCCGGTAAATTTCCTTTCTTAGCTTGGCCAGAAAAGCAAAAGGACCATAATATCCGTATTCACTTTTTAACTTGGGATTGTGTCTCCAGTCATAGGTGCCATAGTCCACAATTATTCCTCCTACTGAGGTGGCTCCACCTGAGATGATCTTGGTACTGGACAACACCTCCACATCAATACCGAATTCATGTGCGCTGAACATATTGGGTGGGGTCAGTGTGGTATCGGCGATTAGAAGCATGTTATGCTTGCTGGTCAGTTCAGAAAGCTGGCTCAGGTCGGCTACTTCCAATTGAGGGTTGGTAATGGTTTCCACAAACAAAGCAATGGTATTCTGGTCGATGGCTTTTTCTACGGAGTCAGGATCGGTCAGATCGGCATACCGGAACTCAACACCAAATGGCTTCAGGGTTTTTTCAAACAGGGAATAGGTATTGCCAAAAATGTGTCGGGTAGTGACAATGTTGACTCCCGTTTGACTGATGGTTACCATCAGGTTGGTAATGGCCGCCATTCCGGATGACAAGGCTGTAGCGCTGAGTCCTCCCGTAGCATGCTTCATTTTTTCCTCGAGATACTCCACGGTTGGGTTACTGATTCTCGAGTAAATATGCCCCTGCTTTTCTCCTTCGAAGATGCTGTGAATTTCCTCCGCAGAACCAGCCTCAAAGGCAACATTATCATAAACAGGCATGTTCAGGCTCCCGTGGGGATCTTTCTTTATGAACGGTGTATGGATCACCTTTGTAGGAAAATGTAGTTCAGCCATAATTCCTAAATTTAAATGGATTTAACAAATAGATGTTTGTTTAGTTAAAAAGTAGATTGAAATTTGATAAATTAAAGAATTCGATATGCCATGGCTACACCTGGCATCATCTGCTATACAGGTAGTACGTTATGTCCCTCCTGAGCGAGGGACACTTGTAGGAATTAAAACCGATAAGCGATATGTAATGCAGTAATCTCAAAATCTGATCTAATATTTAATAACAGAATTGTCTATATTATCTGCCCAGGCCAGTATTCCACCTTTTAGATTATACAGGTTATTGAATCCATGCTCTTCCTGTAACCTGAGAATGGCCTCTCTGCTCCTTCCTCCAGACCGGCAATGTACTATGGTCTTCCTATCGGGGTCTATTTCATTCGCGAATTCCTGAATCCGATCCAGGGGGATGAGCTTTCCTCCCATGTTGGCAATGTAATATTCATAATTTTCCCTGACATCAATTAGTTGATGATCCTCATTCCGGTCGACCATATTCTTATATTCCGATACGGATATCTCCTTCACCTCACCATTTTCGGACTGCTGACCGGTTAAACCGCAGAATGCTTCATAGTCGATCAGCTCGTGGATGGTTGGATTTTCTCCGCTTATTGGATTGTTTTTGTTTTTTTTGACATTGAATGTGCGGAATTCAAATTTCAGGGCATCAAAGCGCAGGAACTTGCCTGAGAGTGGTTCACCCAGGCCCGTGAGGACTTTAATGATTTCATTGACCTGAAGGCTCCCTACTATACCAGGCAACACCCCTAATACTCCTCCTTCGGCACAGCTTGGTACCATCCCAGGTGGAGGGGGAGTGGGGAAGAGATCCCGGTAGTTCGGACCGGCATTCCCGTTTTCATCAATATAATTGAACACGCTTACCTGACCTTCGAATCTGAAAATGGACCCATATACATTCACTTTGTCCAGCATTACGCAGGCATCATTCACCAGGTAACGGGTGGGAAAGTTGTCGGTGCCGTCCGCTATAACATCATAATTCTTAAAGATATCCAGGGCATTGTCAGAGGTTAATTGGGTGAGATGTGTGTGTATATCGATATGCGGATTTAATTTCAGTAGTTGATCTTTGGCAACTTCTACCTTGGGCTGGCCAAGGTCATGGGTATTAAATAATACCTGCCTCTGAAGATTGCTGTCTTCTACTGCATCAAAATCAAGAATTCCGATGGTACCCACTCCTGCTGCCGCAAGATATTGCAATAAGGGTGCCCCCAGACCGCCACAACCAATTACCAGTACCCTGGAATTTTTTAATTTTTGCTGTCCTTCAATTCCAAATTCCGGAATGGCCATGTGACGGCTGTATCTGAGCAGTTCACTTATGCTTAATGTATTTTCCATCGTTTCGGACATAATGCACTTTCCTGAATGTTTTTCTATTCGACTAGATCCCTCCTGCAATGGCAGGAATGATGCTTATTTCCATATTCGAGTCAACCTCGGTGTTTTCAATATCCAATTCACTGCTGTCGGTATCCCCGACATAAATCCTGATGAATTCACGTACGTTACCTTCATCATCAAATACGTAGCTTTTTAATTTGGGATAAGTTTCACACAAATTGGATAACACTTCTTTAACAGTTTTTCCTTCCACTTCCACTTCCGACTGATTATTTACGTATCCTCTAAGCGGTGTGGGTATGATGATCTTAGCCATAACTTAGGTTTTTATTGTACAACTTTTGCAAAACGTATTACTTCTTCCTCAAAGGATTGATCTTCCGAAAGCTGCCATGATCTGATGTCAAGCATCTTTTCGCTATCCACGCTGATAATTATGTACGAGAAGTAGGGAAAAGCCCTGCGCAGATCAAATTCTGACGGATATGCCGGATGATCCGGATGGGAATGATAAATCCCCAGCAGATCGACGTTATTCCGCCTGGCATATTCTTCCCCATACTGATAATCTTTTGGGCCGATCTCAAATTTATCGCGCTGATCTCCCTGCATCACATTATTGATCTCCAAAGTCTGAAAGATCACGCGGTTTTCGTGCTCCGTCCCATAAAGAAAGCCACAGCACTCATTGGGGAAGATTTTCCTGGCATGCTGGTATAAGTTCTGATAGGCATGGTTGTCAAGCAGCAGTTCCATAATACATTGCTTTAGTTTATACCAACACGGGTTCAGTCCAATTGTTCATAAAACTTAAGGAGAGACTGTTATTTTTAATGGAAAGCAATTTAGTGAATCAAGAACAATTATAACCATTTGTATTTTTATTGTTTATGATTACAAAAGCAAGCCCGGATTGTTTAGAATCCGGGCCATTATCATATATTTGGAGGTTATCACCATTTATTCCTGGGTTTTATTTTTGAACATGTTTTCGTAATGCTGGGATGCTTTGAAGATTCCTCCGCTTTTTTGATAGTAATCTTCATTCAGATGAAAAACCCCATCTTTGGTTTTGCGCCAGGAAGCATTTGGATAAGGATGATAGCCCACCATCTGTTCCCAGTTTGCATAATTTTGATGACCGTTGGTTTCCAGTAGTCCAAGATCACCCATTTCCGGGAACGACTTGAGCCGTGCAGCCACTGCTTTGTTCCATTCCACCAGTATGGGATTTACTGTAAGATCGGCCATAAAACACGGTACGTTGTTTTCATAGGCCAGTTGAGCTTGTTTCATGGTCATGCTTAAAGTTTTTGCGATGGCCTTCAAAGCAAAAGCATGGTATCCCATCTGGATGCGTCGGGCTGCATCTTTCTCACTGTGCAGACTCTCATCAGCGGCAATCCGCACAGGCAGATCATCCACATGCGTTTCCAGTTCTTCCGGGAAGGGCTCTTCAATGATGGCAATCTGGTCGAATGCGCCGATCTTTTTGGCATGATCCAGCAGCCGGTTCAGGGTTTCCTTGCTTTCGTACCTGCCGTTGGCATCAAAATAATAGGGAAGCTTCCCGTCTTTGGTATAAGGCGTGCGCATATGACCGATGGCCTTATGTATGGCCGTAAGCCGCTTTTTATCCTTTTCCAGCATCTCTTTTTGTGTTCCTGGCTGTCCGATCTTGATCTTCATAAAAAAGTATCCCTGATCCGCTGCCTCTTTTATCTCCTCGATCGGAATGCTATAGGCCATCAGCGGAATGCTGGCCACCTTATCGTGTTTGTGTGACAGGGCCGGTTTGTACTTTTCCGGGATCAGGTCGTCGAAATTGCGGATGCCGTTTTTGGCGGCATAGAGCAGCCAGGCGGCATTGTCCACACCAACCAGTGCATTCAGTGCAAAGGTCTTTCTCAGATCCGGGTTTTTGGTGATGCGCTTGCCATAGGCATGAACCTCCTCCAGTATCTCCTCCTGCAGTTCTACAGGATTCTCAAACTTCATGCCTTTGATCATCTGCAGGGCACGTTCCGTTAGTGTATACATCAGGGCATTGCCGCCGCTTTCCGAATGCCCGGCAAAAACCTTTGCATCCGACCACAATACATTTTGAGTGCACAAGCCGATCTTGCTGTGGCCGGCATCGCTCTGCATCTGAGCAACGGTCTGCCATATCTCGGTCATGTAACCCCCCTTGAATCCGAAAGGACGGATCAGAGGCGCTCTTTCAAAATCGGAATCGACATCTTTGATGGTGATGGGCATATTCTTTTGTTTTTTAGTTGAGGAAAAACCGGGAACACCCAACAGCATTCCCGCAGAAGCTGCTCCTGTGGTTTTGATGAAATCTCTACGGTTGAATGGTTGTGTCATGATATCTATTTTTTTTGATAATCAAATCAATTAAATAACAAATTACAAATATCAAATAACAAATAAGCTCCAATACACAATTTTCAATGATTTAAACTTGGGAATTAAGATGGTTGATCATGTATTTCCAATAATTTAGAATTTTGGTGATTGCCTGCCTGCCGGCGAGGCAGGCAATTTGAGATTTATTTGTTATTTGTGATCCGTCAAAAGCCGTACAAGTTTTGTTGATAGGGATTTTAAAATAAGTACACTTAAAATCCGATACTATTATAAAATTCCATGTTTCTTCAGCATGTTATTCAGCGTTTTCACATCTTTACTTATGGTTTCCACTGCTTGTTTCCTCTTCTCTTTTTTGCTCAGGTTTTCCCCTCTGTAAAGCGGATATTCGAAGTGCAGTGTGATGGGGGCCTGAATATTCATTTCCTTCAGGAGCCGGAAATAGTCGTCGAAGTTTACCATCCCTTCACCTAACGGAACACTTTCATCTTCCCATCCATCATTTGTTTTCACCCATTTGAAGTCTTTGATAACGATGGTTTGTACATGATCCTGCAGCAATTGAAGTCCCAAAGGCCATGAGTAGCCTCCTTCCACCGTGGCATGGCGTATGTCATACTGGCAGCCGATCAGTTTGGGATCGAAATCTTTCACCAGCATCCACACATCCCATACCGGACCGCCAATCCGGGTTCCGGCATGATTCTGATAACCTCCGTGCATGTTGTATTTAGCGTTCAGGTCCGCCACTGTTTCCAGTTTTTGTTTGTGCCTGTCAATGCTTTCCTTTATTCCCAATTTGTCGATATAGTTGTAATAACCCAGCCTGTAGTAATGGATGCCTGCATCGGAAGCTGTTTTAAGTACCGGCTCGGTATAGCGGTCATCAGCATCTGTGATGCCCGAAGTCATCATACCCACTTTCAGGCCTTTCTTTTCGAATGCATTGACGGCTTTGGGCAGATCGGTGGTAACATTCTCCGGAAGAACATGGCCTCCCGGCCGTACGGTAAGATCCGCACCGGCCAGGCCTGCTTCTTTCATTGTTTCTGCAGTTTCCTCATAACTGAGAAACTGAAGGTGTTTGGAGAACATGTAGATCTTCCAGGCTTCCTTACCGGTGCCTCCACTTTCCTGATGGAACGGATTTGTCAGACTCATTAAGGGAATGCCGGCACCGGCTATGCCCATTGTTTTGATAAAATTTCGCCGGGAATAGGATTTGTTCAAGTACATAGAAATAGAGGGTTATATTCGAAGTTTTTTA
>CAYNPZ010000003.1:0-2454 GCA_964399175.1 uncultured Bacteroidales bacterium | reverse complement strand
TGGTCCGACCGGTCCGACCGCTTTGAGCGGCCAGACCGGTATCACCAGTATATCAGACTACCTTTGCCTCATAACCGTAAAGCTTGCAGAAATCTTCCAGTTGATCCTTGTAATCCCCGTAAAAGAACAATTGATGAAACCCGGGGAATGAGAGCACTTCATGCCCGCGATCGAACTTTACTTTAACGGATACCACACATCCTCCTGAAGGGGGTACGTCCATGTTTTCCGCCACCGTTCCCGTTGAAATCAGCATTTGGGAATGTTGCTTTTCCTTGCCATCTGCCGGGAGGAAATCCATAGAAGTGATCCGCTGACCCTTTTTCCAGATTGTACGTGGCACTGCATCCCTGTTGCCGTGATGATGGGTCAGCTCGAAAGGTTCAGATGGTTTATCGAAACCATTGAGCCTGGTGGGGCAGGAGCAGTGGGCCCCAATGATGGTATCATCCGAAGTATCGGCAACCGGATCCTGTTGGAACCCCGGCCTGTCGAATAGGTACTGCACCATGATCTGGCTGGCTATGGCTCCGGTATCCGCTTCGCAGGCAGCCGGGATGCCGTTGTCGTTCATCCTGGACCAGGCGATGCAGGGCAGACTGATCGGTTTGTCGGCCAGTATGCCCAAACAATCCATGGATATGGCATCCGCCTGCTCTTCTTCCAGTATCTTGCCGGCAACCAGGTAAGCCTTGATCCCGTTGATCACATCTTTCCGGTTGGGTTGTTTGGTTTTTTCAGCCTTTCGCAGATATTCTTCCGTCATCCTTTTGATTTCATCATTTACCTCCATTTTATTGTAAAGATCAACATAAGTGGAAGCAGGCAGATATTGCAGGGTGATGCCGGTATCTCCGAGTTGGGCTTCTCTTTTCTCATTGCCCTTGATCACCGCACAGCGTGTGCGTTGCATGAGGGCTCCTGCCTTGAGCATTTTTAATCCATTTATGCATTGCCCGAAATCGTTTGTTGAATAGACCAAACATCCGGTTTTATTCACATAGTTGGTGGTGTTGGTGGTAAACGATGTACCCAGCGGGGAAAAGATAACAGTGGGGATGCCCGATTCACTGGCTTTCTGAGCTGTTGGCCAGCTGTGTTGCTGACGGTCCAGGAGTAACAGCAACAACCCGTCCACATGATTGCTTTTTGCTTCTTTCAGCCAGACGTTGGCCTCTTCCATGCTATAGAGGGGTGTGTCTTTTAGTTCAAGGGCCATGTTCAATTCCCTTCCCGCCCGTTTCAGTGATTTCGCATATTTCTTTCTGGCTGACTCACCGTCATATACAGCCCCCGGCCACCACATGCCGTAATCTTCCTTTCTCCGTACAAAAGCTGCTTTAATTCTGGGTTTATAGGCCGAGGCCGGGCCATGGGCAGCTAGCGGGGCAATGCCTGTTTTTGTACCTGTTGCATACATGTTCATATTTCCCATTAAAAGGGTACCTGCAGTAACCATCGAGGTTTTTTTGATAAAATCACGACGGTTAAGACTGCCACTTCCGGTTGGTATGTTTCTTTTTCTTTTCATAAGGCGGTCATTTTAGAATTTAACAAGAATGAATTATGTTGAAACTGATATATATGGACAAGGGATTGACGAATTGCCGGAAGTTTACCTGGCAGTTAAGGTCAATGAACAGTATTTTTTGGAGGTTCATTGTATTTTAGTTTGCTCTCTCTTACAAAGATGAGAATTTTTTTCTATATCTGAAAGATGAATGAAGAATTCTTCTGATGAGGATCAGTTTTTCCGTAAGTTGCTGTTCATGATATCCTTCTTTATGGTTTCCATATCGCCGTTAAACACTTCATACTCTTCTATGAGCCGGAACAGATCTTTGAATAATTCTTCTCCTATGGAAGAAACAGGATATATGGTATTGTCCAGGTCCAGTATGATGGCTTTTTTGTTCATCCTATATTTTTTATTCAGAGAGATTATAAAGATATACAGATATTCTTCCTGAGTTGTCTTTGACAAAGATGGGGATTTTTTCTTAAAATTTCTTATATCGGAGCTGGTTCAACCACTTCGTGGTTGGTTTTGGAGCTGTGTGATAAAAATTGTTTTCCAAAAACAGGGCCAGGTCTAAATGTCACTGGCTATGGTTTGTTAGATGAATGGAGGATTGGTAAGAATTTTCTGAAGGGGCGTACTCTCCCCCGCCTCCCTTGAAAAGGTAGAGCCTGTCCCGCTCAACGGGAAGCTCAGTCTGGTAGTAGAAGCTAAGGCTTTCACGAGATTGCCGGGTAAGAAATATTTATGAGTCTACCTCTACCATACCTCAGATACTTCCGTGGACCGGCTCCTCTCCCTTTTTGAAGGGAGAGGCTGGGAGAGGGTACGCCCCTGCAGCTACAACCGACAGACTCGGGAGCCATGTGAAAAAAATTGCTTTCCAAAAACAGGGCCAGGTCTAAATGTCACTGGCTATGGTTTGTTAGATGAAT
>CAYNPZ010000002.1:0-51965 GCA_964399175.1 uncultured Bacteroidales bacterium | reverse complement strand
CCATGCTTTTTCCACATGTTTTTTCTCCACATCCGTCTGGGCAATGACCATCCGCAAGGTATATTTACCCGATAATTTGGTATGGGTCATAAATATTTCGCCGGTGGCATTGATCTCATGAAGCAATTGTTCATTCATCCGGTTCAGCGTTTTTTCAGAGCCTATATTTCCCGGATTATATCGAAAACACAGCACATTCATGGTTGCAGGTGCAAGCATCTCAAAATCCTTATGGTGTTCGATCCATTGCTTCATCTCCCCGGCCATGGCAATGTGATCTCTGAGTTTTTCCTGTAATCTTTCCAGGCCATAATATCGCAGAACAAACCACAGTTTCAGGGCCCGGAAACGTCTTCCCAGCGGAATGGTCCAGTCGGAATAATTGTTGGCCTGTTCATCCGACCGGGTTTTCAGGTATTCGGGAACAAGCTGAAACGTATTCACAAGAGCCTGTTTGTCTTTTACAAAATAAGCTGAGCAATCAAAATTGGTAAAAAGCCATTTGTGCGGGTTAAAGACGAACGTATCGGCTTCTTCCACCCCCTTGATCATCCATTGGTATTCAGGTAGAATAAGTGCTGAGCCTGCATAGGCAGCATCCACATGAAGCCATAGTCCGTATTTCTTCCTGATTTGGGCAATTTCGGGCAAAGAATCTATAGCTGTTGAACCCGTAGTGCCTAAAGTGGCAATGATAGCCAGGGGAATCAGGCCGTTTTGCCTGTCCTGTTCTATGGCTTCCTCCAGTTTACCGGTATGGAGGCGGTAATGATCATCTACCTCCACCCTGACAAGGTTTTCTCTGCCGAATCCGGCAATCTTTACTCCCTTTTCTATTGAAGAATGGGTTTCTTCAGAGCAGTAAATCCGAAAAGGGCCGTGATCTTTAAATCCCTCTTCATTGATTCGGAAATTCGTGAATTTTTCCCGTGCCGTCAGCAGGGAAACCAGGGTGGATGTTGAAGCCGAATCCTGTATCGTTCCCTGAAAATAGCCAGGAAGGCCGGTAGCAATTTTCAGCCAGTCCATAACTTTTTCCTCAAGTTCTGCTGCTGCGGGTGATGTCTCCCATTTCATGCACTGAGCCCCTATGGCCGCCGTCATCATCTCAGCAAGCAACGAGGGCAGGCTGGAATTGGCAGGAAAATAGGCGAAAAATTTCGGACTTTGCCAGTGTGTGATGCCCTTCATCATAATGTTATCAAAATCTTCCAGCATCCGGGACAGGTTTTCACCTTTTTCAGGCATTTGATCCGGTAAAGCCTGATATATTTCCCCCGGCTTAACCTTTGACTTCACCGGATAATTTTCAATTTCTTCAAAATAGCTGGCAATCCATTCGACCATTTCATGGGCATGACGCTTGAATTCACTGATATCTTTCATTTGAACATGGATCTTTTTGAACTTGATTAACTTTTAAAACGGAAATATAATAAAAATGAAGCAGGCATGAAATTCCTAAATGCGAACTCTATATTGATAGCTTTTGAGTATTGACAAATCTGAGTAATTTATGTATTTTTGAAATTAAATCAATTCCCTTTAAAGAAATGACAAAAAGTAAAGTCCAACGGTATTTCATTATTACGGTTGGATTAATATTGCTCGTTTCCATCGTGGGATTGCAATCATTCACCAAACAAAAAAACAAAAAATTAGAAAAATCAGGAGGTATTACTATGGAACTGTATAGTTCGGCATTCAAGAATGAGGAATTTATTCCCAAAAAGTATTCCTGTAAAGGTGAGGATGTGAATCCCGAGCTCAGTTGGGAGAATGTTCCTGAAGGAACCAAAAGTTTCGCACTGAGCATAAAAGATCCCGATGCTCCAATCGGTACATTTGTTCACTGGCTGGTGTACGACATCGAAAAGGATCTGAGGAAAATTGAGGAAAACTCCGTTCCCGGCAAGCAGGTTGAAAACAACTTCGGAAAGGAGGATTACGGGGGACCCTGTCCGCCTTCAGGAGTACACAGGTATTATTTCAGACTTCATGCCCTGGATGTTGAAAACCTTGGAAGTATCAGTTCTATGGATGAATTCGACAAAAAAGTGGAAGAACATACCATAGCTAAGGCTGAACTTATGGGCAAATTTGAAAAATAATCATTGCCGGAAAACCATTTGAAGAGGGTGTTCAAAAAAACCACATAGTCATTTTTTTTGAATACCCTCTTATTTTATTTATAATGTTCAGCATAAGCGTTATATATAAAGTTTTTCCTTCATATCTTGTACTTTAATCCCGGCTTTTTAATTTTGTACAAATCCACGGCAAGAATGAAAAAAGAAGAGGCAAAAAAAAGAATTGAACGGTTAAGGAGAGAGATTGAAGAACACAATTATAAATATTATGTCCTGGCTCAGCCTTCCATCAGCGATTTTGAATACGACTCGTTAATGAATGAGCTTATCCGGCTTGAAGAACAATTCCCCGATTTAAAGGATGAAAATTCCCCTTCCCAACGGGTAGGCAGTGACATCAACAAGGAGTTTAACCAGGTAAGGCATCGCTATCCGATGTATTCGCTGGGAAATACTTACTCGCCCGAAGAAGTTGCTGATTTTGAAAAAAGGATCAAGAAAGAATTGTCCGGAACCATCGAATATGTTTGTGAGCTCAAGTATGACGGCGTGGCGATTGCGCTCACCTACCGCAATGGCAGGCTCGAACGGGCCGTAACCCGCGGGGACGGCATTCAGGGTGATGACGTAACGGATAATGTAAAAACCATCCGGAGCATCCCGTTGAATTTGAGGGGAAATGATTATCCGGATGAATTTGTTATCAGGGGTGAGATATTATTTTCCCATCAGGCCTTTGAACAGATCAACCGGGAAAAAGAAAAGAAAGGAGAATCGCCGTTTGCCAATCCACGCAATGCTGCAGCCGGTACACTGAAACTGCAGAATTCCTCGATGGTGGCCAAACGCCCGCTTGACTGCTTTCTGTATTCGTTGATCGGAGAAAACCTGCCCTATCGCTTCCACTATGAAAATCTTGTCAAAGCAAAAGAATGGGGATTTAAAATATCCGCTCAATTACAGAAATGCAGGAACATCGAAGAAATTTTTGACTATATCAATTATTGGGAAAAGGAAAGGGAAAATCTGCCCTATGATATTGACGGGGTGGTGATCAAGGTAAATTCATACGATCAGCAGGAGGAACTGGGATATACTGCCAAATCGCCAAGATGGGCCATAGCCTATAAATTCAAAGCCGAGCAAGTGGAAACCAAACTTCTGAGCGTAGATTTCCAGGTAGGACGTACCGGTGCGGTGACACCCGTGGCCAACCTGGAACCGGTACACCTGAGCGGTACCATCGTAAAACGGGCTTCCCTGCATAATGAAGATCAGATAAAACTATTGGATGTGAGAATTAACGACAGCGTCTATATAGAAAAGGGCGGAGAGATCATTCCAAAGATTGTCGGGGTGAATAAGGAGAAAAGACCTGCCGATAGTCAGGAAATCGAATTCGTGAAGTCTTGCCCTGAGTGTGGAACCGAACTGGTCAAACCGGAAGGCGAAGCCCGGCATTACTGCCCCAATGAAACCGGCTGTCCTCCGCAGATCAAAGGAAAGATAGAGCATTTTGTATCCAGGAGAGCCATGGATATTGAGGCGGCTGAAGCCACCATAGATGCGCTTTACAGAAAGAACCTGATAAAAGACATCGGCGACCTGTATTTTTTAAAAAAAGAAGACCTTTTATCCCTGGAGCGCTTTGCTGATAAATCGGCTCAGAATCTGATCGACAGCATCCTGAAATCAAAAGAGGTTCCTTTCCCGCGGGTGCTCTATGCACTTGGTATTCGCCACGTCGGGGAAGCGATGGCCAGAACACTTGCCGAACATTTCCGCTCCATCGACGGGCTGGCCAATGCCACCTATGAAGACCTGACAGCAATTAATGAAGTGGGCCCCCGAATCGCCGACAGCATCCTGGAATATTTCAGAAAACCCAAAAACCTTGAAGTCATTGATAAGCTAAAAAAAGCAGGTGTCAGCATGGAAATGGAGGAAGAACCCGAAGAAACGGCAAGCAGGGTCCTTGAAGGTAAAACGATTGTCATCTCCGGTTCCTTTGATCAGCATTCCAGAGATCAATTGAAAGAAATGATCCAAAAACACGGGGGAAAAAATACCTCTTCGGTATCTTCAAAAACAGATTACCTTTTGGCTGGCAGGGATATCGGGCCCAAAAAACTGGATCAGGCGAAAAAAAATGATGTAACCATCATATCGGAATCGGATTTTTTACAAATGATCAACCATTAGTCTTCTGAGAAAATGTATATATTTGGTACCTGTTAAATTTTCATTCAGAAATTAAACGTTTTGAAAAAGATAAAGTTAAAGCTGGCCAACTGGCTCCTGAAAAGAAGACAAAAGGCAATTAAAAGAAGGAAAACAGTATTCAACTTCGATACCGCAAAAACGGTGGGGGTATTGTTTTCCCTGGATCAGAATCACTCCTTTAAAATCGTTAAAGATTTTCTGGATTTTCTTGCCAGTAAAAAACTTCAGACCTTTACCCTCGCTTATTGCCCCTATAAAGAAATTCCGGATAATTATATCGGTGTAAGCCGGATTAACATTTTTACATCCAAAGATTTAAACTGGCTTTACATCCCAAAAGATCCCATGATTGAAAAATTTACAACGAAACATTTTGACATCCTATTCGACCTTTCTCCGCCAGATCAGTTTCCGACAAGGTATGTAAATAATCTTTCCCGCGCGCGGTTTAAGATTGGGATAGAAACAAATTTGGGCAAGGAGCACGACATGATGTTTCGCATAAATGAGGAACGAGATATTCAGTATTTTATAGATCAGATAAAACATTACATAAGTCAAATCAATAAAGAGGAGTAATGCTATGTCTACCCAGAAGTTTGTTGGAACCGGTGTCGCAGTAACCACACCCTTCACAAGTGATCATTCAATTGATCACGAGTCATTAAAGAAACACATCCAATTTCTCCGGGATGGCGGTATTGATTTTCTGGTCATTCTTGGAACTACCGGAGAATCAGTTACACTTTTCGATGATGAAAAGAAAGCTGTTGTAAATACCGTTAAAGAGGCAAACCAGGGAACGTTGCCTTTTGTCCTCGGAATAGGCGGAAACAACACAGCAGCCATCCTCGAGAAAATAGAAAAAACCGATTTCAAAGGTATTGACGGAATTCTGTCTGTAGCCCCATATTACAACAAACCTACACAAAGGGGACTATATCAGCATTTCAAAGTCATTGCCGAAAAAAGCCCGGTCCCGGTCATATTGTATAATGTCCCCGGTCGAACTGGTAAAAACATAGCCCCGGAAACCATCGTGCAGCTGGCTAAAGATTTTGACAACATTGTGGGCGTGAAAGAGGCTTCCGGCAGTTTCACTCAGGCCATGCACATTATTCAGAATAAGCCAGAGGATTTTGCCGTGGTTTCAGGTGAAGACGGTATAACCCTCCCTTTGATGTCCATTGGAATAGAAGGGATTATTTCGGTGCTGGGAAATGCTTTTCCAAAAGAGTGGTCAACCATGATCAATTATGCCCGGAAGAATGATTTTCAGTCAGCCCAGGAAATTCATTACAAAATGTTCCCCATCATAGAAAAATTATTTGCTGAGGGCAACCCGGCTGGCATAAAATGTGCATTAAATCTTAAAGGAATTATAGAAAATAATCTGAGGCTGCCCTTGGTGCCTGTTAGCAAAGAATTGGAAAATGAACTGAAAGAAATGATTGACAATCTTAAATGAAGCAGTTTTTAAACCTTAAATATATGAAAAGATCATTCATCCTTGTTTTACTGGTTTCTTCCATTCTAACATTGATAGGTGGCTGCAGCCCCCAAAGGGAAGTGAAAAGAATTGACACCGACCAGCAGGTGGACCTGAGCGGACGCTGGAACGATACGGATTCCCGGATGGTGGCAAAAGCCTTAGTAAACCAGGTCCTCAACGGGAGATGGCTGGATGATTACAAACAAAATCACAACGGAGCCCGTCCCATCCTGATCGTTGGGCTGGTAAAAAACAAAAGCCATGAGCACATCAATGCTGAAACCTTCATTAAGGACATAGAACAAGCCATTATCAGGGAGGGTTCAGCCCGGCTTGTTCAGGCCGGCAGCAAACGGGAAGACTTAAGAGCGGAAAGAGCCGACCAGCAGGACTTTGCTTCTTCCGAAACGGCAAAAGAATGGGGGAAAGAACTTGGAGCCGACTTTATGCTCCACGGCACCATTAACAGCATTGTGGATTCCTACAGAAATGAAAAAGTGATTTATTACCAGATAAACCTTGAATTATCCAATCTGGAAACCAATGAAATTGTTTGGATCGGTGATAAAAAAATAAAAAAATACATCAGTAATTAGTTCCATACTTAAGGGAATTTCATGCCCACAACCCAACGAAAAAAACAAATACTCCTCTTTCTTTTGTTTGGACTTATTGCAGGGGGGTGTGCCACTTATTATCAGCAGACTCAAAAGTTTCAGCAGTATATTACTCACGGAAACTTCCGGAAGGCGGATCAGTGGTTACAGAACAACCAACATGAGAAGGAAGGAAAAAACAGATTGCTGTTCTACCTCAACCACGGTTATGTGGAGTGGATGCTTGATGAATATGAGGAAAGCAACCGGCATTTTGAGGAAGCCGACCGGATTATTGAAGACTATATAAAAAATTACGGACTGGAAGCCCTTTCCCTCGTAACGAATCCTACAGTCAAACCATACAAACCAGAAGATTTCGAAGCGGTCATGTTACATTACTTCACCGTTTTGAATTATATACAGCTTCAGAATTATGAGGATGCACTTGTAGAATGCCGGAGAATTAATATACGGCTTAATCAGCTCAACGACAAATATCAGGATCACAAAAACCGTTATCAGCGGGATGCTTTTGCGCACAATCTTATGGGCATGATCTATGAAGCCACCGGCGATTACAACAATGCTTTTATTGCCTACAGGAATGCTTATGAAGCTTATAAAGAAGATTACACCGAATATTTCAACATGCAGGTACCCGAACAGCTCAAAAAAGATGTGTTAAGGACTGCTTATCTTACAGGTTTCGAGGATGAAGTAAGACATTACGAACAGAAATTCAACATGAATTTTGAATATACACCCCGGAAACACGGAGATGTAATATTTTTCTGGCTGAATGGTTTTGGTCCGGTAAAAGATGAATGGAATATACACTTTACAAAGGTTCCCAGCCCCAGGGAGAATTATGTGGTCATGCGGAGCAGGGAACTGGATGTATCTTTTCCCATTTATATAGGTAATAAAAGCAAGAAGGAAAAGGAAGCCTTTTCCGAATTGCGTTTTTTCAAAGTCTCCTTTCCCAAATATGTGGAAAGAAAACCGGTCTACCGCAATGCTGCAGTTTTTGATCAGAATAAGAAACATTCCTTTGAAATGGCTCAGGACATTAATGAAATCGCCTTCAAAACCTTACATGACAGAATGCTTCGGGAACTGGGAAATGCCATACTTCGCCTTGCTACAAAAAAGGCCCTGGAAGCATTAGCTGACGAAGAAGATAAGAACCTGGGTACCATTGTAAATATTGTCAACACACTTACAGAACAAGCGGATACCAGAAACTGGCAAACACTGCCCTATGCCATTCATTATACAAGAATACCCCTTGAAAAGGGAGAAAATATTCTTGAAGTAAAAGCCTATGCCCGAAATAATACAAAGGTAGATACCTATAAATTTGAAGGCCAAAAGAACAAAATCTATTTTGCCTCAGAACATACGGCAATCACTTATCCCCCCAATCACAGGTAAAATCTGCAACCATTGGGCGTGAAAATTGTTGTTTTTATTCACTAATTTTGGTTTTATAAAGAAAAGAAATAAACCAGTATTCGCCTTGGATCATTGACAATCTATATATAAAACCAAAGAATATGAAAAAAAACCTGATTCCACACATCTTACTTCTTTTAATGATTGCAGCCTGGGGTTGTCACACAAAGAAAAACACCACCGAAAGCATAAGCAAGGCGTGTGACACAATGAAAATAGCAACCCGCTATGCTGAAATGTCCAGAAAAGGCATTCCTACTTTTATCACTGACAGCTTCACCAACAGGGCCGTTGAATCTTTTACCATTGAATCTCTACAGGAGAATCATTCAGAGTTGGTACCCTTAAAAAAGGAACCATTTCGCAACATTCACGACACAACGGTCATAGATACCATTTATCGCTTCTCAGGTAGCCGGGACACCATAACATTCTACAGCAGCCGGAAAAAAAATTTTATGATATATCTTCACCTAACCTCTTCTGAACTGGTATTGGATTCTTGCATCCGTCCGGGTATGACCAGGAAAACTTTCCGGTCCGTTTTCGGGATCAGCAAGCCTTTCGGCGACATTGTACAGTTAGCCAATTCAGACGGAACCTTGCGGTTCATATTCTACTTTGAGGGGGATATTTTAAAAAGCATTATAAGCGATATATATTTTGGATGAGGGACTGTTTTTCCAGGGTAAGAACAGAAAAGTCCGAAACATTAACTATACTTCATGGATAAGCTAAAGAATGCAGGTACCCAAAAAGATGCCCATTTTCCCCGATTTTATTCATTTTCCTTTTGGGTACCTGCGTACCAATCAAATTTTGTCAAAATCAGATATTTACTTTACTACCCGGGCAGGGTTTGTGAATTTTTCTGCCTGTCGCTCCACATATTTGACAAACTCCTCATCTTCGGCAAATTTCTGAGCCGATTTCTCCCATCCGGCATACATGTGATAGGTTATTGTCTGCTCAGACAGATCCATAATAGAATAATAGGTCTCCACAATGCCTGTGGTCTTTTCGGCAGAAATGGGAGCTGTTCCGGAAGCAATGAAATTATCCTGTTCCAGTAACAAGCCCAGACCGAGATATCCTCCTTCTACTGCCTGCTTGTTATGGGTGATCAATGCAAGATATTGATCATTGGGTTCTCTGATGGTCAGTGAATCGACCTCTTTGTTTACAAGGCCGATAATTAACTGTTCGGGATAATCCGCTTCTTCAGATCTTTGTACATTCACTTCTCCTTTATAGCCATAAGTTCCAGGCCATATGGTAATATCATGAGTTACTTTGTAAGTATTGCCGTAAACCACAATAGCTTCATAGGTCAGACGGAACCTGGAACGAACGGGACCTTCAAATACGCGGGTAAAGCTTCCCTGGGCTTCAGGTCCTATACGTACCAACGAATCTCTGATCTTCAAGCCAATAGCGCCCGCGCCTAAGGAACGACCGGTTTCCAGTATGTCCATGCCCCAGTCATCCATCTTGCTGTAATCCTGACCTCTGATGCCTGCATCATCCAGGGCCATTTCACCTGTGGTTTTTCCAAATACATCGATGGTATTCCGGGGATCGAAATAATTGCGGAAGCCTATCCTGTCGTTTTCCCAGGCCGGACCTTCCATCTGATAAACGTCTTCCCGTTCACCTGTTTGTTCATATTCCAGCCGTTCAGCTTCCTGAATCTCTTTCCCCGGTTCTTCCAGGGTTACAAAGCGTATATTGGTTCTGGCCTCATAATCGGGAGACTGGGAAGTATCGATAAGTTGCATGGTAAGAGTATCCTTGCTCTCGGGAGCAAAATCATGGACAAATGCAAGCTCTTCCCATTTGTACCTCTATTATTCAACTAAATCTATTGCTTCAAGGGGTCAGACCGATAAAGCAGTATATTATTTTAGTCCTCTGTTTCTAAGCAGAGCGTCTATTTTTGGTTCCCGACCGCGGAATTCCACAAACAATTCCATGGGATCTGCGGTTCCGTTTTTAGCCAGCAACCTACGGAAAGCTTGCGCTGTTTCCTGATCATAAATGCCATTTTTCTCAAAAGCCTCAAATGCGTCATTATCCAGCACGGCCGACCATATATAACTGTAATAACCGGCATCATAGCCACCTGTAATGTGACTGAAATAAGTGCTGTGATAACGAGGCTCAATCTCCTCTATTAAGCCAATGGAATCAAGGTAACGCTCCTCGAACTTCATTACCTGCAGGTCTCTGGGCTCGGAAAGCGTGTGATATGCCATGTCAAGCATGGATGCAGCAAGATATTCTACATTGGCAAAACCCTGATTGAAATACTGGCTTTTCTCAATTTTATCAATCAGCTCACCGGGAATGGTTTCACCGGTTTCATAGTGCTTTGCATAGGATTTAAATACTTTGGGGTGGGTTGCCCAGTGCTCCATAATCTGTGAAGGCAATTCAACAAAATCCCTGGCTACAAATGTTTCCGGGTAAGCATTTTCTGCAAACAATCCGTCAAGGGCATGGCCAAATTCATGGAACAGGGTTTCCACTTCGTCCAGGCTCAGGAGCGCCGGTTTGTTCTCTGTTGGTGTTGTAAAGTTGGTCACAATGGTCTTAATTGGGTGAATTTCCTTTTCGTCCCTGGTTTCATAATGCCTCCGGTAACTTCCACACCAGGCACCACCATTCTTACTTTCACGGGGATGAAAATCCATATACAGCACGCCCAGATGGGAACCATCGGATTCCTTAACTTCCCAGGCCCGGGCATCGGGGTGGGGTTTGGGAACATCCTTCAGTTCCTTAAAAGTTATGCCAAACAGGCGGTTGGCCACATTAAATGCTCCCTGGCGAACATTATCAAGCTTAAAGTACGGTCTCAGTTCACTATCATCGAGATTGTATTTTCGTTTGCGCAGTTTTTCGGCATAATACCACCAGTCCCAGCTTTTCAACTTAAAATCATGACCTTCTTCCCTGATGATTTCCTGCATCTGCTCTCTTTCCTTTTTAGACACGGGCAGAGCGGCATCCCAAAGCTGATTCAAAAGATCCATCACGTTTTGCGGGTTCTTCGCCATTCGGGTTTCAAGCCGGTAATCGGCATAAGTGTCGTATCCCAGCAAATGGGCTTTCTTTACACGGAGTTTTACAATTTTGGAGAGAATTTCCTTGTTATCATATTCATTGTCGTTGTTACACCTGTTTAAATAGGCTTTATACAACTTCTCCCTAAGATCCCGGTTTTCTGCATAGGTAAGAAAGGGAAGCATACTGGGTTTGTGGGTGGTAAAAACCCATTTACCCTCATGGCCTTCCTCAGCGGCGGTTTCGGCTGCAGTTTGGATAACCGATTCCGGTAGACCGGCAAGGTTTTCCTCATCTTCAATCACCAGCTCGAAATTGTTGGTCTCTTTCAGTTCATTTTGTTCAAATTCGAGTGTAAGCGATGAAAGTTCTTTATTGATTTCCTTCAGTTGTTTCTTTTCTTCTTCCGGCAGATTGGCGCCACTCCTGACAAAATCCCTATACAGGTTCTCAAGTAAATAAGATTGTTCCTGACTAAAATTCCGTTGATCTTTTTTGTCATAAACGTCTTGAACCCTTTGGAATAGCTCAGCATCAAGCATGATCTCATCCCTGTGAGAAGACAGTTTCGGAGAAACCTCCCTGGCTATTTCCTGAAGGGTATCGCTCGTATTGGCACTGTTCAAGCCATAAAACACATAGGAAACTTTTTCCAGTAATTTACCACTATGAACCATTGGCTCAATGGTATTTTCAAAAGTGTGTTCTTCTGAATTAGCGGTTATTTCCTGAATTTCTTCCTTATGCCTTTCCATTGCCCTTTCAAAGGCAGCCTTGTAATGTTTCGGTTTAATTTCATCAAAAGGCGGCACCTTATACTGCGTTTGATACTCGCTGAAAAAGGGATTGCCTTCTGAGCCCTGTTCTTTTTTGTTTGTACAGGATCCCATAATGATTCCGGTTAAAATGATTAAGATTCCTAATTTTCGCACAATTGTTTATTTTAATGGTTCAACGATTCGGTAAAAAATTTACTGATTTGATAACAAAAGTCCATGCAGGTTTAATTTTGTTCAGAATGCTTTTTAGCCTGATTTAATTTGTTCCGTATTGAGTGATAAACCCCATGCTTCCTTTTCAATCAGCTGATAAATTTGGCGGAACAAAAACCTTCCGGCAGCAATTAATAAGGTTTCAATTCATGATTGAACGACTGAAATTCAATAAGATGACCTTCCGGATCACGGGCATAAAAATTATAAATATTGAATTTCTCATTTATTTTCGGGGGATTCAGAGCAACATCTTCCAGTTTTTGATACATGCGGTCCACCTGCTCCCTGTCGGGATAGAAAAAGGTGATTGTTCCTTCCAGATCCACTTCCTCGCTTTTACAAAAGCCAAACAGCATGTTGCCATGCTGAAAAATTTTACATGCACCCTGGTCCAGCCAAAGTTCACAGCCTATTTCCTCTATATAGAAATCTTCCAGGGTAGCAAGACGGTTGGTTTTGAAAAAAACAATGCCTCCTTTTTTGGTTGTATCTGATTCCATAATGAAATGATCTTGAAACGTTATTGCCGAACTCCCAAAGGTATTTAAAATCAATAAAAATATACCGATGCCGGTTAAAAAATGGGTATTTTTCATATATTGCACCCTCTTTATCGTTTGTTTTCGCCGGAAGTCAAAATTAACAAATTGGCTTCAAAATGAAATGATCTGATACAATTATATAAAACCTCCTGTTATGAAAAACCTTTACCTCTTTCTTATTGCTGCGGTTGTGATCCATACAACGGGTCTTGGCCAGGAGCAGCTTGAACAGGCTCCCCTAAACCCTGATTTTAAGGAATACCGGGAATCATTGAAACTAAAGGCCCGGCCGGAAACTAAGAAAAACGGCTACGTTCCGCCTCCTTATAAAGTCAGTTTTCAAAATTTTCAGAAAAAGGACGCAACCCTGAAAGCCAGTCAGCAACTACCCAGCTCGTATGATCTGAGGAATGAAGGTTATGTTACAGAAGTTAAAGATCAGGGTAATTTTGGTACCTGCTGGGCTTTCAGCTCCCTTGGCGCCATTGAATCGAGATGGAAAATGCTGGAAGATACCTCTTACGATCTTTCTGAAAAAAACATGGTTACCTGCAGCGGTTATGAATGGGGACCTTCAGACGGGGGCAATGTGTACATGGCCACCGCCTATTTGAACCGTTTTGCCGGACCGATAGATGAAAAGCTTGATCCATACGATGAGCTGGCTGATAGCTCAAAGTGCACGGTTCGGGAAGAACCCCTTGCATTGGTGCCCGAAGCCCGTTACTTGCCAAAAGACATTGATGAGGTCAAACGGATCATCCAAAACTACGGAGCTGTGGCCACTTCGATGTATGCAGGAGAACAATTGGAATATTATAACTTTAATGATCATACCTGGTATTACGACGGTGATTCTACAGCTAATCATGGTATTCTTATAGCTGGATGGGATGACAACAAAGTAGTTGAAGACATTGAGGGAGCACCGGACACCCAAGGTGCCTGGATTATAAAGAATAGCTGGGGGAAAGACTGGGGCGAAAACGGATATTTTTATCTGGCCTACAAAGACAGCGAAGTCCTAACAGATAATGGTTTTTATCCCATCAAGTGGGACAATTCCGATATCGATTCTTTGCATTATTACGATAAATTGGGCATGGTAACCTCTTTAAGTTATGGCGACCGCGATCTGCTTTACGGTTTGACCCGGTTCGAGGCGCAACCGGATGAAACTGTCAAAAAGGTCGGAACATACGTAAATAATTACGGGAGCAGCATCGATATTACCATTTATGATGATTTCAGCAACGGCCAGCCGGTAAATCCCATAGAGTCCATTACTGACCGGCAGGTACTCTATCCGGGGTATTACACTTTTGATGTTCAAGCCGATATTACAGGTGATTTCTATGTGAAGGTAAAATACGATATGAAAGGGTATGAATACCCGCTTCCTGTAGAAACCAGCATTTCAGGCTATGCCGATCCGAAAATTGAAGATTCGGGCACCAATTGGTTCAGTGCGGACGGGGATCAATGGACCGCTCTGGGAGCCGATGTTGATAACCCATATGATCTTTGTATCAGGGCTTACACCCGAAAAAAGGATCCCACCGCTTCTTTCGATACAGAGAAGAATTTTTATTGTATATCCGAAACGGTCTCCTTTACCGACAAATCATCAGGAGATATTGATTCCTATCACTGGTACTTCGGTGAAGGGGCGCAACCCTCAGAAGTTACAGGATCAGGTCCCCATGATGTCACTTACAGCACACACGGTACAAAAACCGTCAGTCTGAAAGTAGAGGGAGCCAATGGAACAGATTCGACAAGCAAAGTAGATCATCTGTTGATTGCCGATAACCTGCACATCTTTTTTGATTCGTTGGCAGTAGAGGCTTCAGTTGACGATACGGTAGAACTAAAGGTTCATGGAGAGGCTGAACAATACGAATGGTCCGATGAAGGAAACGGTGACAGCGGGTTGATTTCTACTTCAGGGGCCACAGCCTGGGTTACTTATAACGGAGATACGGAAGATACGCTCAAAGTTACTGTAACCGGAACCTCCGGTCAATGCTCCGATTCCGACTCCATACTGGTGGCTTTTGAGATTAAAAGTACTGTTGGCACTAATGAATTCTCTACCGGCAAGAGAGACATTCATGTTTACCCCAATCCTGCATCCGGACGTTTCAGTATTGTCTTTAAAAATAAAATTCACAGGGAGATTCACCTGGAGCTCTTCACAATAGAAGGGAAACGGATTTACAACGAAAAAATCCACAAAATGGAAGCTAACGAAAGCCATACCGTTACAATCCCGGAAAGTCAGGCCGGAGTTTATTTTCTCCGTCTCCGCTCCAGGGAGGATATCTATACCAAACAACTGATTATAGAATAAGCATTATTAATTAGAGTCCGTCTATAAATTAGAAATTCTGGTAAATAAAGCACCAAATAACAAATTTCAAATTACAAATAAATTCTAAAATCCAATACTAGAAATTCAAAACAATATAGTATGCTGTTGATTTTAAATGTTTTGAATTTTGACATTTGAAAATTGTAGATTATTTGATATTTGGTTTTTGATATTTGTTATTTTAGGTTTTCACTTTTCCTTAACTTTATGGACAGACACTAATTATTGTAATAAATTATCTTAAGTTTTCATAGAATTTCCGTTTACCTGACGTAAGGCATCCATAATTTCCGCAGGAAAATGGGTTACCCGACTTAGGAAATCCATTGATTCGCCAGAAACAAGTCCTTTTGAATAACCCAAACCTTATTGATCGGCAGTAATATAGGATACCTGGTTTAATAAACCCTTTTGTGCTATAGTAATACATGTAAAAAGGCCGCAATTGACTATCTGCGGCCTTTTACTTAACCACTGAATGGTTTCAGTGTACCCCTAACCCAAAATCAGAATCTATTCTTCGTTCTTCTTATATTCTGCAATTATATCTCTCACACCATCCGGTGCTACCCTTCCGTAGGTCTTATCTCCTACCAGCACAACCGGTGCCAGTCCACAAGCACCCACACAACGCAGGCAGTTCAAACTAAATTTGCCGTCACCAGTTGTTTCTCCCACTTCCAAACCCAACTGCCTTTTGAATTCCTGCAGCACGTTATCTGCTCCTCTTACATAACAAGCGGTACCGGTGCAAACGGATATGGGATACTCTCCCTGAGGAATCATGGTAAAGAATGAGTAGAAAGTAACCACACCATAGACCTTCGCCACAGGCAAGCCTAATTCACTGGCCACTGCCTCCTGCACTTCAGCAGGCAAATAACCAAAATGCTCCTGGATCTGCTGCAGGACGTTAATCAGTTCGCCGGGCTCATTGCCATGAGCCCTGCAGATCTCTTTAATCTCTTTCAGATCCTTTTCTTTAAGCTTTACTTTTATACTGGACATGAGTATTTCCTCCTGATATTTAATGAATCAATCATTCGATTTCAATTTTCCGGCTTACATCGAAATACCGGGTATGTAACAACTTATGAGCTTTTTCTCCCATGGGTTTTCCAAGATACTCCTCATATAGCTTCTTGATCTCTGGATTCTCATGAGACTTCCTGATCGGCTTGTTCTTGTCTTCCTGATATATGGCTTTTTGTCTGGCCTTTAGAATACTTGTGTCGTTGTGATGTAAAGGCTGACCTCCACCGCCGATACATCCACCAGGGCAGGCCATGATTTCAATGGCGTGGAATTCCGATTTCCCTTCCTTAATCTCCTCAAGAAGCTTTCTTGCATTACCTAATCCATGGGCTATACCGATATTGATTTCTGTACCGTTGAAATCTACAGTGGCTTTACGGATGGCTTCAAACCCTCTCAACTGCTCAAATTCTATGCTTTCATTCAGCGAATTGCCTGTATACATATCATATGCTGTTCGGGTAGCTGCCTCAATCACACCGCCGGTTGTTCCAAACATCACACCAGCACCAGTGGATTCTCCCATAGGTTTATCAAAATCTTCTTCTTCCATATCTTTCAGATGGAAATTTGTCTCTTTGATCAGATGGGCCAACTCCCTTGTGGTAACAGAAAAATCTACATCCGGGTTATCATCCACCCTAAACTCGTCCCTTTGGCTTTCATATTTTTTGGCCAGGCAGGGCATAATGGAAACAACCACCATATTTTCCCTTTTCTGATTGATCTTATCGGCAAAATAAGTTTTTGCCACAGATCCGAACATCTGTTGGGGCGAACGTGCCGAAGAAGGAATATCTTTCATTTCAGGAAAATGATGTTCGATAAACCGAACCCATGCCGGGCAGCAGGAAGTCAGCATAGGCAGTTCCACATCCTGATCGCCGTCCAGGTACTTTGACAGCCGGTCGAGCAATTCCGTTCCTTCTTCCACGATGGTCAGGTCGGCGGCAAAGTCGGTATCAAACACATAGTCGAAACCAAGCCTGCGAAGGGCGCTAACCATCTTACCAGTAACCAGTGTTCCTGGTTCATACCCGAACTCCTCACCCAAAGCTGCACGTACAGCAGGGGCTGTCTGTGCAACCACTGTGGTGTTTGGATCGGAAATGGCATCTATCAGATCACGAGAATGATCAACCTCTGTCAAAGCGCCGGTAGGACAAACTGCAACACACTGTCCGCAATAGGTACAAGGTGAATACTGCAGGTCCATTTCAAATGCAGGCGCTACAGCTGCATCAAATCCTCTGTTAAATGCATATAAGGCACCGACAGTCTGGAATTCATTACACATCTTCTCACATCTTCTGCACATGATGCATTTGTCCAGCTCCCTTACAATGGAGGGTGAATAGTCGGTTTTGTAGGTGGACATCTCTGCATACTCCTGTCCGGGTATCTCACGAATCCCCAACCTGATTGCCAGATCCTGCAGTTCACAGTTTCCTGACTTTTTGCAGGTCAGACAATCTTTAGGGTGATCGGAAAGAATAAATTCCACAACAGTTCTTCTGGCATTGATCACCCGCATGGTATGAGTCTTCACTACCATGCCGTCATACACTTCTGTAGCGCAGGCGGGAGCAAGGTTTTTCCTGCCCTCTACTTCTACGCTACAAACCCTGCAGCCTCCGGGTTTATTTTCTACTCCGATATCTTCCAGATTCATATAGCACAATACCGGAATATCAATCCCAACCTCTTTGGCCGCTTTATATATGGTAGTTCCTTTGGGAACTTCTACCTTTTTATCATCTATGGTTACCTGAACTTTTTCCATCATTATATCCTTTATTTTACTATTACCGCATCAAATTTACAAGCTTCCAGACAAGCACCGCATTTTATACATTTATCCTGGTCGATCTCATGTACCTGTTTTCTTTCGCCTGTTATTGCTCCGACGGGGCATTTCCTGGCACAAGCGGTACAACCAACACAGTTTTCGGGCATGATTTCGTAACGCATGAGCTCTTTACACGAACCTGCGGGGCACCTTTGATCTTCCACGTGTGCCACATACTCTTCCCAGAAATTGTGCAGGGTTGAGAGTACCGGGCTGGGTGCGGTCTGTCCCAATCCACATAAAGAAGTATCAGCAATCACATGGCACATATTTTTCAGTCGCTGAAGCTCCTTTCGCTCTGCTTTCCCCTGAGTAATGCGTTCAAGCAGCTCATGCATCCGCTTGTTCCCTATCCGGCATGGAGAACATTTTCCACAGGATTCTTCCACGGTAAACTCCAGGAAGAACTTGGCAACCGATACCATGCAATCATCTTCATCCATAACAATCATACCCCCGGAACCCATCATGGAACCTACAGCGAGAAGGTTATCAAAGTCAATGGGTGTATCGAGATGTTCTTCTGTAAGGCACCCGCCGGAAGGTCCGCCGGTTTGCACAGCCTTAAATTTCTTTCCATCTTTAATTCCCCCACCAATTTCAAAAACCACTTCCTTGAGGGTAGTGCCCATGGGTACTTCAATAAGCCCTACATTGTTCACTTTTCCGGCCAGTGCAAAAACCTTGGTACCTTTTGATTTCTCGGTACCTATCTTATTAAACCAACCGGCTCCCTTGTTAATGATTACAGGAACACTGGCGTAGGTCTCCACATTATTTACGTTTGTGGGTTTACCAAGGTAACCGGATTCGGCGGGAAAAGGGGGTTTAAAAGTTGGCTCTCCCCTGTCTCCTTCCATAGAATGGATCAGCGCTGTTTCCTCACCGCATACAAAGGCTCCTGCACCATATCGCAATTGTATATCAAAATTGAAGTCTGTATCAAATATCTTTTCACCCAGCAATCCATATTCTCTGGCCTGATCTATGGCAATTTTAAGTCTCTTGATTGCCAGAGGATATTCTGCTCTGATGTAAATCAAGCCCTTGTCAGCGCCGGTGGCGTATCCGCAAATGGCCATGGCTTCAAGCACAGCGTGAGGATCGCCCTCAAGTATGGAACGGTCCATAAATGCACCGGGATCGCCTTCATCTGCATTACAAACCACATATTTCTGATCGGACTCATTTTTATAGGCGAACTCCCATTTCAACCCGGCGGGAAAACCTCCACCGCCGCGACCTCTTAATCCGGATTCCTTAACTTCATTGATGACATCTTCCTGGCTCATCTCCTTCAATACCGTCCCCAGGGCAAAATATCCATCCCGGGCAATATATTCATCAATATTCTCCGGATCAATAAAACCACAATTCCTGAGGGCTATTCTGATTTGTTTTTTATAGAAATCCATGTGCTTGGAATCATGGATTGTCTCTCCCCTCTCAGGATCTTTATAGAGCAACCGCTCCACCTGTCTTCCCTTGATGAGGTGTTCCTTAACGATCTCGTCGCTGTCCTCAGGTTTTACCTGTGTATAAAATGTATTGTCGGGTAATACCTTTACGATAGGTCCTTTCTCGCAAAAGCCGAAACATCCGGTAAAGATAACCTGTACCTCATCCTGGAGATTGTTCTCCTCAATCTTCTCTTTCAGACTTTCTGCAATGGAATCACTCGCTGAGGCACGACATCCTGTACCCCCACAAACAAGCAAGTGCATCTTATTTTTTGCCATGATCAATCCTCCTGTTTTAAATTATTCCTCATCAATTGTTCTGTAATTTTGTGGAAGGATACCGTCAACCAGTTCTCCTCGCTTGATGTATCTTTCAATTATTTCATCCGCCTTTTTAGTATCCACCCAACCAAAAACCACCGCTTCTTCTCCCGGTTTCTTTACTTCAATCGTGGGTTCGGCATAGCTGTATCCCATATCACCCGCTTGAGTGACAACGGCTTCAATATTGCGTTTTTCCAATTCATCCATAAGATAATCCATAACCTCCTTTGCACCTGAAGCAATTCCGCTTGTTGCCATGCCAACCTTAATCTGAACATAATTTTCAGGATGATCGGCGCGCTCTCTTAGATCTACCTTTTTCTGCAGATTCTCTTTTTTCTTTTTTAAGTCTTCAAGAGATTTAATTTTTGCCATAGTTTTCAGTATGTTTTAAATTATATGGTTTGTTCTTCAACCTACATGACGATACAAATATATAATTTATTGTTATTTTTTTAACACTGTTATTAAATTAACAATTAATTTAAAATCATTCTAAATAATAATCCCCAGTCTATAATTCAGGAATATTGGTCGATGGCGTCTGCCTCTTCCCTCAACCCTTTCAGATTCTCCCGGATCATTTCTTCGATGTATCTGCTTATCTCCGGATGATGGAGTGGCAACTGGTCAAGCACTTCTTTTATCTGGCGGGAATTAATCTCAAAACCCCCTCCATCCCGATAATGGTGGTAAACAAAATCCTTTTTGGAATTGAATACAATAATCTGATGAACAGTGCCTGCCAGGTCACCTATTGCAGGACAATCGATATGGGTTTTTACAAATTCGGCCGTTACCCGGGTTCCCTTTCCAGGCTCAGAATCTATTGAAAATCTGCCTCCGGTTCGTTCTGTATTTTGCTTCAGAAGAGAAAGCCCCAGACCAATCTTTCTTTCTTTCCGGGTCGAAAAATAGGGATCGATGGCTTTTTGTAACGTATTATGATCCATCCCCTTACCGTTGTCGGTAATAATAAGGCTAAAAAGGCCTTTTCTATCATCCTCCCGGATGTTGATTTCCACCAGATCTGCTCCTGCGTTAAGCGAATTCTGCACTATATCCAATAAATGATAAGATAGTGTTTTCATTTAATTTGAGTTTTTCTTCCGTTCAATCCCGCAAGGGCCATTTTAATCTCTGCAAATCCAGCATTCTCAAGATAAAACATGGTATGTACCCTGCCAATATCTTTGGGGTAATGAGCATCTGAGCCCTGAACAAATTCATACTTTTCCAAATAATTAAATTCTCTCAGAAGACTTTCATAATCAGCGTAGGGAGACAGTTCAAGTGCATCACACTTCAAATTCCCGGGTATGAAACCCAGTTGCCCAATGATTCCGTTTCTGATGCGGTCGATGTGGGCAGGAATAAAAATCCCGTCCATTTCATGAACCTTTTTTTCCACTTCTTCAATACCCATTTCAATAGCGTTTATGAGCAGTTTCTCCGGTTGATCCAGTATAAACTCATCTTCATCGACCACTGCCTGATAGCCGAATTTTTCAGGATCGTTTTTTATATCCGGCAAATGATCTTCCATAATTTGCTCAAAAGCTTTCAGCTGTTCGGTTTGTTCAAAAAAAGCAAGACAGTGTACTTCTTCCCTGGTATTTACCTCCGCACCGCAAAGGATATAAATGCCTTCTCTGGCTCCTAACCGTTTCATTACTTCACACTGTCGGGTGGAATTATGATCGGTAATACCCAGAATGTCCAGACCCTGATCTCTGGCACCGGCGATGATCTGTTCCGGACTCATTTCCAGATCTCCGCAGGGAGATAACACAGTATGAACGTGAAGATCAGCCTTGAACAATTTCATGAGCTTTAAGCTTTTCATATACTTTGCCTGTAATTTCAAAGGCATTGAGTTCAGTTCCCAGTATCGGAACACCTTCCTCATCACTGTGGCTGGCTGTATCCTCATCGGGCTGGTTGCCTTTAACCAGTATCACAGCTGCCAGATCTTTGAGTGATGCGATGGCCGCCATATTCTTATGGGTTTGTAAAGTAATCCAAACCTGTCCTTCTCTCGCATTCCCCATCACATCACTCAACAGATCAGAGGCGTACCCTCCTTTTATGGCACGTTCCAATGCCTTCTTACCACTATATATAACTAACCCTAAATCATTTACTAATTCTGAAACGTTCATATTACAAAATTTTAATAATTGTTACTCAATTTATTCTCACCCCATATATTTTTCATGATCTCATAAGAATCTTCGGGCCGCTGAAGTTTATTGTGTTCATACTTTCGCTGTATAAAAATACAATCCTTAAGGCTGGCATTCTGATTCACGATATCTTCAGCAAGGGCAGAACAACTGGGAGCTCCACAGACCCCGCAGTCCACCCCGGGCAGTGTATTCATCAGATCTTTAATCCTGCGCATCTTCTTAAGCGCGCGAGTCATATCCTCATCCAGCTTCATTATGGAGCGTGGCATTACTGTCTGTAATTCAATATTCTTCAATAGATACTTCTGATAATGAATGATCCCTGAGGAGGATTTTTGTCCGGATATCCTTGCCTGTTCAAGTTTCTTAGCCTTATTCCTCAACCTTTCAACAGTCAGGAAACGGTTTGCCGGATTAAGGATACCGCCGGCACAGCTTTCGTCGCAAGCCCGGAGCTCCAGGAAATCCACATCATCCATTTCTCCATCCTCCACCTTTTCGAGAATCTCAATCACGTTCTGTATCCCATCTATTGCAAGGCATCTGCCTTCACAGTTATCCGATTCTCCGTGGGTGAGGCTCCATCTAACGACTTCCGGGGACAGCGCTTCCTCTGAAGGTTCCGAAGTGGTTTCCCTGGAGTTTTTACGAGCTTTCAGTATGGAATAAATCTTATTATAAACAAAATCCAGATTGATTACACCATCAATATTAACATTGGTATCACCCACAGGGCTTTTAACAGCTGCAATCTTAGCGGCGCACTGGGTGACATAGAAAATTCCAATATCCTCTGGATCAACCCCCTGATCCATAAGTTTCTTTTTATAGTAGAGTGCCGTAATGTTCAGCGGGGGTTTTTGCAGGATGATATGATCCACAAGTGAAGGGAATCTGACCTGTATAAGCCTCACAATGGCAGGACAAAAGGCAGATATAAGGGGTCGCTCCTGACTGGTATTGCGGCTGTACTCTTTGGTGCTGTTTTTCAATATCTCGGCAGCATGTTCCACTTCCACCACCTCATTAAAACCCATCTCCCGTAAGGTTTCATTGATCAAATCCTTGTCAACATCTTCAGGAAACTGCCCGAACAGAACTTCAGGCACCAGCAACACACTGTAATTAAAATCATAAACCTGGTTAAAATCGTCCTGTTCCACCGAAATGGCATTAACAGGACAAGCCCGGTAACATTCTCCACAATCTACACATCTTTCTTCGAGCAAAACAGCCTTGCCTTCACGTACCCGCAACGCACCGGTAGGACACACATTCATACAATGAGCGCAACCGATACAGATTTCCCTTTGTATTTTCAATGCATGATGAAAAGTTTGCTTATTCATAATCAATTCAGTCTTTTAATAATTTTCAGTTCAGTACCCTCATTCACGGTACTGTTGATCTCCAACTCATCTGAGTTGTTTTTGATATTGGAAAGACCCATCCCGGCTCCAAATCCCATCTCCCTGACTTCATCCGAAGCAGTGGAATATCCGTCTTCCATAGCCTTGTCAATATCTTCAATGCCCGAACCTCTATCAGAAACATCCATAATGATCCGGTCCGGTTCTATGCTGACCTTGATCTTTCCTTCAAAAGCATGAGCCACAATATTGACTTCTGCCTCATATAAGGCGATGACGATCTTTTTGATCAGCCTGGGTTCAATATTGATCTGCTTCAGAATCTTCTTCAGGTGACTGGAAGCAAAGCCTGCCCTGGAAAAATCACCCCCTGTTATTTCATATTTAAACTCCATCGGTCAAAATATGGGTTGGATACCTTCCTGATAAAGGATTCCAGAGGTTTTAAAAACCGAAAAGGACGTCTCAAGCAGCAAAATATCATTTTCTAAGGCTACCTGCTTCATATCCTCATTCACCTTCTTGTTTCTTGCAAATACAATGCAGTTGATATCCGACATTTCTGCCGTCCGGATGGCCTGGACATTGGCCAGCCCGGTGATAAGCAATGTATTATCCGTTTCCAGCGTAAGTACATCGCTCATCAGATCCGATGAAAACGCTTTGGAGACCTCCCGGTCATCCTTGCAGTTACATACAATATTGGCGTTTATCAGCCCGGCAATTTCGGATACTTTCATAGCCTTGTCTTTGCGAATTTTTGTTAATTTCTCATCATTCATATCTGCGAATATAATATAGTTTGTTAATATAATAACACTGTTAATAAAATAACAGTTTAATTTAAAAAAATTCTAAATAATATGGCCTTAGTATATATAAATTTTAATGGACATAAAATAAACAGTAAAAAGCATACAAGATAGTTAAAACAGTGTGGGTGTATTGAAGGTACAGAAAATTTCCATAAATTCGTGGAAAGTCATTTCAAAAGCAGACCAACATGAATATCCATGAATACCAGGCAAAAAACCTGCTAAGGGATAACGGGGTTCCGGTACCCGAGGGCAGGATGATCCGGAAAGCAGAAGATGCCATCCAGGCAGCCAATACAATACAGGAAGTCACGGGTACCAATACCTGGGCAGTGAAAGCCCAGATCCATGCCGGAGGCCGCGGTAAAGGTGGAGGAGTTAAAATAGCCAGAACTTTGGAAGAGGTCAAATCACACGCGGAAAACATACTGGGAATGAACCTGTTCACCCACCAAACGGGGAAAGAAGGTAAAAAGGTGCACCGATTACTCATTGAACAAGGCATATATTACGAAGGAGAAAGTGAACCAGCAGAATTTTACATGGGTGTTCTCCTGAACCGAAACACGGGAAAAAACATCATCATGTATTCCACCGAGGGTGGAGTGGATATTGAATCGGTAGCAGAAAACACACCCCAACTGATCTTTAAGGAAGAAATACATTCAGGGCTGGGCATTCAAATGTACCAGGCCCGAAAAATCGCATTTAACCTGGGCCTTAGCGGAAATGCATTTAAAGAAATGGTACGCTTCGTCATCAAACTCTACCGTGCTTACCTGAATACGGATGCCTCCCTGATAGAGATCAATCCCCTGTTTAAAACCTCCGATAATAAAATTCTTGCAGCTGATGCCAAGATTAACCTGGATGATAATGCATTATTCCGGCATAAGGATTACCTTGATCTGAGAGATACCACAGAAGAAAACCCGGCTGAGATGGAGGCAGATAAAAACAACCTCAACTTCATCAAACTGGATGGCAATGTGGGTTGCATGGTAAACGGGGCCGGCCTGGCCATGGCTACAATGGACATTATTAAACTATCGGGCGGACATCCGGCAAATTTTCTGGATGTAGGAGGGTCTGCCAATGCTGAGACTGTCGAAGCCGGTTTCAGGATCATACTCAAAGATCCCAATGTCAAAGCCATATTGATCAATATATTCGGAGGAATTGTCCGTTGTGACAGGGTTGCCAAAGGCGTTACTGAAGCTTTCACTGCACTGGGGGAAATTCATGTGCCGGTTGTAGTAAGACTACAGGGAACCAACGCAGAAGAGGGCAAAAAGCTGATCGATGAAAGCGGATTAAAGGTAAAATCGGCAATTACCCTTCAGGAAGCGGCCGATGCGGTTAAAGAGTTGGTATAATCACCCGCTGTTCGAAAAATTCCCCACAACACAACACGGATGATTATATAAAGCCCTTCAGGACTCCGCTTTAGTTGAACATGTACTCATGCCAAAAGGAAGATAAAGTCCACATGTTCCTGTAATGGCAGTGAGTAGGGGTATTAAACCTACCAGTCCCCACCAGCTTTGAAAATAAATTCCTAACGCACCTATGGCTACACCAACAACGACACGGATTACTTTATCAGTCTTTCCAATATTCTTTTTCATGGCTTTATCTCTATTTTTGTACATATAAACAATCTGGATCAATCAATTGTTCATGCCAAAATTTAAAGCTTCCACAAAAAATGCCATATTCAGCTAAGGGTTACTCTATGCCTTATTTCATTATAATGGTTAAGGGCATTTATATTATTCGGACAATTACGCTAAAATCAGAGGAACAAGGAAAGGGACGAGAAGGGTCAGCACCAGCCCGCTGAAAACAGATAGGGCAGCATATTCGGTTCCTATGTATCGGGTAATAATGGGAAGTGTAGTATCCATTGAAGTGGCACCCCCAGACGAAATGGGGCCATACTTACTAAAAACTTTTGCAATAACAGGAGTAAGCAACAGGGTAAGGATCTCTCTTATAATATTGGAAAGCAGAGCAATAACGCCGAGACTTCCCCCTGCAATCTCTTTAATTAAAACACTGGAAAGGCTATAGTAACCAAACCCTGCCCCGACGGCCCAACATTCCCTCAGTGTTAAGGATTCATCAATCAGAGAATAAAGAAACGTTCCGAGAAAGGTCCCTAAAATCACGGACAATGGAATGAGAAAAATTTTAAGGTTAACGGATTTCATCAATTTAAGTGTATTTTTATTGGACCCTACCCCAATGCCCACCAAAAACAGGAGCAGATAAAGTACATACTGTGTCATGTCATCTCCGCCCAGAGCATCGGGAAGAAAGGCATAGATCCCGAAGAACAGGCCAGCTATAAAAAAGAATATGATGATTACCGTATTTTTCATCTCTTACTAAAAAAGATTTTATAAAAGATATAAGTAACCCCGAGGCTCCCGATTGTAGCAAAAAGTGTAATGATGAGTGATTGTAACCCGAGGTTTTGAAAATTCGAAATGATCTTATCATTCATACCAACCGTTACACCTAAAAAAAAGAGCAGCAAAAAAATAGCTCCATCAGTAAGTTTCGAACTCACCCATAGTATCCTGGATCGATTTCTCAAGAAATAGCCCAGAAAGATACCAATTACCAATAAAGATATACCGATTATCATATAAGGAAATGTTAGAATTAGCCCTGCAAAAATAAAATAAAAGAAGACAATAGAAACAATAAAGAGGGGCATCAGCTGGCAAATATTTATAATCAATATAAACAAATAATCAGCATGTTTAAAATATTGAATATTAATCCATTGACAAAATCAGGACAAGTCAGGTTTTCGGTTCCCTGAATCTTTGCGTTAATTTAACATAATATTTCTTGATATTTTATCGTACAATTAATAAATTTGGTTAAATGAAAAATATTTATTGGTAAACAATAAAAAAAGGAAGGAGATCATATCATGAAAGATTTTATATTTTCTAATGTATTACGGGAGCTTGTTAATAATAAAATGAGCAGGAATTACCTGCTAAAAAAGCTCGATAGTTACCTTTACAACTCTATTGTGGAGAAAGACGGAAATAATCTCTACGAGGTTCAGAAAAAAAAGTACCAGTTCATGAATTCCATGTTGAGATCTGCCGTCAGAAATGTAGAAAAAGGCTACTTCTCCAAAAACGTTTTTAAACGTATCGTTCATGTTCTGGTAGAGAATTCAATTCTTAACAAACAAAAATACAGTGACAAACTTGAGGAATTTAAAGGACAATACGGCGAATATCCGCCAAACTTTATTGTGCTATCCCCAACTCAGGCCTGCAATTTAAGCTGCACCGGATGCTATGCTTCCTCCGATCCACACACAGGTAACAAATTACCCTATCACATGGTTGACAAAATTGTAGATGACGTTCGCAACAAGTTTCACAGCCGTTTTGTAACCATAAGTGGTGGGGAACCATTCATGTATAAGAGTGAAGGAAAAACACTGCTCGATATTTTTGAAAAGTACGATGATGTCTTTTTCCTGGTATACACCAACGGAACCCTTATCACACCGGAAGTTGCAGAGCGCCTCGGGAAAGCTGGAAACGTTACCCCCGCTGTATCGGTAGAAGGCTTCGAAAAAGAAACGGATGCCAGAAGAGGAAAAGGCACCCACAAAAAAATACGTCAGGCTTTTGAAAACCTGAGAAACGCAGGGGTACCGATAGGTATTTCCGTTACTGCAACCAGTGAAAATACTGATGTACTCATGAGCGACGAATTCTATGATTACTATTTCGATCAGGAGGGTGCTACCTACATGTGGCAGTTCCAGCTTATGCCTATTGGCCGGAGTACCCATGCCTTTGACCTGATGGTTCCTCCTGAAAAACGTGTGGATTTATATAGAAAATGGGAATATCTCCTCTCAGAGAAAAATTATTGTGTAGCCGACTTCTGGAATAGCGGTATACTGACGAATGGCTGCATAGCTTACGGCCGAAGGGGAGGCTATTTCTACATCGACTGGAACGGAAATATTATGCCGTGTGTATTTGTGCCCTATTATGTGGATAACGTCTATGATCTCTACAATAATGGAAAGTCATTGGTTGATGCATTGTTCTCTGATTTCATGAAAAACGGCAGGGAATGGCAACGGAAATATGGTCAGGCTCAACCCCACAACCCGAACAACTGGCTGATGCCTTGCTCTATAAGAGACCATTATGATACTTTCCGCCGGAATATACTTCCAAACCATGCCAAAGGAGAAAGCGAAGAAGCGGAAGAATCGCTTAATGACAATGAATATTACAAAAAACTGGTTCAATACGATAAAAAACTGGAAGAACTAACACAGGACATTTGGGAAGAAGAATATATGGAGAAAGAAAAAGAGACGAACAAATAAGGACTTGAATTGTTTTACCAAAAATAAAAGGTAGAGACGCTTATACGGCGTCTCAATTTTTTTTAATAGATTTGATAGATATTTCAAACTTCTAATTTCATGAACATGTTTGGGAATTTACTTAGAGTTTCCATATTTGGAGAATCCCACGGTGATCTGGTAGGAATAACACTTGACGGCTGTCCTGCAGGTATAAATATTAATATGGACGAATTCAACACCGACCTGGCAAGAAGAAAAAGCGGCAAGATAGGTACTACTCCGAGAAAAGAGCTCGACCATCCTGAATTTGTCAGTGGCATTTACCAGGAGAGAACCACTGGTGCACCCATAACCATATTATTCAGGAATCAAAACACCCAATCTAAAGACTACCGGGATTTTCTCCAGAAACCTCGTCCGGGACATGCAGATTTTACCGCTCATCAGAAGTTCGGCGGATTTAATGATCACCGTGGCAGCGGTCATTTCTCAGGGAGACTAACTCTTGGATTGGTTGCAGCAGGTGTCATCGCCAAAAAGATCATTTTCCCGCTGTTTGTTAATGCCGAATTAATTGAAGCCGGAGGGATGAAAGACATTGACGAGGCTGTGCAATATGCCATCAGGAAAAATGACACCATTGGAGGATTGATTCAGTGTAAGGCAGAGAATGTACCTGTAGGTCTGGGTGAGCCTTTTTTCGACTCGGTAGAATCCCTAATCAGTCACATCATATTCTCTATACCTGCCATCAAAGGAATCGAATTCGGATCAGGCTTTCAAGCCTCGGAGATGTTAGGCAGTGAAAACAATGACGCCATCATTAATCAGGAAGGGAAAACCGAAACGAATCATGCAGGTGGTATCAATGGCGGAATCACCAACGGAAACGATATCATTTTCAGGGTTGCTGTAAAACCCCCGTCCAGCACCCCTAAAAAACAAAAAACGCTGAACCTGGAAACCGATCAGATGGAAGAACTTGAGGTTAAAGGTCGCCACGATGCCTGCATTGCCCTTCGGATGCCTGTTATTGTTGAAGCCGTCACTGCTTTTGTGCTGGCCGATTTAATGCTCCGGGAGCAAAAAGCTCCCCGCGTATTTAAATGATCTTTTTAATTCGGTTAACAGTTTATTAAAAGTTTGAATTTCAAGCTGATTTACATGCCAAATTCATATATTTTGCTTGTCTAACCATGGAACCCGCATGTTACTCATGTTCTTGTTGTGAAGGCTCCCAGATGTGGGTTTCAACTGTCAAATCCGAATTTGAAATAAGTGATCTCAAGAATCCTCCGGGTATTTTTATCTATTCGGAAGCGGTCATCCAGCCTGTCACCCACAATCCAAATGATCTGCTCACCGGATGCAAGGATCCAGGCCCGTTCTTTATCCAAAAGGGAATACTTTCTGTCAACAAAGAAATCTTTTAGTTTCTTATAATGCTCGAAACCAAAAGGTTTAAAATAATCTCCCTTCTGCCATTTCCTCAGCATCAACGGAAACTGGATTTTATCATAATCAACGGCAGCCTTATGGGATCCTCCAGGTATCCGGTAATTCTGTATATCCTCAATCAGATCAAATTTCAGAGGAACAGGATTCTGAATCCGCTTAATCCATTCATCAATATAATAGCGGGTAGGTGCTTCCTCTTCCATATAGGAAAGTATCAGGTAATCCCGGTCTTTGATCAGTTTATGGGTAGCGGAAGAAAACTCTTTCCCCGGTTCAGCATCCAGATGATCAATCACCTCATGAATAACTTCTTTCGTAAACCCATAGGGCCTCAGGATCTCAAAGAGATAGGTGTTCTTCTCTTTCAGATTTTGTAATTTATGTATATCGATATACATCTCTGAGCCTTTATCAAAAATCAGCTCGGCTTTCTTCTCTTCAACAGCCCTAAGGTAAATGGTATAGGCATCCTGAAATCTCTCTGTATTTTCCCTTACTGTTTCAAGGAATCGGGGATTAAGCTGCTGAAATTCCCGAATGATATGGTGTCTGATTTTATTTCGGCTGTATTTCACCTTTCGGTTTGAAGAATCTTCCCGGTAAGCAATATTATTCTCAGCGCTGTAGTTCGAGATTTCCTCACGGGTTGCAAACAACAGAGGTCTGACGATATTCCGGTTCCTGGGTTTTATACCGGTTATGCCTTTCAGCCCGGTACCCCTCGCAATATTGATAAAGAAAGTCTCTACCAGGTCATTTTTATTATGCCCCATTGCAATAACATCATAGTTGTACCGGTGTTTCAACTGATCAAACCAGCGATACCTTAATTTTCTTGCGGCCATTTGAACAGAAAGCTTATTTTCGATAGCAAACTTTTCTGTGTCGAACTTTTTAGTATGAAAAACAAGATCATGCTCCCTGGCAAAGGAGTGAACGAATTCCTGGTCTTTTTCTGATTCTTCTCCCCTGAGGCCAAAGTTGCAATGAGCTATGGCAATATTAAAACCCGCTTTTAAAAAAAGATGGGCCATTACCATGGAATCTATGCCCCCGCTCACACCAAGAAGAATCCGGTCAGTATCGGAAAAAAGATCATTGGCTTTAATATAGTCCAGGAAATTCTGATACATCATTCCTATCTGTTTTTAATCCTGATACAAAGATAAAAAAGGCAAGCCAAAAACAGTCAAATCCTTCTCCAATATCAAAAATCTATGATCTGCGGTGGTTCGGGTGTATACCGCATCGACTTCAGGGTCTTCTCACCGGAAAGGTTTACGAGGAAACTGTTACCATGGGTAAGTGAAGGATAATAACCAAGCCTGATCTGAAAGGTATTGAATACAAAGTTTTCGTTTCTAAACCGCATGCCAATTCCAAAACCGGTTTGGATCGGATTTTGAAAAATAAAATTATCGGAGGGACCCAGAAAACCTACATCACAGAATCCATAAAAGGCAAGACGAAAACCGTAATAGTAAATATTGGTGAAGCCAACTGTTTCTGATTTAAATACCAACTTTTTATTTCCGTAAATATCAGTATTGGGAAATCCCCTTATATCTTTGAATTTATCTAGTCTCAATGTTTCTTCAGGAAAACGGTTAAAGCCTATAGAATAGTCCAATCCAAAGAATTGTCGGAGCTTAATGTTTTCCGTATGGAATAATTTACTGATATAATTGGTTTTGAAATGCACTGCTCCCTGTTCTACCCGATTCTGGTATAAAAAGCCCCCTGCACCAAGCTCTGTGGAAAGATAACCGAAATTATCGATAAATTCACCATGACGGAAATTCACACCGGAATAAAAACGCCTGAAAAACTCATCCATCTCCCAACCAAAAGTATAACTCACCAAATCACCAACCGGAATATCTTCGGTTCTTCCAAATCCATAGATCAAAGAACTTTTGTAATAATTTTCCCTTGAAAAGCTGAATTTACCCAGTAACATCTGGTTGTCATGAAACTGGTAATTATAACGTTCGGTAATGACCGGGCCGTCAAAAAACCGGTCGTTTTTGTACCTTCCGGAAAGAATCAACCTGTATCGGTTTTTAAAAAAATCCTCGCCCCAGTTAAGGGGAATGGCGTATCCCATCCAAAAATCGTGGTTGATATAATCCATATCAACCTGGTGGAAAGTGGTGTCTTGCTGTATGATGTTTCTGGTAGTGTTTGTCTTGTACACCTTCCCTCCGCCGGCCAGGCGGGTTTGGTAAGAATAAAATTTTCTCCTGAACTCCAGTCCATAGCGACGGGTTTCAAAAGCATCCAAATAATATAACCTGCCGTTGATAAAACTTCCACGGATATTATTCAGGCTGTAATAAGTCTCAATACCGGGATTGGAATTTTCAAAATAATCGAACTGGATATTGGTTTGTATTTTGTGGCCCAATCCCAGAAAATTGTTATCGAACAACTGAACTTCTCCTGAGTTAATGTTTTGCAGATTGACATCAAACCCCTTTGTCCATAGATCTTGTGTGATAACCACTACATCGACAGAATCGCCCTGTTTATCACCGGGCCGGACAACCAGCCGGGCATCCTTAATATATTGCAGATCTCTTAAAATACGGCCATTATCTCTTAACAACGAGGGATCAAGTGTATCTCCGGCTGAAAAAAGCAGATTCTCCCTGATAATAGACTTATGGGTGGGCATATGCACCCAGTTGCCAACCTCCTTATACCATTGTTCCGGTCCGTTTAAGGTATCGCTTACTGAACTACCGAAAACATCCAGTTGCCGAATATATACATGCCTTATTGATTTCCCGCTATACTGCTCAAAAGGGGTGCTGTAATTATCTACAATTCTCTTCTGCCCGATCCGGTTATCCTCATTCACTATCAAAAAATCGTAAAGTTTACCGGACACATAGCTTTGTTTTGCTTTGTTTTTCAGGGTATCAAAAAATGACTCGGAAGATTCATAAGAATCTTTGTCAATCTTAAAGGTTATGGAATCGCTTGAAAAAATAGTATCGGAATAAAAAATGACATATTCATCTTTCCTTTCTTTCCTGTAAGATTGATCTTCCTCCTGCCCATATACGTGACCGGAAAGATAAAAAGCCAGCATAGGTATTAAGATAACCACCATTATTCTTTTACCGGTAAAATAAATCATCCTTCACTAAAAACAGAAGTTGTTATATAGGAACGAATAAATTATCTTTTAATTAAGGGACAAAGTATAAAAATTCCACCGGGAAAATATAAAAATTTATAAAACCTGCCACAATGAAGCAATGACAGGTTTTAGTCACACCATTATCAGGTTCGTAATAATCCAAGGAGCATTATTTTCATTCAATTCCCAGCAAATCTTTCCCCTGTTCGAATCTTATATCGCGGGGAATCCCTTCTTCCGAAAGGCGATCAAGATCCTTCCTGAGCTGTTCCTTAATAACACCCATGTTATCAACCATTTCCTTAGCTCCTTCATAATTGCCATCACCCTGAAGCACAAGGATTTTTTCTCCCAATGAACGCATAGCACTGGTCATCTTTTCAAAGTCTACATGATATGTTCCGTTATCCGGATTGCGGGTAAAGGCCCCTTTATCTTTAAAATAGTTAAACCGTATCATATTGGCCTTTCCATGGGAACTTGCGGCTCCAAACCGGATGGAACGGAATATACTGGCCATGAAGGTTACATAATTATCCATCAACTCTTTGTCATTCATCTCTCCCATCTCCACCAGTTGTTTGACAAGATAAAGCCCTATAATATCAGCTTTGCCTTCTTCAACAGGGCTGTAGTATTCCTTTAATGCATTCCTGACTGTGCCTTTGTCATTTATTGTTTCCTTAATGCCCAATCCATGGGCTACTTCGTGAAACATGGTATTTTCAAAGAAGGCATCAAATTTGATATATTTTCTCTGGGCTTGATCAATTAAAACATCACTGATGGGAACCAATATCTTATCAAACTTATACCTCATGGCATTCTTAAGCTGCAATTTCCTTGTTCCCTTTTTAGTCTGAACCCGCTCATCATTGGGCAGGTTAATGGCTATGGTTTTGCTGCCTGCATTGCATTCACCTGCATAATAAACGGCTTCATAAACACCCAGATCAGATTCATTTCCGGGCATTTGTTGCTTATATTTACTTTCCACAGGTAAGCGCTTCTGCAGCTCGGGTAACAACTGATTATACTTATTCAGTTTTTCACTCCATTTATGGTCTTTGATCAAAACAAATGCCTCGTGCGATGCCTTATAACCGAATAAACCATCTTCATAAGTTTCTATGGGGCCTACGACAAAATCCACATCGTTGTTCTTTACATCCATCCAGACCATATCGGAGGCAAGATAATCATCCGAAAGCAATGCTTCGGCACGGAGATTCAGATATTTTTTGAATGACTCATTCTCAGCCAGGCTGGCAGCTTCGCGCAAGAGTTCAGCCGCACGTTCCGTATTATCCTTAAAAGCCTCATGATAAGGTACGGTAATTAAATTACCCCCATCATCCCTTCTTACCAAAGTGTACAAACTTGTTTTCTCTTCAGAATCAAAAGTTTCAAACTCTTTTTTAGTCATATCTTCAGGGTAAAAGTTTGCACCGGCAGGTTTTTCACCATATCCTTCAACAAAGGGCTTGTTTTCATTTAACCGTTCCCAGGGTCCATAATTAATGTTAATGAAGGTTTTTAAATCATTGTTCTCCACCTTGTTCAATAATTCCTGTTTCTCCCCGAAAGCCTGGCTCCAGAAAATATCATCCATAATTTTTGATGCATCAACAAGATAGGATAACATCCGTTTCTGGTCGTCCGACAAATGATCGATATCCGCGGTCAACCTGACCTTAACAAATTCATCTACTTTCTGCCCGATCACACCTGACGGCAGTTTGGATAAATCAGCGTCCTTATCATTCTTCTTTGGAGAGGAACAGGACATAATAATAAAAAGAGCAAAGATCACGCATATGGGTCTTGAAGATCTGAATTTCATAATATAAGGTTTTAGATGATTAATACAAGATAATCGGAATTAATTTGGTAATAAAGAATTTTCTGATTTGTTCATTGACATAACAATAATGAACATTCATCAATAATTAACAAATATACAAGTTTGCCGGGATACTACTGATAAAATTTTACAAATAATTTTATAACCCTATAATCAAATATTTCGTTACGGTGTATAAAGAAGTGTTTGAAAGATGGATAAACACAAGGAAGAACAGCTATTATTCAGGATATCCGAGCTCATAAAGGAAAACAAGGAATTGACCGTCCATGTTAAAAACCTTTCCAATGAAAAGAAAGAAATTCATAAAGAAAAGGAACACCTGGAAAAAATCATGGCTCAGATTCCCTCTGAATATCTTCCTAAAGGAATTAAATATCCATCCAATTCGCACTCCCTGAAATTTGAAATGGCTACTGTCTTGTACGCGGATCTACAAGGCATAAAAAAGATAGCCCGGCAGGACACTTCCTTCGATATCATGGATGAACTGGACAATATCTTTCTTCAATTCAATCAGATCGTCAAAAAATATAAAATAGAAAAAATCAAGACCATTGGTGATGCTTTTATGTGTGCCGGGGGAGTCCCGGATAACAACATCACCAATCCCGTGGATGTTGTGCTTGCAGCCCTGGAAATGCAGGATTATATGATGAGATTAAAAGAGCAATATGATGCCCGCAAAAGAACATTCTGGGATTTTCGGATCGGAATTCATACAGGGCCCGTCAACGCTAACTTTCACGGAAGAAAAAAACTTTCCTATGAATTGAAAGGCGATACTGTGCACATCGCCACAAGAATTGCCTCTGCCAGTGAATTTGGGGAAATAAATGTATCTATAATGACCTATGAGTTGATCAAACAATATTTCAATTGTGACTATAATGGCAAAATACCGGTGAAATACAAGGGTGAAATGGAAATCTTGAGGCTGAACAAAATAAAACCCGCCTATGCTAAGGACAAAAAAGTGGCCAGGTATCCCAATCAGATATTCCTGAACAAATATTTGCTCAGGCAATTTACCGATTTACAGGAATTTATTTTAGACAAACTGGAAAAAGAACTTCCCTCCTACCTTTACTATCATAATGTTAAACATACCATTGATGTAGTTAATCAGGCTGAATTAATCGGCTATGGAGAAGGAGTTGATGATGAGTCCATCCTTTTGCTTAAAACTGCCGCGCTCTTCCATGATGCCGGTCACATTATTGCTTATGACAATCATGAATTTTACAGTGCCCAGCTTGCCAAGGAATATCTGCCCAAATACAAGTATAACCAGGAACAGATAGATAGGATATGCGACCTGATTCTGGTTACCAAAACGCCCCCGGAACCGACCAACCTGCTTGAAAAAATCATGTGTGATGCCGATCTGGATTATCTGGGAAGAAGCGATTTCATCCCTGTATCCAATACACTATACAATGAATTGAGAGAACAGGACAAAATCAGCGACATCAACCAATGGAATAAAATTCAACTGAAATTCATATCCCATCATCAGTATTTTACTCAAACAGCTCTGAATCTTAGAGAGGTTAATAAACAGAAACAAATTGAACGCCTCCGGTCCCTCATTGAGCAGGATATTGAGCAGGATTCATAATTGCTCCCGTTATTCCCGTGTCACCTTTTTATTCCTTATGAACAGAGACTATATATTACAGAAATTGAATACATCATACAGGTATTCAAAAAGCTGTTAATGTTATAAACCGATGTATCATTGGTTACCCAGGATCTTTATTTCGGTTCTTCTGTTTTTGGCCCTTCCTTCTTCAGTTTCATTGGTAGCTATGGGATCACTTTCTCCATAACCTTCATAAGACAGACGCTCAGGATCTATTCCTTTATCAATGAGATAATTGTATACAGAACGTGCCCGTTTTCTGGACAATTCCATATTATACTGAAGGGAACCCACATTGTCTGTATGACCTGATATTTCAATCTTCAGCCGGGAATTATCCACAAGAAACTGGTGCAGTTTGTTCAATTCTACCCGAGACTCCGGTTCAAGCCTGAAGGAATCGGTTTCATAGAATATATTGCGCAGAACGATGCGCTCCCCTTCTTTAACCGGATTCAGGGGAACATCCTTTCTAAAGGGTTCATCCACCTCGTGGACGCCTTTTAAAGTAAAATTGTCCGAGTAAAATAAATATCCTTTTTTCGACACATTCAGCACATAGTTGTTGTTGGAAGGGATGCAGACAAGGAATTCACCCGATTGCCGGTCGGAATAGGATTCCATTACAACCTTCCCACTGTCCAGGGAGATCAGCTCAAATTTTGCTCTTAGCGGCTCTTCGGTATTGGCATCATAAACCCTTCCTTTCATGTAAGAGCTTGGAACAGGACGTATTTTGGGATACAACTGAAAACGGAAAATATCTTTCCCCTGCCCTTCCTTTCGGTTGCTTGAGTAAAGTGCATCTGATCCCTGAGAATTTACAATCAGTCCAAATTCATTTTTATGGGTATTAATGGGATAGCCCAGATTTTTGGGCTCTTCCCATGAATTTTCTCCTTTCTTTTTGGTTTTGAAAAGATCCAGGTTGCCCATTCCGGGCCAACCATCAGAGGCAAAGTAGAGGGTTTCATTATCCATATGTATAAAGGGCGCCACCTCATCGTCTGATGTATTGATGCTGTCTCCCAGGTTTACAGGCTCACTCCATGAACCATCCGGTTGTTTTTGGCTTCTCCAAAGGTCTTTCTTGCCTTTTCCTCCATTTCGGTTACTGGTGAAATAAAGAGTTTGTCCATCCGGAGATATGGAAGGCTGGGATTCCCACTGTTTGGTGTTCACGGGTGCACCCAGGTTGACAGGATCACTCCAGCCCGTCTCCCTGTATTTTGCATAATAAATATCGCAACCTCCCTGACCTCCCTTCTTATTGCAGGCGCTAAAATACATGGTTTTCCCGTCTGCCGAGAGACTCTGTGCACCTTCGTTATATTTGGTATTGATAGGATCTCCAAGGTTCCTGGCCTTCGACCAGAGAGAATCTTTTCTGCGGGCTATGAAAAAATCTTCCTGATGTTTGCTCATAAAGGATTCCATAAATTTCCTCCGGCTTTTGTTCATCTGCTTCAGCCTCCTTTCAAACTCATCCAAATCCTCCCGGGGAATAAGTCTGGTAAAAACCAGCGTCTCTCCGTCTGCCGATATGGAAGGCCAGTATTCGTCATATTCACTGTTGATCTTATTTCCAAGACTCCTGGGATCAAATGGAACGGGATTTTCCAGCTGTTCGATGGCAAAATTACAGGAACGAATATGCTTATTTGCCTTTTCTGTGAAAATGGGTCCAACATCCTCCTTATCGATAAAACGGTTAAAATATTCTTTCGCCTCATTATACCGGCCCATATTCTGACAAAGCAAACCGGCACTAAAAAGTACTTTGGGAAAGAAATCCGGATCAATATCTATGGCTTTTTCGTAGGAGTCCAGGGCCAGCGAATCATTTCCCTTACCTTCATAAACCTGGCCCCTTATAATGTAAGCCTCTATGAAATCATCATCTCTGTCGAGGGCCTCATTAACCTTTTCAAGGGCTTTATCATACTCCTTAATTCGATAATTCTGAAGTGCTTCCTGTAAATCCTCTGCCGCCCTTCGGGAGGAGGTCGAATATTGTTGCTGGGCATACAGATTGGAAAAAGATATTGCGAGGATTAAAAGAAAAATCAGATTTTTCATGGTAGTTGTTAATTTCCTTATTTAGGCTGATATTCCGGGCACAAACTTATGCATAAAGAAAAACTATAAAATTCTCTTAAACCAGATCTAACCCGAATTATTTCAAATCATTCAGCCGCTAAACCAATTAGAAGGACAAAAATAAATAATTTTATAAAGGAAAAAAGGCCGTTTCTGAATGATAATATACAGCACTCAAAAACGACCTTCACCTCCTTTCGCTGGAAAAAGATTCTTATTTTAGATGAGCTGTCTGCCCATATCTTTATCCCCGCGTCCCGAGAGATTGATGATACTTACAGAATCTTTCTGATTTTTCATCATCCTTATAGCCAGGGACACTGCATGAGAGGATTCGATCGCCGGGATAATGCCCTCAAATCTCGATAAAATCTGGAAAGCCTCAATGGCTTCTTTGTCGGTAACAGTAAAATATTCCGCCCTTTGAGTGTCTTTGAGATAGGAATGTTCCGGTCCTACCCCGGGATAATCAAGACCGGCTGCTATCGAATAGGTGTCTATCGGATTTTTTTCGTCGTTGACCAAACAGTAGGAATAAGTCCCCTGGAATACTACCGGGCTACCCATTACCAGTGTAGAAGCGGTTTTATAAGGGATTTCCCCTTCTCCACCTCCTTCTGCGGCATAAATTTTTACCTGGGAATCATCCAGGAAACCGGAAAACATTCCAATTGCATTGGAACCCCCGCCAACACAAGCAAAAATGGCATCCGGAAGCTTGTTCTCTTTTTCAAGGAACTGTTTTCTGGCCTCATCACCAATCACACTCTGAAAATACCTTACAATTGAAGGATAAGGATGGGGTCCTACAGCTGAACCAAGCAAATAAAAGGCATCGGGATGCTCCACATAATATTCCAGGGCAGCATTTATGGCATCCTTTAGGGTTGCTGTACCCCTTTCTGTTGTAACAACTTCAGCTCCCAGGATCTTCATCCGGTATACATTCATCTGCTGACGTTCAGCATCCTTCTTCCCCATGAATACCTTACACTTAATCCCCATTAAAGCTGCTGCCGTTGCAGTAGCAACACCATGCTGACCGGCACCGGTTTCTGCGATAATTTCCTTTGCTCCCATATGCCTGGCAAGCAGGATCTGACCAACGGTGTTGTTGATCTTATGAGCTCCCGTATGGTTCAAATCCTCACGTTTCAGATATATCCTGGAATTGACATGCTCCGATAACCTCTGTGCAAGGTATAAGGGAGAAGGACGTCCTATATAATTTCTGTAGTAATAATTAAGCTCATTGACAAAATATTCCTCATTTTTGATGTCATTGAAGGCAGAAGCCAGATGCTCCAGCTTTTCTTTCAATACTTCAGGTACATATATTCCTCCGTATTGTCCAAAATAACCTTCCCGGTGAGCTTTTCGGGTATACTGATTGTCATGATTGTTCTGCACTTGATTGGTATGGTCCATTTTATCTAATTTTTAATATTTTAATTAACTAACTTTTCGCAATTCCGGACAATTTATGCCAACACCACCCGTAAACCCATATGGAATCTCTAAATAGTCCCATATCTCCATTTTTATGATGCAGCAAAAGTAATAATTCCTGATTTCATTCCGGCAAATTTCATGTATAGAGAAATGCGCCCTGCAATTTATTTATAATTAATCAAAATAATGAAAGTTTTATTATATTAGAGCCACTTAAAATTCAAATTAGCGAAGATCATGGAAGACATAAAAACGTATATTGAAGACAACAAACAGCGATTTCTCGACGAGTTGTTCGAACTGATCCGTATTCCCTCCATCAGTTCTGAGACAGAACACAGGGACGACATGAAGAAAATGGCTGAAGCCCTGAAAAAGAAACTCCTGGATGCGGGTGCAGATAAGGCCGAAGTACTCCCTACCGATGGTAACCCGGTGGTCTACGGGGAAAAATTTATTGACAATAACAAGCCGACAGTATTGGTATATGGGCATTATGATGTTATGCCGGTTGATCCTATTGACAAATGGGAGTCGAAACCTTTTGAGCCGGAATTAAGGGATGGAAAAATCTATGCCAGGGGGGCGGATGATGACAAGGGCCAGTCGTTTATGCATGTTAAGGCTTTTGAAATCCTTATAAAAACCGGTACCCTGGATTGTAATGTCAAGTTCATGTTTGAAGGGGAAGAAGAAATAGGTTCCCCAAATCTTGGTAAATTCTGTGAACAGAATGAGGATATGCTTAAAGCCGATACCATATTGGTTTCAGATACAAGTATGCTGGGCAGAGAACATCCTTCTATAACCACAGGTCTGCGGGGACTTGCCTATATGGAAGTACATGTTACCGGACCCAATAAGGATCTTCACTCGGGCATCTTTGGAGGTGCCGTTGCCAATCCGGCCAATGTCCTTTCGGAAATGATCGCAAAGTTGAAGGATGAGAAAAAAAGGATAACCATCCCGGGCTTCTATGATGATGTGATTGAAGCTACGGAAGAAGAAAGGGAAGAGATGAACAAAGCGCCCTTTGACCTGGAGGAATATAAAAAATCGCTGGACATTAATGAAGTTGAAGGAGAGGAAGGTTACACCACCCTTGAAAGGACAGGCATCAGACCTTCACTGGATTTAAACGGCATGTGGAGCGGATATACCGGAGAAGGCGCCAAAACCATCCTTCCGGCCACGGCAGGCGCCAAAATCTCAATGCGACTGGTTCCGAATCAGGATCATAAGAAAATAGCCGGACTGTTCAAAGATTACATCCATTCCATTGCACCCGATTCCGTTAAGGTAGAAGTGAAAGAGCTTCACGGGGGGCAGGGATACGTTTGTCCCATCGATCTTCCTGCATATAAAGCCGCAAATGATGCCATGGAAGAAACACTGGGCAAAAAGCCCATACCGGTTAGAAGCGGCGGCAGTATCCCCATTATTGCCACCTTTGAGAAGGTATTGAATATTAAATCCATCCTGTTGGGCTTTGGACTGGAATCCGATGCCATTCATTCACCAAATGAAAATTATCCCCTGGAGCAGTTTTATAACGGCATCGAAGCCATAACCCGATTTTACAGGAAATATGCTGAAGCTGCAAAATAAGAAAAGCGGCATTTCATTTTTGAAGTGAAAAAACTAACCATCAAACGAGGCAAACCCTTAATTCTAAGGTTTGCCCCGTTCTTCTCTGCACTAACCAAACCTAAAACCCATAAACCCTAATCTCCAATTCATGAAATACCGCTTTCTATGATAAAAGAACATTAACGAATTTCAATACAACGCTTTTTTTAATCCTCTGTCAGTTCTTGAAAACATCTTCTGATCTTCCGGAAAGGAAACTTTTTCCTGTAATGCTCATACTTGTTTTCAATGCCGTCAAAACACATATTACCGATGTTTCCAATGGTATTTGAAGCCATTTTATAATCGGGTGTATATTTCCCGTTATTGATTTCGGAAGACACTTTATGATAAGCCTCTCTAAAGGGCATCCCCTCTTCTGTGTAATGCTTGATTCTGTTTACTGAGAAAACCTCCCGGTAACGTTTGTCCTCCATCAAATGCTCATTGACTTTGATGTGATCGAGTGCCCTGGTAAGGGTAGCCAGATTGGCCTTTATGTCACCAATAGCCGGGAATAAGCTATGCTTTGTCAGCTGAAAATCTCTTGAATATCCCGTAGTTAAATTGGTCGTGTACATATAAATTTCATTAGGTAGGGATTTCAGCCGGTTCAGATTGGCTCTCAGCAATTCAAATACATCCGGATTTTTCTTGTGCGGCATGATGCTGGAACCTGTGGCTACATCTTCGTCAAGAGATATGAAACCGAAGTTCTGACTCATAAAGAGGCAGCAATCATTGGCGAAACGCGAAAGTGTAGTAGAAATGAAGGCCAGGGCATTTGCGGTAAGAATTTCCGTCTTGCCCCGGGATAGCTGCGCCCCAACAACATTAAAATGCATGGAATCAAACCCCAGCAATGAAGTGGTGATCTCCCGGTCGATGTCAAATGTACTGCCGTAACCTGAACCCGAACCCAGCGGATTCATATTGGCCAGTTGGAAAGCCGAATGAAGTTCAATCAGATCCTCTGCCAATTGTTCGGCATAAGCACTAAACCACAAACCGAATGAAGATGGCATGGCTACCTGGCCATGGGTGTAACCGGGCATGAAGGTATATTCGTATTCCCTGCTCATCTCCATTAATTTCCCGAAAACTCCATCCATGTGGCTTATAATCTGCTCTATTTCATGCCGGATATACAGTTTGATATCCAGCAGCACCTGATCATTCCTGGAACGCGCCGTATGAAGCTTCTTTCCCACTTTGCCCAGCCTGTTGGTCAGGCATAACTCAACATAGGAATGGATATCTTCAGCATCCTGTGGAATTTTAAAGTCTTCCTGCAAAGTCTCATGATAAATCTTGATCAGCTCGCTCTTCATCACCTCAAATTCCTTCGCACGTACGAAATTACACTTTCGCAACATGGTAAGATGGGCGATGGATCCTATAACGTCAAAGGGAGCCAGCTTTTCATCAAATGTCCGGTCAGATGTGGTGTGTTGATACACCCAATCCTCGGTATGGTTATTTTCCGACCAAAGTTTCATAACAGCGATATATATTGATTCATTAATCTTTTATAATACAATTTTCCCGTATCCAATTCTGTCCGGCAGATAAATTCATCCGGCCTGTGAGACCGTGCTGAATCACCAGGTCCGATTTTCACGGAGGGGAACGAAACATAAGCCATATTGGATAATGTTGAAGATCCGTATAACTTTAGATTTAATGCTCTGGCACTTTCAACGATTGGATGGCCCAGAGCAATTCCCGAGGCCTTTTTATCCAGCGACCGGGCTTCAAGGGTACAACCCAGTTCTTCTTCCAGTATATTTAAAATTTCCTGCGGCGTATATTGCTCATTCATCCTAATATCAAGCACGAAACTGCACTCAGCAGGTGTAACATTATGTTGTATTCCTGCATAGATTTCCGAAACGGTCACCTTCACATCACTGAGAATATCAGAAGTTTTTTCAAACGATAATTTCTGAAGTTTATTCAACACCTCCATGGCATTTATAATGGCATTGTCGTTATTTTCGAGGGCAGCATGTTTTGTTGTTCCCTTTACTTTTCCGTTTATAACAAGCAATCCCCGCTCTCCTGTGGCCATTTGCATCTGTGTGGGTTCTCCCATAATGCCCAGGGAGATTTCCGGCAATTCTTGCACCATGGACTGAATACCGTCCTTTCCTCCTGTTTCTTCTTCTGCAGTAGCTGAAAAGATGATATTTACAGGGAGCTCCTTCTCATAAAAATGCATGAACGTATTCAGCAAACATACCAACGAGGCTCCGTCGTCATTGGTTCCCAGTCCATAGATCTTTCCTCTCTTTTCAACGGGATGATGGGGATCCATACTCCAGGCTTCTGAAGGTCTCACCGTATCCAGGTGCGCATTGAGCAAAACATTGGGTTGCCCTTCCTTAAAATTCGCCGGAAAGGCCCACAAATTATTCTTTTTGCGATGAGGCGCCAGTCCCAGTTCTTTCATATGACCTTCAAGATAATTCGCAGCCTCCCCTTCATCCCCGCTATATGAAGGAATGCTCACCATTGATTTCAGCAATCCCGCGGTGTCGACCTTATGTAATTTACTGTGTATATTCATAATTGATCAGATCCCGGTGCAATCCATAGTAATTCTTGAGCGAATTGGAATATATCTTTATGAATCCTTTAACATCTTCAGCATCCCAGCCTGTGTACTTTTCACCATACTGGTTATTGGAGGCCTCCATCAGATCATAAGGAGATTTGATGCCCAGGAGCTTGAAATCCTTTTCCCGAAGCTTTATATACACCTCTCCTGTAACATATTGCTGAGAACTCTCCAAAAATTTTTCCGCATCCCGCATGGCAGGTTCCATATACAAACCCTCATGCAACATGCTACCGTACCAGTCTGCAATATGATTTTTCCACTGAAGCTGATGTTTGGTAAGGGTGTGTTTTTCCAGGAGATGATGGCCTTTAATGATCATCAGGGCAGCCGGTGCCTGAAAAGCTATCCGGCCCTTTTCACCGATTATGGTATCGCCTGTATGATAATCCATTCCCACTCCATATTCTTTGCCAATCTGGTTCAAAGCCTCTATTGTTTCTATCGGATCACTGAATTTGCTCTGATTGATGCCTGTACATTCTCCCTGTTCAAAAGAAAGGACCAGCTCACGGTTCTCCTTATGATTGGGGTCATGGTATGAGGAATCCTTTAAAGATAGGTGTGATGTCAATGTTTCATCGCCACCGATGCTTGTACCCCAGAGGCCTTCGTTGAGTGAGTATTTGTGCTCCTCCCTGTTGATATCAACGCCATGGTCCTTCAGGTATGAAATTTCCTCTTCCCGTGTTAATTTATTGTCCCTGACGGGAGCAAAAATTTCCAGATCCGGTGCCAAAACAGAAATTACAGTGTCAAATCTTACCTGATCGTTCCCTGCCCCTGTGCTTCCGTGTGCCACAGCATATGCACCGATCTGTTCGGCGTATCTGGCCACACGCGCAGCCTGAAAATAACGCTCTGAACTGACAGACAAGGGGTAATTACCATTTCTCAATACATTACCCGCCACAAGGTACCGGATACAATTTTGATAATATTCCTCCGATATATCGATTGCCTGATGTGATTTCACCCCAACTTCACCGGCCAAAGAGTCAATTTTATTTAATTCCTCCTCATTTGCCCTGCCTGAATATAAAAATAAACTGTGCACCTCATATCCCTTATCCGATAGATATTTGGCAACAAAGCAGGTATCCAGCCCTCCGCTAAAGGCCAGCACTATTTTTTTCTTTCCGGAATTCTTTTTCTTCATATTTACTCGTATGTATTTCGGGATCAAAGATCATAGCCGTACAAAGGCAGTTTTTCATCCCTTTGCGCAATAGTATATCATAGTTCGGACACGATTCACATCCTTTCCAGAACTGGGGATCCTGGGTCAGCTTGGAAAACGTGACGGGTATATAGCCCAATTCCGCATTGATCCGCATAACAGCCGAATTGGTGGTTAGCCCGAATAACTTGGCGTGGGGAAACATCTTTCGGGATAACTTAAAAGCACCGAATTTGATCTTCTTGGCCACTCCTTTACCCCTGAATTCAGGAAGAACAATCAACCCTGAATTGGCAAGATATTTCTCATGTTCCCAGGCTTCAATATAGCAGAATCCGGCCAGCTGATCGCCATGAAAGGCAAACACCCCTTTACCCTTTGAAATAACATCATTCAGGTAGGGAACCGACCTTACTGCAAGCCCTATATCTCCGTTTGCTGCTTCTTTCTTGTACATTTGATGGATCTGTGGTGAATATACCGTATCTTCCGGTCCACTATAACGAATTGTGATTTGCTCTTCTTTCATAAGAATACCATTTATACAATGAATTATACATAATCAAAATGCAAATATATAAATTTTGCATAAATATACAAAATTCATTTATAATTTTTCAAATTATTTTCATTTGTTTTTCATTCAAAATATTCCAATACAGGATAAAACTAAATTGACCCCATTGAATAAATTTTGTAAGTTTATACAAAAATTTCAGATTTCCCTCTAACGTTTTTCAGTGCAAATGTAAGTGCGAGCATGCACAGAGGCGGTTTTAACAGATTGTTAATGGAAGGTGCAGCAAAAGCCAAAGCATAAAGTTCATTTAACAGACCTCGTGAAACATTTAGCCCGAATTATTCATAATCCTGCCAGTCAATGTCCACTTTATTTTTCAGTTCCGGGATGTGTTCCAGCAGGGAATTGACAAAATCCTTTTTCTTCACTCCCTCCCGCAAAACGATCAAAATGGTGTCGTCGCCGGCCAAGGTTCCCACCGCTTCTTCAAAATAAATCCGGTCGAGATAGATGGCTATTGCATTGGCAAAGCCACTGCTTGTTTTTATAACGGCAATATTGCCGCTGAAATCCAAGGAAATGAATTCATCAAGGGCAAACCGGATTTCCTGACCCGAGGAAGATTGATTTTCAGGTAGAACATACATGTACCCCTTGAGGGTATCATCGTACTTTTTGGTGGCTTTCAAATACTTCAAATCACGTGAAAGGGTAGCCTGCGTGGTATGGATACCATGTTTTTTTACATGTTCCAGCAGATCCTCCTGAGAAGTAATTTTCTTCTCCTGGATCAAACTTCTTACCAAACGTAAACGTTCTATCTTGTCTTTTGAAGTATAATTATTCATAGTATTGCAAAATTATACAAAATATCTTTGTACCGCAATATTTACTAAAGGGTTTCTTCATTCCCTATTTGATAAAACAAACCCTCTATGCAATAGCCGGCAATGTGAATTACAGGTCCTGAATTCAAAACATCCTCGAATCAACAGGGGTGCTATAAAAGGATCAAAACAAAAATCAATTTCAACCCCATAAAATTGAGGGGGCATTAAAATGTTTATATATTTGCACTAAACTTATAAAGCAATAAAAATTTACCATTATGTCTACCATAAGATTTAAAGCAATTGATGAGGTTTTAAAACGCAAACCCGTTCAGGTTGAACTGCCTGCTGTGAAAACCTCCCGTTATTTCGGCGAGAATGTTTTTGATACAAAGAAAATGCAGGAATATTTCTCAGAAGAGGCCTATGATAACGTCCTTGAAGCCATTGAGAAAGGAGTAAAAATTGACAGGCAGTATGCCAATCAGGTAGCATCAGGTATGAAAGCCTGGGCCATTGATCGCGGAGCAACCCATTACACTCACTGGTTTCATCCATTAACAGGAACCACCGCTGAAAAACATGATGCGTTTTTTGAACCTGCCGACAATGGAGGAATCATTGAAAATTTCCAGGGTGAGATGCTGGTTCAGCAGGAAAGTGACGCCTCAAGCTTTCCCAGCGGAGGATTACGGAATACCTTTGAAGCCAGGGGTTATACAGCCTGGGATCCCTCTTCACCAGCTTTTGTCTATGGCAGAACCCTGTGTATTCCAACCATTTTTGTTTCATATAACGGAGAAGCCCTGGATTACAAAACCCCTCTGATTAAATCACTGAATTATATTGATAAGGCGGCAACCGAAGTTTGCAAATATTTTGACAAAAGCATCAGTAAGGTAAATGTCACCCTGGGATGGGAACAGGAATATTTCCTGATCGATGAAGCCTTCTATAATGCAAGGCCCGATCTGTATCTTACCGGCAGAACCCTGATCGGTCATCCCTCACCAAAGGACCAGCAGTTAAATGATCACTACTTCGGTTCGCTGACCGACCGGGTTAAAAACTTTATGCATGATTTCGAAATAGAAGCATACAGACTGGGAGTACCCATAAAAACCCGGCACAATGAAGTAGCGCCCAATCAGTTTGAGTGTGCACCCCGTTTTGAGGAGGCCAACTTATCTGTTGATCATAACCAGATGTTAATGTCACTCATGGAAAGAGTCGCCAAAAGGCACAAATTCCGTGTTCTCTTCCATGAAAAGCCTTTTGACGGCATCAACGGCTCGGGAAAACACAACAACTGGTCGTTAGTGACCGACACAGGCAGAAACCTGCTTTCGCCGGGTAAGACACCCAAAAACAACTTTCAGTTTATCACTTTCTTCATTAATACTATTAAAGCAGTATACGAACATGCCGATCTGTTGAGAGCCAGCATAGCCTTCACGGGCAATGATTACCGCCTCGGAGCCAGTGAGGCGCCGCCTTCTATAATGTCTGTATTCATCGGCACCAAACTGAGCCAGATGCTTGATGACCTGGAACAAAGGGTGGACAGCACCAAAATGACACCCGAAGAAAAAGGTGAGCTCAAGCTGGATATAGGTAAGATTCCCGAGATTCTCCTCGACAATACCGACAGAAACAGAACCTCCCCTTTCGCCTTCACAGGAAACCGGTTTGAGTTTCGAGCCGTGGGCTCTTCGGCAAATGTAGCCTCCCCCATGATTGTATTGAACACCATTGTGGCCGATCAGCTGAACAAATTCAGGGAAGAAGTGGATAAGCTGGTTTCCTCGGAAAACATCAAAAAGGATGAAGCCATTTTCCGGGTTCTGAAACAATACATTACAGAATCGAAGGACATCCGTTTTGAAGGCGATGGCTACAGCCAGGAATGGGTAGAAGAAGCAGCCAGGCGCGGCCTGTCAAACATCAAAAGCATCCCCGGTTCCCTGGAAGCATTTCTTAGCCCTAAAACCATCGAAGTTTTCAGAAACAACAACATCCTCAACGAACGCGAACTGGAAGCCCGTCAGGGCATCCAGCTGGAACATTTCACCAAACGCATGCAGATTGAAGCAAGGGTGCTGGGAGACCTGGCCATGAATCACATCATACCAACGGCGATCAAATACCAGAATACCATGTTGCAGAACGTTAAAGAGCTCAGGGAAATTTATCCAGAGGAACAATACAAGGTAATGGCCCATCATCAGCTGGATACCGTGGAAAAGATCGCCCGCCATATCAATACCATAAGAGAAAAAGTGGTGGATATGGTCAATGCACGGAAAAAAGCCAATCAAATTGAAAACGAAAAAGAAAAGGCTTATGCCTACCACGAAAATGTGGTATCGTATTTCAGTGACATAAGAAATCACATCGATAAGCTGGAAAGAATCGTGGATGACGAAATGTGGCCGTTTCCAAAGTACCGTGAAATGTTATTTACCCGTTGATTGATTTTGATTATCAGTATTTTTATTTCTGCTAAAAATCTTTACTTTTATACAGTTTTATTGATATTTTCAAGAGTAAAAAGACAACACAATTCTTAAAAGAACGTATATAAGATATGTTTTTTAGAATAATGTCGGTCAGACAAAACATTGATTTATGAAACTGAGATTTACGATCACCCTCTTTCTTAGCATTTTCCTTTTCTCCGGGGCTAATGCCCAAATGAAATTTTTTAACAAAGCCGAAGAAACCTATCAGGCTGGTCAGTTTTACAAGGCAGTTGATCTTTACCGCGACGCTTATGACAAGATTCAGGGAAGTGCCATCAAAGACGAGATTACCTTCAAAATAGCCGAATGTTACAGAAAATCGGGCCAAACCAGGAAAGCAGAACTCTGGTACAGCAAGGCCATTAAAAGAGAGTACGACAATCCCCTGATTTATCTTTACCATGCCAATGCCTTAAAGACCAATGAAAAATTCGAGGAAGCCATCGGAAGCTACAAAGAATATCAAAAATTAAAACCCGATGACCCCAGGGGCGAAAGAGGAGTGAAATCCTGTACAATGGCCAAAAAATGGAAAGAAAACCCCAACGGATATAAAGTAGCGAAACAAAGATTCCTAAACTCGACAGAAAGAGACTTTTGCCCCACCTATTCCAAGGCAGAGTATAACGAGATCTATCTTACCACTTCAAGGGAGGAATGCACCGGGGAGGAGACCCATGGAGGCACCGGCGAGCATTTCACAGACATTTTTTATTCTCAGAAAGATGTTTCGGGAAGGTGGAGCGATCCTGAACCCATTCGGGGGGAGGTAAATACGGAAGTAGAAGAAGGTGCCGCCTCTTTTACAGGAAACTACAGCACCATGTATTTTACGAGATGTGAAGTGGATAAGCAGAAAAAAATGGGCTGTAGCATCTTCCGGTCTGTAAAGGAGAACGGGGATTGGGAAAATCCCGAGCCGCTCACCCTGACTGCCGACAGCCTGGTGGCCGCCCATCCCGCTATTACCGATGATGGCTCCACTCTGTATTTCGTGTCCAATCGGCCGGGTGGGCACGGTAAAATGGATATCTGGAAAGTAAACAGAAAAGGCGATAGCTGGAGCAGCCCGGTAAACCTGGGGGATCAGATCAATACCCCGGGAAATGAAATGTTCCCCTTCATTCATCCTGACGGAACACTGTATTTTTCATCCGATTATCATCTGGGCATGGGTGGACTGGACATATTTAAAGCCAACGTTCAGAGCAACGGAGAATACAATGTAGAAAACATGCGGTATCCGATCAACTCAACCCACGACGATTTCGGGATCATCTTTGAAGCGGAAAAAGAAAGGGGATATTTTAGTTCATCCAGGGAAGGGGATGATGATATCTTTTCTTTTGTTCTGCCTCCTTTAAAATTCAGCGTCCAGGGGGTAGTGAAAGATAAGAAAACAGAAGAGCCCATTCAGAATGCCCAGGTTAAACTGGTTGGAAGCGACGGGATGACCATGAGCTCCAAAACGGGGGAAGACGGACAATTCAAATTCATGCTCCGCCCGGAAACCGATTACGTTTTCGTGGCTTCAAAAAAGAAATACCTGACCAACAAAGGAAACGTTTCTACCACAGAACTTGAATCAAGTAAGACATTCAAGCCTGAGCTGCTGCTTTCATCCATCGAGGAGCCCATTGAGCTACCCAACATTTTCTATGATTATGACGACTGGAGTCTGAGATCGGAATCCAAAAAAGCTTTGGATCAATTGGTGGAAACATTAAGGGATAACCCCAGGGTTATCATAGAGCTAAGGGCTCATACCGACTATCGGGGAGACCACGGTTACAACATTGAACTCTCTACCAAACGGGCCCAATCAGTGGTTAACTATCTTATCGACCATGGCATTGATCCGGAAAGATTAAGAGCCAAAGGGTATGCTGCTTCAAAACCTAAGGAAGTGGATCAACAAATGGCAGAGGAATATGAATTCTTTGACCAGGGTGATCTGCTGACAGAACAGTTCATCAAGAACCTGGAATCAGAAAAACAACAGGAAGTAGCAAACCAGATCAACCGGCGGACCGAGTTCAAGGTGCTTGCCACCGATTACGAGCCGTAAAAGATTGTCATACCAGAAAAAAATAAGCAGTGGCCTGAAAATTTTCAGGCCACTGCTTATTTTTTTGGCAATGGGGCTTTTAGGTGGATATAAAATCATATCGGCATATCTCTGTTGTTCTCTATCTTCATGATCAAATATTAAAACACTTGAGCCTTTTTGATTTTTATTCTCTTCTTACCTCTCGGTGAACCGTTGAAATTTCTTTTGTATTGAAAATGCTATATGAAGAGCCATAAATCGCCAAACAGTTCCTACATCATTTAACATAGGCTCATTACTCTTATTATTGTAAAAAGATTCTTTATCCACAGCTGTATAGACAATAGAATGTTTTCTTGCCTGCAACCAATCAAATATTGCATCAATAATCGCTGATCTTTGATTACCATTTAAGTCTCTCCAAGGAATGTTTCCAGAATAAAATTCTCTTGTATGAATTTCATCAACTTCTCTACCAACTATCTCACTCAACTCTCTCAAAAGACTAGACCAATCTTCTTTAGTCAATCTCATGCGATAAGAATCTGCAATCACCCCTGCCATAACACCAATGGTTTCGTCTCCAGTACCGCTTTCATCAATGTAAATAAACTGCATATGTATCTGTCTTTAAATATTGCCGCCAACGGACACGCATATGGCCAGTGGCGGTTTACATGCAGTATTCCTATCTGATGGA
>CAYNPZ010000001.1:56839-64041 GCA_964399175.1 uncultured Bacteroidales bacterium | reverse complement strand
AATGAAACATTCAATCCTTATCCATTTTAGAAAGATTATTTTTAAAATTGTAGACAAAATTCAACATCATGAAAAAGTGCTTTAATTTGGGCAACATATTGGTCCTTGCAATTTTATCCGCAGTACTGTTCTCCGGATGCGGCGCCATGAAAAAAACTGCCGGGGAAGGTGAAGAGCTGACCCCCGAGGACAGCATTTATTATGTTCAGGCCGGGGCGTTCCATAATCAGGATTATTCCCACGAAAGGGCAAAAGAGCTTTCCAGAAAGTTTACCTACCGGATTGAGATTACAGAAGAGGACAATCTTTACAGAATCAGGCTGGGTCCTTTTGAGAAAAAACCGGAGGCCCTGGAATGCAAAAATGTACTGATCAGAGAAGGGTATGACGATGCGTTTATAAATGCACGGTTGGATACGCCGGAGAAAAGGGAGTGAACCCAAGAGAAAAAGAAGCTGCCTTTATATGACAGCTTCTTTTAGATACTATGATTTGATCAATTAAAATCAGGAAAATCAGTCAATAAACTTCTGTTTCCTTTTACTCCTGGGGTAACAATACCGCATCAATGGCATGGATGATGCCGTTAGAGGCAGAGATGTCAGCGGTAACGATGTTGGCTGAATTACCGATTGCCATGATCTTGCCTTCTGAATTCACCGAGAAGGTTTCTCCGAGAAGGGTTGTAATGGTCCTTGGCTTCATCGGCGGAACAACACTGTTGGAAGCACGGCGGCCTTCAGTCACGTGATAAAGCAAAACATCAAGTACCAGTTCCGGTTCCAGGTCGGTAATTCCGTCAGCACCCAACGCAGTGTAGAGAGCTTCAAAAGCTTCGTTAGACGGGGCAAATACCGTATACTGGTCGGTACCGTTCTGGAAGAGGTCTACGAGCCCGGCATCCAGTGAATCATCTACGTACTGCAGCGCGCCAACAAGCTCGCTGAATCCAGCATCTATAACAATGGCGGCAATGGATTTATCTCCGGGAGGCAAGGATTTTCCATTTCCTTCATGCCCTTTTTTAACAGCTGCTTTGGAACTTTCATCTCCATGGATGGGCAATATTACATTGTCAATCACATGGATGATACCATTGGAGGCAGAGATGTCAGCGGCAACAATTTTGGCTGAATTGCCAATGGCCTCGATCTTGCCTTCCGGATCCACCTTGAATGTTTCTTCAAGTAGGGTTGTAATGGTCCTGTGACCTTTCGGTGGAACCACACTGTTGGAAGCCCTGCGACCTTCAGTTACATGATAGAACAGAACGTCCAGCACAAGTTTGGCGGGAAGATCAGAAATTTCTTCGACCCCCTGAGCCTCGTAGAGAGCTTCAAAAGCTTTGTCCGTCGGAGCGAAAACTGTGTACTGATCAGTACCTTTGAGGAAAAGATCCACCAGGCCGGCATCCAGTTCCTCGTCTACGTAAGTCAGAGCAGCGACAAGCTCATTAAATTCTGCATCAATGGCGATTTCGGCGATGGACTCGTCTCCTGGTGCCGGAGCGCCACGGCCTCTTTTAAGATTGGCTCCTTCTTCCGTCTCAGTCTCACTGAAGGATTGAAGTGCTTCTACAATAGACAGTTCAGAGTTTTCAGTTTCAACAGGCGTAACCGAATCTTTTTTTTCACAAGATACAGCAAAAATAGCCAGGGCTGACAACAGAAAAATCTGGTATGTCAGCCTACGCTTCATAAATGTTAGGATGTGTTTTTTCATGATATAAAATTTTTTAGTTAAAGAATTATATCCTAACACCTCCTGTGGAAAATTGTTTAAAGGATATAATATAAATTTAAACAAAATAAACAAATGCATTGATAATCAAAACATAATTGTGTTGTGTTAAATAACATATGGCACAAAGTTTTCATCAGATTATCTTCTTGGAGAGATTTCTCATTCCTGGACGGAGTCCCGCTGAAGCAGGGGAGATTAGAGCCTGCCCCTCTGAACGGGGGGAATTTAGCCGGAAGATTATCTCTATTTAGAATTTATATAAGCTCATCTTCCGATAGTTCATTTTATTCCGGGTTTCACGGCTGGCATTTACAATCTTCAATCTTCCCAAGCCTTCTTATATGTCTTTCCTCATTTGAAAATTCGGCTTTAAGGAATGTACTCGACAGTTCAATAGCCTTGTCAACTCCAACTAGCCGACCTCCCATGCAGAGGATGTTCATGTTGTCATCTTCAACTCCCTGATGGGCTGAATAATGGTCATGCACCAGCCCTGCTCTTGCCCCTTTTACTTTATTGGCTGCTATAGAAGCTCCAACTCCGCTACCGCAAATGGCAATACCCCTGGCCACTTCATTATTTGCAACTGCCTTTGCAAGGGGAATGACAAAATCCGGGTAATCATCTTCGGGATTGATTTCGAAATTTCCGAAGTCTATGATGGTGTAGTTTTGTTTTTCCAGCCGGTCTTTCAGGATTTGCTTTATTTCAAATCCACCGTGGTCGGATCCGATACCAATTTTCATACTGTTTGTTGTTATGGATTAAAATCTTCTTTTTAATTAACTCAAAGATAAAAAAGTTCTTTATAATTTTTGTTTTTACAATCATTCAGGATGATTTCGCACTCAGAATTTACGAACAAAAACAAGCATAGTGGGTTTTTTGGTCTGTTAATGTTGTTCTTCTGCGAATGACTCTGAAAGATAGTTGTCATAATGCATGCAAACGTGCCGGGCAAATTCCGTTGAGGTATGAATGATCTGGTCCCACTCTTGCTCACTTATGGTATGGATTTCATTTTTGCGGATGCCCATCTTGAATAACCGGTAGATTACTCCTGCATTAAAAGTATCCCCAGCTCCGATTGTACTGACCGGCTGAATGGAAGGCACCTGATAGCTTTTTTCAAAGGAAGGGGTCTTTACCCATACTTCCTTTGCACCGGCAGTATATATCAAAGGAAGGGTTTTGATCTCCGATAACAATTCCCAGGCCCGGTTTACGTCACCTGCTCCGTAGAGATTTGAAAAATCTTCATCCGAACCTTTTACCAGATCTGCATATCGGATGTTATGTTCTACTCTTGTTTTTATCTGATCCCGGTTTCGAGCATTGGTCTTACGGAAATTCGGATCATACAAAATGATGGCTCCGTTTTTTTCGGATCCTTCAATAAAATCCATCAATTCTTCTCTGCCATCATCCTTTACAGCAAAGGAAGAACCGAAAAGAACCAAATCGTCCTTTTCTGGCTCAGGATATCTCATGCCATACTCTAAAGAAGATTTAAAAAAGGTGTAATGGGCATTGTTGTTTTCATCAAGGAAGGCAAGGGCTACCCGTGAATTGCCTTCATACCGGGTGACATACTCATCCGAAATATTATTTTCTTTAAGAAAACGCGACGCTATGTCACCCACCTGATCATTCCCAAACATGGTGATGAATGTAACCGGTATGCCCAGCCTTCCGAGGGAGACACATGTATTGAGCTGCGATCCGCCTACCCTGGCTTCTTTAGGCTGATTATCCCTGAAGATGATATCGAATGTTGTTTCTCCAACAATATATACCCTGCGGGCTTGTTGCATGGAATCAACGGATTTATTTTAAGCCTGTTCAATCAATTTTTTACTACTCTCTTGCTATTTTAAGAATTTATATCCCTTTTTAGAAAGCTATTCCATGCTTTTTTCAAAATACAAACCGGACGGAGAAGCCCGCATCATCTCCCCAGAAGCCTGTGTCACCTGCCAGGTTAAAGGCTGGTTTCCAGTCTACACTTAGGTTGATGGGTATCTCTTCGAAGGTGTATTCCAAACCGACAATACCATCGACACCCACTACTGTATAGCTCTGATTGTCATCAAACCAGGGATTGTTATCTCCATCCCAGAATCCTATATGACCGCCTACCCCGTAATACCAGTTGAAGCCCAGTACATCAAAAGCTGGGGCATGTTTTTCGTACAGCCCGGTTATATGGTAACCTGACCACCTGAATGAAGCAAGCCCTTCAAGAGCAGTTTCGGAATCCAGAAAATGTTTTATGGTTAATCCGCTTGACAGACCGCCCCTGAAACCGATGCCGGTATTGTAATTTGACTGTGCGCTGGCGAATGATAAGCTCATTCCAATGAGTGTTAGTGTAAGAATAATCTTTTTCATCATATTTTATTTTTAGGATTCTCAGGCTAACAAATGCAAAGAAAGAATTGTTTATGACCCCCAAAGGTAATATTTCCTGAGTTAATTTATTAGTATATTCATATTAAATGTATTTCTCTTCGTTTTTTTATTATATTTAAAACCCATTGAATATCTATTACAGATGGGGCTTTATTGTCCATTTCTGTTAAAGTGACTTTATCTTCAAAATTCGGAAACAGTTTTAATCTTTTTCAAATATTAATTTAATGATCAAAAGCCACAACCATGCTTAATTCAATCCAAATCAAAGTCAGCAAAACCGGCATGAGTTTTTTACCGGTGTTCTTGTTTGTTCTTCTTTTAACCTCCGGCTGCAATGAACAGCCCGCATACAAAAATACGGATTTAAGTGTTGACAGAAGAGTGGATGATCTGGTTTCCCGGATGACCCTGGAAGAGAAAATCTCGCAGATGAGCCATCTTGCTCCGGGTATCGAGCGGCTGGATGTTCAGCCCTATGATCCTGTGTTTGAAAATCCGCTGAATCCGGGTCAGGAATTTGATAAGGAAAGAATGAAGTTGTTGAAAGAGAACAGCCCGGCTGAGTATCATCGGTATCTGGATAACGCATGTATGGACGGCGGCTGGTGGAATGAGGCCCTCCATGGAGTGGCCCGGGCAGGACGTGCCACTGCCTTTCCCCAGAGTATAGGCATGGGAAGCACCTGGAATCCTGATATGATGAGGGAAATGGCCGGTGTTACCAGCACGGAAGCCCGGATACACAACAATGTTTATGGCAAGAAGCTTACTTACTGGTCTCCCACCATCAACATCCTTCGGGATCCGAGGTGGGGACGGACAGAAGAGTCCTACAGCGAGGATCCCTATCTGCTTTCGCGGATGGCCACTGCATTTGTAAAAGGTATACAGGGGGATCATCCTGATTATTTAAAGGCCATTGCCACGGTCAAGCATTTTGCAGCCAACAATAGCGAATTCAACCGGCATTTTGGATCTTCAGAGGTGAGTGAAAGGTTCCTTCGTGAATACTATCTGCCTGCTTTCAAAGCGGCTGTTACCGAAGGAAATGTCTATTCGGTGATGGGCGCCTACAATGCCGTGAATGGAGTTCCCTCCTGTGCCAACGAATGGCTGCTGACCGATTTGCTCAGAAAGGAATGGGGCTTTAAAGGATATGTAGTTTCAGACTGTGGAGCGATAAGTGACATTGTACATCGCCATAAATATGAAACCGATCCGGAAAAGGCCGTAGCCGAAGCCGTGAAGGCAGGTACCGACCTGGAATGCGAAACCTGCCAGACGGAAGATTTCATGTACGACAAGTATCTGCAGGATGCTGTGGAAGCCGGGTACATATCCGAGGATGTAATCGACAAGTCGGTAAAAAGATTGTTCAGGGCCCGCTTTCTGCTGGGTGAGTTTGACCCGGACAAACAGGTACCCTACACGGATATCCCGAAATCTGAACTGGAAAGCGAGGAGCATCAGGAACTCGCATTGGAGGTAGCCAGGGAATCCATGGTACTTCTGAAAAATGAGAACAACATCCTGCCGCTGGATAAAAGTTCGCTTGACCAGGTTGCCGCCATCGGACCCAATGCCAACGTTGTTCGTCTGGGCGGATATTCCGGTTCTCCATCTGTTAAAATATCCCCGGTGGAAGGTCTGAAAAATGCACTGGAAGGAGAAGCAGAAGTGAAGTTCGCCCAGGGTTGTTCTATCACCGGTGAAAAAGAAGGAGAGGGTTCCGGTGAGCAGAAGCTGAATGAATCCGAAAACATCAATGAAGCAGCAAAACTGGCAGGAGAGTCCGACGTGAGCATCCTGTTCGTGGGAACAAGTCTTGAAGTAGCCGATGAATCAGCCGATCGCAAAACACTCGGGTTGCCCGGGAATCAGCTGAAACTGATCAAAGCGGTTTACCAAGCCAATCCCAATACCATTGTTGTACTTGTCAACGGAATGCCATTGGCCGTCAATTGGATGGATGAAAATATTCCTGGCATTCTTGAGGCGTGGTATCCCGGGCAGGCTGGTGGCACAGCCATTGCTGATGTGCTGTTCGGTGAATACAATCCCGGCGGAAGGTTACCTGTAACCTTCTATAAAGATACCACCCAGCTTCCTCCTATTGCTGATTACGATATCACCAAAGGAAGAACTTACTGGTTCCTCGATGAAGAGCCACTTTACAGGTTTGGACATGGATTAAGTTACACCACATTTGAATACAGCAATTTGAGCCATCCTTCCAAAGTTAAAAACGGGGAGAATTTTGAAGTAAGCGTAGAGGTGGAAAATACCGGAGTTATGGCAGGTGATGAGGTCATTCAGTTGTATGTCACGGACCGGAAAGCTTCGTTGCCCGTTGCCAAAAGAAAATTACAGGCCTTTAAGAGAATCAACCTGAAACAGAATGAAACAAAGACGGTCACCTTTGACCTGTCGCCCAAAGATCTTGCTTTTGTCAATGAGGAAGGCAACTGGATGGTTGAACCGGGCAGTTTCCTGATATCTGCCGGCGGACGACAACCCAGAGATCCGGAAAGCAGACCCGGCAGCTATAACAATGTTCTGGTCGGAGAAATGGAAGTAACGGGCGAAAATTTTACAATGGAATAGAGAGATTGCAAATATCTATCTTAGATAAAGCACCTGATGGTTTTATCCGGTAAACTTTCAGGTGCTTTATTCCAAATTATCAAAGGGATTGATTATTATTACTGCTTTTCTGCCTTCATTTCAAAGGAGGGCGGAGCAGCTCCTTCCGAAGTTCCCCATTGCCTGTTGGCCTTGGGCCCCATTTCCAGCTTAAGTGTGCCTCCCTCCATCATCTTTTCATGTTCAAACCATGGCTTGTCCAGAGGACTTCCGTTAAAAATGGCAGACTGGATATACTTGTTATGAGGAGAATTGTTGTTGGCCACGATGGTAAAATCCTCACCATTGGAAAGATGAATGGTTACCTCATCAAATACAGGGGACCCTATGTTGTATATGGGCATTCCCGGAGTTACCGGGTAAAATCCCATAGAGGAGAATACCACAAATGCCGACATGGC
>CAYNPZ010000001.1:0-56739 GCA_964399175.1 uncultured Bacteroidales bacterium | reverse complement strand
CCATCAGATCAATTAGGTCGGCTATGTTATGAACAACATCCCAACGGTAGGTCCAGCCATTGTTTTCATCATAATAGTCACGGGCGCCCATGCCACCGGAAAATTTGTAATCAAACGGCTGTATAAAATTGCCTTCCTTATCTTTGGGATGAAAGAAATGTGTTTCGGGGTGGAAGAGATTGCGGTAATTATGTGCCCCGTCGACAAATTCCTGATATTCTTCTTCTTTTCCCCGCTCTTTGGCCATCTGCGCCAGACACCATTCGTCGTATGCGGTTCCCAATGTTACGGCAACGGCCTGGCGACTTTCAAAATCATCTACCTGCGGCACGGTTTCTTCCTCGCCCGGGTGCAAAGCAGGAATGTATCCTTGCTCCTGGTAAAATTCATTCAGATAGCCTGCTGTATCTGCCGACCAGGGTGCCAGCGTCTGTTGTGTGATGGCATTTTTGCCGGATTGATAGGCTTTATCCAGGTTGAAATTTTTCAAACCTTTCCGGTAAGCATCCAGAAAAGTTCCCACGATGTGGTTGGAGTTCATAACCGCCCGGTTCCCGTTGATGCCCGGAAAGATAGGAGCCCAGAAATGATCCATCTGTTCGGCCATGCGGATGAACGAGCGGAGTATGTACTTTTCTCTTTCGGCATTGATCATGATGTTCAAAGGATGATGGGCGCGATAGGAATCCCAGATCCAGTCGTCCGTGTAGAAAGGCGTGCCATTGTCATCGTGCACCTGGCCATCAAAAGCACTGAAATAACGGCCATCCTCTGAGATGGAAACAGGCCGCTCATAGGTACGGTACAAAGCTGTGTAAAATATCGTTTTGTCATCCTCGCTGCCCCTTTCCACCTCAATTTTGCCAAGGGCATCGTTCCAGATCTTTCGTCCTTCGGCATGCAGCGTACCCATATCCTTCCCGGCAACTTCTCTTTCCATGTTGTTTTTGGCTTGGGTTTCATCAATGAAGGAAATGCCATACCGCAAATTGACGGTAGAGGTATTATCAGGGTATTTCAGCACGAGAAAGGCGTTTTTCCCCTTGGCCTGCTGTTGATTGATTAGATTATCACCTTCCAGCACAAAAACGTTTTGAGGAGATTGTTCAGGGAGCAGATGTACATGGGTTCGCGTATTGTTCCCTACTGGTTTGTATCCTGTAATGGCCTTTCCGTCCCATTCCAGACTCCCGTTTTGGACGGTCAGGATAATCCAGGACTCTTTATCACCATTGAAGTCAACCTGATACATGGCAGACTGATGCGATGTGCCAAAATTAACCTGTGTTTGCTGTTCATCCAGGTAAACAGCCCAGGAATAAGGCGTAATCTCTTCGTTGTCGTAACTATAAGACATCACAGGCTCAATATTTTTTTCGCTCCCCTGGAAAGGGCTCAGGTGAAATGCCGGATTGCCCCGGTGATTTACTATGATCAGGGGGAATCCCTCCATCGACACATCGGTGTAACTTTCCCGGTTGGGATATACCCGCAGGAAACTGTTCGGTAAATGTACCGTAGGATAGGTAGGCACCAGCAAATGACTGATGTTGCCAATATAGGGATTCACATAATCTACCGGTTGCTTTTCTTCAGAGGTGCAACCCAACATTGTTATGATCAATAAAGTAGTAAAAGAAATTAAATTTTTATTCCGCATAATAATTGGATTAACTGTGAAAGTACCAAATAACAAATAATATCCAATGACCGAAATTTTAAACTTTTCGGGTGGCATATGAACTCTAGAATAATAATTTATTTTCATGTTTCGATCATTTGAATTTGTGATCCTTCAAAAAGCCGGATAAGTTTTGAAATTGTTTGTTTTTAGCCTGCCCGCCCGCAGGCGGGGTACTTGTTTTTTGATAATTGACCGAATATATCAATTCAATTAAGCAAGTTCTAGTCTATAGCTTTGATATCCACATAAAATGCTCCAAACTCCTCATTGTCTTCAGTGATAAAATAAGGTTTGAACTGTTGCCGTCCACCGGATAATTTTGCCTGGAAGGTTACCTCTTCGGCAGACATATCCACCGGTTTTTCCAGGTGTAAGCCTTCCACTTCAATAGCTGCTCTTTCCAGATTGATAACAGTTCCTTCAGGTTTGGCCTCATACCATGGTTGATCTTCTCCCAATTGCCCGGGAGCCTCATCAAATGCCAAACCTGATTCTCCGGGCCAGCGCCGGAGCGATATTTTGTAAGTTCCGCTTTCATACACATCAATCATAAAGTAACCCTTTAAAAGGTTGTTGTTTCCGGGTTGTCTGATTTGTGAGTGATTCCAGGCTACTATACCCGGTGTATGAAGGTCATGGCAGGTAAGCGTGACTTCTTCATGGCCCGGGAAACCAATTTTATAGGCTTCATATTTTCCGAAATCAGCAGACACGTAATCCCACCACCGTTGATATTCGGCACGCAGTTGCCTGACAACTTCCGGATGTTCTGAGGCTATGTCATGCTTCTGTCCCGGATCTTTTTGTATGTTATACAGCTCTTTGCCGTCGATCAGCCGCCACTGGTCTGTCATTACACTGTTCATGTGCCATTTCTCAGGATGTTGTTTACGGTTTTGATCGATGATTACTGTCCGCTCATCGGGCCATGATTTGGTTTTCCCTGTTAGTAGCGGCTTGAGACTTCTCCCGTCATAGGCAGGGCCGTCCACAGGGGTAAGGTTGCATAAATCGATCAGTGTTGGAAGCACATCGGTATGGGAGCTGAGGGCTTCAACATCCCGTCCGCCGTTAATGCCGGTTTGTTCCCACCGGATGAAAAAGGGTACCCGGTGCCCGCCTTCATACTGGGAACCTTTGTTCCCCCGCATGCCGGCATTGAATATGTCTGCTCCGTATGCAGTGCCGTTATCGGTCATGAAAATCAATATTGTATTTTTGCGTAGATTCCATGCTTCCAGCTTTTGTTCCAGCAATCCCAGGTTGTCATCGATATTGGTAATCATGCCATAGAAGGCCTTTTCCTGTTCGCTGAGCCTCTCTTCATTCCTGTACCGGTTGTAATATTGCTTACCCACATTTAACGGACTATGGGGCGCGTTGGTGGAAAGGTATACGAAGAAGGGCTTTCCCCGGTTTTCGTCTATGAAGTGTAAAGCCTCTTCGAAGAAGACATCGGTACAGTAGCCCTCGAATTTTTCGGGCGTTCCGTTTCGGAAGTAATGGTCATCGAAATAGTCGTTGTTCCAGTAATCGGGGGTTTGTCCTACGCCGCCGCCTCCGTGATATACTGCTTCATCAAAGCCCCGGTGATGGGGGAGATAGGGATAGGCGTCTCCAAGGTGCCATTTGCCAAACATGCCGGTTTTATATCCGTTTCTGTCAAATACTTCAGGCATGCTGATAAATCTTTCACGAAGCAGGCTACAGCCTCCAATGGTATGCCAGGCCCCGGCCCGGTTTTTATGGGCACCACTTAAAAGTCCTGCCCTTGTGGGAGCACAGGTGGGTGCTACATGAAAATCCGTGAGCCTTACGCTCTCTTCGTATAATTCATCCATGTTTGGCGTTTCAATGATGGGATTGCCGTGGCAGGCCAGATCTCCGTAACCCTGATCGTCTGTTATGACCAGGATTACATTGGGCTTTTTTCTCTCTTCTTCAGCTTTTGATGAAAGCGAAAGAAAAAGAGAAGTGACCAGTGTGAAAAGGAAAAGATGGATGGTTGATTTCATAATTTATTTGATTTATAAGAAGAAAATAGCTATTTACCTGCCCACTGTGCCGCGTTTCTCAATATTTGCTGTACTTCTGGCACCGACAGGGATTCTGCATCGTGACCCAAAAGAATTTGGAATATTTTTCCTGTACCGTACCGGTAGGTCCATGCCTGCGGCTCCTTTTTGCCGGTATCTTCCGATTTAGCCACTAACAAGGGTTCACCCACCGGTTCATCGCCCACCTGGTTGTAATACAGTTCGTCCGTAGTTTGAAAATCCGATATGCCCTCGGTGATCTCATGCTCCACATCGGTGACCTCTACTGTGAATTTTCCATAGGCATCATGGGCGCTGGGTCCGTCATGATCCCATACCCTCCGGCAGATTTTGCGGAATTCCGGCCAATCGGATTCGCCTGCTTCAGGCAGGGATTTGTGCCAGGCACCATTGGCAAAGTGGATGATCAGCAATCCACCACCGTCTTTAAGATAAGTCGTAAAGTTTTTTTTGGAGGCATCGCTCAGTCCTTCGGGATCATCCCAGTTGTTGTAGTTCAACACCATAAAATCATACCGGCTGAGATCCAGCCGGGCAAGATCTTCGATATCCTTTGACACATCCACGTTCATGTTGCCTTTTTCCAGGGTCGATCGAATGACCGGCGTTGTCTTTTTCCAGTTGTGTCCCGGGTGATGTTTGCCGGTTAAGATCAATCCGTTCATTGGGTCATTTTGCTGAGCAAATCCTATGGCTGCTATAAATACAAACAGTATTCCCGTGATCAGTGATTTCATAATTCAGTTCTTTTAAAATTCAACAGTTGCAAGGGCGCTTCTGGCCCGGGCGATTAATTTTTCCACCTTTTTGTAGGGATCCCCTTCGCCCAGTGTTTCCAGCGGAAGGTAACCACGGTAACCGGCATCAGCGGCAATCTGGAATACCTTTTTCAGGTTTGTTTCCCGGGGCTTTCCGTCAAAATACACCAGTTCTTTAATCTGCCAGGTAATGGCATAAGGCACCACTTTTTTGATTTCCTCATAAGGATTGCCCTGGCGCAGGCTCCCAATGTCGAGGTGAAGCCCCAGCCAGTCGTGATTGGCAGTTTCCATAATTTCGATGATGTGATCGGAGGTTTTGATAAAATCGCTGTGGTTTTGCATGGCGATCATTACCCCGTATTTTTTTCCATAGTCTGCAGCCCGGGTCAGACCATCCACTACCCACTCATTAACATCTGCCTGGCTGTATCCATCGGGCTGGCCTCTGCCTGCAAAAAGGCGGATGAGCGGTGCCCCCATCTTTGAAGCTACCTCAATCCATTCTTTTATATGCTTAAGGTCCTTTTCCCGTTCAGCGGCATCCGGATTGGAAAAATCATTCCTCACACCGGTGCCGCTGATGTCCAGGCCCATCAGAAAGGCCTGCCTTTTGAAACGGTTGATGTATTCATCTTTTGGCACTTCAGGATATCCCGGGAAATAATAACCGGTCGGGTCCACGGCATCCAGGTTGTGTTGTGCACAAAAATCCAGGAGTTGGAACAGGTCCATCTCTCCATTCTGAAGCAGTCGGTTGAAAGAATAAGCATTCAGGCTGAGCTTGAGCTTCGGCTTATCCACTCGGTTAAAAAGTGGATTCTCAGCTCTCAGACTTCGTGGAACAGCCAATAGTGGCAAAAATGAAGCGGATTTCAGGAAAGTTCGGCGGTTGGTTTTCATGATCCGAAAAATTTAGTATTTGAATCATTAAAATTAATCGGAATTAATTATAAATCCAAAGAATTGGGTGGAATAAGCCAATGCTCCCGGCAAGATATAAATCTGATGAATGCCGGGAGCATTAAACAGTGAGAGATCAGATAAAGGCAATTTAAAATGAATCGGCAATAAAGCTAAGAAATTTCGGCGATTAATCCTTCACCTCGATGGTTAGGTTCATATTTTTTGCTTTCATATAAACGGCTATAGCGATAGCTTTCTTAAAGCATTCAACAAGATGGCGTTACCTATGACAACCATTTCCGAATCCGCAATGGATTTCCGGGACTTTTTACGGTAGTAAAATGATAGTTGCCGGCACCAAACCCGGAGAAAAATTTCTTCCTGTCCGGGACAACAAGATTCTCGAAGCTAAGGGTAATGTTTTTCTCTGCATTATTCTGGACAAACCGGTCGATGAGCAGCTCCATGGCGTTTAATCTGATGCCTTCCCGGGTAATCCCTGAATAAAGCAAAGTCGCCTTTCTCTTCGACTTCAGGAAAAACACAGCGGCGCACAAATGATTCTCCTCCGAAAAAGCTGCATATATGTCACCCAGCCCGTGGTTGATAACAAAGGCGATGATCTGCCCCAGCTTTTTCACTGTTTCCTTTTTCCGCCGTCCCGATATCATAACCGATCGGTAATCAATAAAATCCATGAACTCACCCGCTGTTAGCCCACGGAGGATATTCACCATTTTACTTTTCGCTTTTTCAATATTGTCGTAAACGGCATCTGAATAAGCGCCCCGTATGAGATTATAATTGCTGATCAGGTCAAACTCGTAGGTATTGTTTTTTTTCTGCCGGAAAAGTGCGGGATCGATCCTGTTGAACTTGTTCAGGTTAACGCTGAAAACTTTATAGGTTTGATTCACTTTTTTCAGGAAAGTATTGGTCAAATCTTCATCCATGATCTCCGTGGAGAAAACTCCCAGCTGATTGGCCAGAATGGTGTTATAAACATGTTTAATGCCCGATTTCTTTTTTATAAGAAGCGGCATCACAGCCTGGTAATCATCTTGTATAATGGCTTCCCAATCATCACAGAGTATGTCCAGATACCATGAAAAGGCATAAATGATGCCATTATGGGCATTGTTGATGCAATTGTCCCATTTGATGAAGTTGATCTCATGATTCTTTAAATGTCGTAAACCATCCGGCTGTTTTGTCTGCTTCATAATATTCCCTCGTCGGCGTAACTATAATAAACATTTTGCCCCACAATAACATGATCCAGCACCTGTATATCGAGATAGGCCGAGGCATTTTTGAGCTTTTGGGTGATATTGGAATCGGCTTTGCTCGGCCGTATATTGCCTGAAGGATGATTGTGGCAAAGGATCATGCCGGTAGCCAGTTTTTCAATGGCTTGTTTAAGGATGATCTTAACATCTGTAACTGTTCCCGTAACTCCTCCCTGGCTGATCTTCTGTTCATCGATGATCCGGTTGGAACGGTTCAGGTATATCACCCAGAATTCTTCATGCGGAAGATCCACTAGTCTGGGCTGAAATCGTTCATAAACGTCCTGGCTGGATTTGATCTGTTTCTTGTTGACAATTTCGGCAAGCTTTCTCCTTTTGCCCAGTTCCAGGGCTGCGGCAATGGCAATGGCTTTGGCCTGCCCTATCCCTTTATACTTTTGAAGATCATGGATAGTTAATTTGCCGAGCTCGTTCAGGTTGTGATCCACGTCCTTGAGTATACGCTTGGTCAGCTCTACTGCAGTTTCGGTTGTGCTGCCGGAACCTATCAGGGTGGCCAGAATTTCCGCATCAGAAAGTGCGTTGACGCCTTTTTTAATCAGTTTTTCCCTTGGCTGATCTTCTACAGCCCAATCCTTGATGTTCAGTTTGTTCCTGTATTCCATGTATGTGGGTGGTAAGCATGGTTATAAACGATTTTAAAATTATGAAATTTGTGGGAAAAATACCACTACTCATTTGTTTTATTTAGGGTGGGATGGAACTTATTTTTTAACAACAGGGCAGGCAGGTACTCTATTCCTTGGGGGGCCGCCGCTTTCCTCTTCTTTCCTTTTCCTTCAGATATTGCTCAATCTGCCAGTCGTAATAATCCATATTCTTCTCTTCCATCTCCTCCTCGATCTCCCAGTCGTACTTTTTCCTTTGGGGGCCCATGTCCTTATAATAGAATGCCATGGCCACGCCGGCAATGGCTCCAAAAAGGTGGCCTTCCCACGATACTTGTTCGCGCAGGGGCAACAATCCCCATATCATCCCCCCGTAGAGAAATGCAACCAACAGGGATAAGGCCATTAACCGAACGTGTTTGCGGATGATCCCGCTAAGGAAAAGAAAGGCGGCCAGCCCGTAAATCAGTCCGCTTGCCCCGATGTGATATGCCTCACGGCCACCAAACCAGAGCATAATGCCGGAAAGAAAATAAATGAAAAGGAATACCCTGAGCGCTATCGTATCATAAAAATAAAACAGGCCCATGCCGAGGATTACCAGGGGAATGGAATTGGCAAGCAAATGCTGAAGGTCTCCATGAATCAATGGCCCCATAACGATGCCTACCAGTCCATCCGTTTCCAGGGGATAAACCCCAAGATTGGAAAACCTCACTTCAAGCGCGAGCTCCGTTAGTTTAATCAGCCATAAAAGGATCACAAATGACCCCGGGAATATAAGGCTGTAGAAAAATTTTTTCTTTTCCAGTGCTTCTTCGTCCATATCCACTAAAATTATTATTGAATACCGGTTCCGGTAAAACAACCGGAACCGGTAAGTTGTTTATTTTATTCCCGTGGTTGCCAGTCGGCAAAATGATCGGAAACAACATAAGTTTTCGGCTCGGTAACCCAGGAATCGTTTGAATTGTAGGTCCATTTCATGGTTTCCGATCCGCCACTGCTCTGTGTAGTGATCAGGAAACGCGGGGAAAGGTGACCGATGGCATTGGCCTGGTTTCTGGGAAGCTCATCGTCACCACCTTCTGGGTCAATGGGAACCCAGCCATAATTGGGAAGATATATTTCCACCCACCGGTGGTACACATCATCCAGGCTGGCTTCGTCTCCCCTGATCACTACCGATCCGACATATCTTGCAGGTATGCCTACCGAACGGCACATAGAGATGAAAGCAAAGGTGTACTCCGAGCATGAGCCGTTGCCCCTCTCAATTACCGTGGGCGCTGTATTCCATCCGCCCACCATTTCATAGTACATGTTATCGATCAGGTAATTAAAAATATCCCTGGCCATCCAGTATGGATTATCACTCTCACCCAGAGCTTCTTTCACTGCTTTTTTGATGGTGGGATGGTTGTATTGATATTTCTCGTTATTGGCCAGATATTTATTTTTGATATCCTGGGGAATTTCCTTCAGGCTGCCTACTTTATCGGGATATATGAAATAACGCACATCATAAAGTGTGGCATCCACTTTCATTTCGAATCTAACCGTTTCATTGGGGCCGATATCTTCTTTATGCAGATGAGCCGTTTGCTGATCCCACTGATCGCTAACCACATCGGTATATTCCGGGGAGTAGGAGATTTCTCCCTTGATTTCCTGGTTGGGACGATCTTTGGGTATGGCCACATGGATATCGGCCTCTTTCACATCGCCCGGCCCGAAATTGGTGATCTGATGGGTATAAGTCACTGTGGCTTTATGGGCCTGGGTTCTCCTGTATTTTGTTCCGTCGTCCACTTTGAGCTGATACATTGCATCGCTCTGGGAATCTGCAGCCCAAAGGTTCTCTCCGAAAAAGGCAAGTCCCCGGGTAAATTCTTCCGGTGCCTGCGCAATGATAATCACCGAACCGTTCTCAGGCGATACCATATAAATTTCATTGTTTATTCTGTCGGAAATCCAGAGGTATTTTCCGTCGTATGTGAGGCCTCTGGGATCGTTGGCCGGCGCTTTGAATGATTTTATGGTGGTGCCGTCACTGGGATTGAACTGAATGATCTTATCCTCATCATTGTCTACACACCAGAGATATTTCCCGTCCCAGGCAAGCCCCCGGGGGCTGTTTGTCGGGGCGCTTACGGTATGCATCACGGTGCCGTCTTCAGGATTCAGCCGGTATACTACACCGTCATAATTTTCAGACAGGGGAATGCCACCTTTTACATCCACATTCCACAGAGCATTGCCATCCCAGGCCAGACCCATCGGCCAGTACCCGGGTGTACCGATCTTTTTAACGGTTTTACCGGTTTCGGGATCGATGGCAAACAATTGTTTGGCTTTTCGGTCGGCCAGCCATATATACTCCCCGTCATAAGCCATTCCAGTCGGAATTTTCCCCGGTGTTTGATGTTGCTTAACGACTTGTCCGGTATAGGAAAAGCCGGTTGAAGGGATTATAAATAAGAATAACAGAAAAGCTGCGAAAAATAATTTGAATGGTTTCATAGATGACAGTTTTATGGTTTTTATTTCAAAATTAAAAAAATTAAAGGTTGTGTATCGGGCTCTTTTTTTAATTGGATACAATATTCGGGAAGGAGTTTAACGTTAAGTCAATAGTGAAAGGTTACATTTACAGATGGAGTAAAATATATACTTTTGCAGTAAATCATTAGAGGTTAATACATATGCTTGAAAAAAAGAAATTTGATGCTGAACGTGTTGTATTGGTAGGAATCATAAATCAGGAACAGGATGAAAATAAAGTAGAGGAATATCTGGATGAGCTGGCATTTCTTGCCAGAACAGCGGGTGCCAATCCCGTTAAAAAATTTACCCAGCAATTGAGCAAGCCGGATCCCAAGACCTTTATCGGTTCAGGTAAATTAAACGAGATCAAGCAATACAATAAGGAAAACAATGTAGATACGGTCATTTTCGACGAAGAGCTAACGCCTTCCCAGTTGAGGAATGTGGAGAAACTGATGAAGTCGAAAGTGATGGACCGTACCAACCTCATTTTGGACATTTTTGCCAAGCGGGCCAAAACTGCCCATGCAAAAACCCAGGTGGAACTTGCCCAGTATGAGTATCTGCTTCCCAGGCTGACCGGGATGTGGACCCATCTGGAAAGACAACGGGGTGGCATTGGAACAAGAGGTCCCGGTGAGCGGGAGATTGAAACCGACCGGAGAATTGTAAGGGACAAAATAACCCGGCTGAAAAACCAGTTGGCCAAAATTGACAAGCAAAAGGCCACCCAGCGGAAGAACCGGGGTAAACTGGTGAGGGTGGCACTGGTTGGATATACCAATGTAGGTAAATCCACCCTGATGAATGTACTGAGCAAATCCGAGGTTTTTGAGGAAAACAAGCTCTTTGCTACCCTGGATACCACCGTTAGGAAGGTAGCCATAGGGAATCTGCCTTTTTTGCTTACAGATACCGTAGGATTTATACGGAAGCTTCCGCACAGCCTTGTAGAATCTTTTAAATCAACACTGGATGAGGTACGTGAAGCGGATATTCTGCTTCATGTTGTGGACATCAGCCATGGCGGTTTTCAGGAACAAATTAAGGTGGTAAATCAAACCTTGCGGGAGATTGGTGCCGGAGACACACCCACCCATGTAGTCTTCAACAAGATCGACCTTTATGAGAACGGCAATCCCGGTGATAATGGCCAGGAGTCCGATGATAAGCTCAAGGCCTACCATGATTTGAAGGATAGCTGGATAGCAAAATCGAACGATTCCAACATATTCATATCTGCACAGAACAGGACCAATATCCAGGAGCTAAGAGAAACCCTGTACCACGAAGTGAAAAAAATTCACGTACAGCGGTATCCGTATTATGATTTTCTTTACTAGCTTCCCATAGTCGTTGGTTGGAGTTGTCTAAAAGCCAGAGTGGGTGTTCAATCATTATTCGCCGCCGGTATGAAAAACGAAAAGGTAGCACCTTTATCGGATTTGGATTCCACCTGGATGTTTCCCCCCAGAAGCTCTACCAGTCCCCTTGATATGGGAAGACCCAGGCCTGTACCCTCATATTTTCTTTTATCCGAATCTTCCAACTGGGTGAACCTTTCAAAGATCCTTTCGTGATGCTCACCGGGTATGCCGATCCCGTTATCTTTTACAAAGAAATGGACATTTCCGTTATCCATTGAATATCCAAAAGAAATTTCCCCTCCCTCAGGGGTAAATTTAAAGGCATTGTTGAGCAAATTGGCCAGGATTTGCCTTACCTTGTTTTCATCCGACCGGAGCTCAATCGGATTATCCGAAGACGGAATATTGATGTCAAAACGGATGTTGTTTCTCCTGGCTTTAGGCTCAAAAGAGTAATAAGTTTCCTGGATAAGTGAATTCAGATTGAATGGATTGATTTGAAGGGATTGCTGGCCTGTCTCCAGCTTGGCCATGCTTAGCACATCATTGATGATATCAATTAAATGATCTGAGGAATTGTAGATAGCATCTATGTATTGTTCCCTGTTTTCTGGAGATAGATCAGGTTTATCGAGCAATTGCACATATCCCAGGATAATGTTCAGAGGGGTGCGGATTTCATGAGAGAGATTAGCCAGGAATGCTGTTTTTAGCCGTTCATTTTCCTCAGCCTTTTCTTTTGCTTCCCATAGTTCGTTTTCAAGCATTTTACGCTGGGTAATATCCCTGCAAATACCCAATACTCCATAGGGCTGATTGGACTTATCAAGCAGGAGCCTGGCATGCACTTCACCCCATAATTTAGAGCCGTCTTTTCGAATGAGCTCCAAGGCCTTTACCTCTGTAGTTTCTGGATTAGATTGAGGATCAGCAAGTATTTTTCTGAAGGCTTCAAGCTGATCCTGGTAAGATGCTTCGGTCATAATATCCCGGGCATTCATGGTTAGAGCTTCATTTACAGTATACCCGAGAATTTTTTCCACTGAAGGCGATATAAAGGTAAACTGCTGATAAATGTCGGTGGTATACACAATATCCGTTGAATATTCCGCAAGCAAACGGAATCTCCTTTCCCGTTCCCTTAGCTCCTGGAAAGATTTCCTGGTGTCCTGAATATCCGAAATGACCACGAGTGAATCAACAGTATCCCCATCCGAAAAACAAGGGTACAGATGGATTTGACTGATGGTATCGCTGTTTTCTGATCCGATGGGTCTGAAATCAAAACTGACTTCTTCTCCCCTCAGGCATTGGTCGAAGTGAGGCTTAAACCGGTGTCGGAAGTTATTACTTCCTGTGATTTGCTCTACATGTCTGCCAACAATTTCTTCTTGAGATATTTGATGATATTCGCAGAAAGCCTTGTTTACAAATGTGTAGATATAACTGCTATCAACCACTGCGGCAGGTTGCTTAATAGATTTGAGCATCTGCACCGGAATATTCGCAGCCATACGTCTTTCCTAAATTGATTATACTGAATTTATGGAAATTTAAAGGATGATTTTTGTCCTATAGCAATTGTTTATCCACTAAGTACTCAGCAATCTGAATGGCGTTGGTTGCTGCACCCTTTCTCAAATTGTCTGAAACTACCCATATGTTTAAGCTTTTGCTGTGTGAAAAATCCCTCCTCACACGGCCAATGAATACCTCATCCTTGTTTTCTGCGGTTTTGGGCATGGGATAAAGGTTTTCCTCCGGATTATCCTGAAGCACAATTCCCGGACTGCTCTTTAGTATATTTTTTACATCCTGTAAATCGAACTCGTTCTGGAAAGTTATGTTGACAGCCTCGGAGTGTCCACGGAACACCGGTATTCTCACTGCTGTTGCCGTTACCCAGATACTGTGGTCAACGATCTTCTGGGTTTCAAATACCAGCTTGGTTTCTTCGGAAGTATAACTGTTATCCTGAAATCCTCCACAATGAGGAAGGGCATTGTTTAAAATCTGATGAGGATAAGCTCTCTTCCCTTCCTGAATGCTCATTTCATCTTTCAACTGGTCAACCGCTTCCTTACCGGAGCCTGAAACAGCCTGATAGGTAGCTACGACAATTCTGTTGATCTTAAATTTTTTATGGAGCGGGTAAATGGCCATCACCATCTGAATGGTCGAACAGTTGGGGTTGGCTATGATCTTATCTTCACTGGTCAGCTGGTCGCCATTGATTTCAGGCACAATCAGCTTCTTATCTGCTTCCATCCTGAAAGCTGCTGAATTATCTACGACAGTTGTACCGACCCTGGCAAATTCCGGTGCCCATTCCAGCGCCACTTCTTTTCCCGCGGAAAATAGAGCAAGATCTGGTTTTAAGTCAACAACTTCCTGAATCCCTTTAACTTCCAGCTCCCTGCCATCAAATTCCACCTTGGTACCCTGTGATCTTTCAGAACCCACCGGATAAACTTCCGAATAGGGAAATTTTCTCTCCACAAGTACTTTCAGCATTTCCTGACCCACAATACCCGTGGCACCCACAACTGCAACTTTCATAACAAAAAAATTTTATTTTTAATTAAAAATCTGTAAGATTACTAAAACTTTCAAATATATTATATTTTTTCATTCATGAAAAATATCCTTTTTGTTTTTTTCTTCCTTGCAATAAATGTTACCCAGGGACAAATGTTCTTTGATTTTGAGCACCAAGACCTGAAAAAATGGTCTCAGTTCCCTGAAAAGAGATGGAGCCTGGATTCGCTTGAACCTATAGAAGGCAATTATTCGCTTCATCATAGTTATGACAATCAGAATGCCGGTCGTGACCGGCTGTCATTTCCTGCTTCTTTCAGTTTGACCGATACCAACCTGGTTTGGCGTTTTCTGGTAAAATATGACTACAATCCTTCAAGCAGCAACAACTGGGGATTCTTTCTTGTTTCAGACCAGGATGCTGCTGAAATGCATCCTTCCGGTAGCTCCAACGGATACGTTGTAGGTGTGAATTACAGCGGCTCGGATGATTGTATCAAATTATGGAGGATATCTTCCGGCTCGGGTTATGAAATTTTGAATACCGGATACAACTGGCAGGAAAACATCATTCCCGGCCGGGCAGTGGGATTGGAAATTGTTTGTACCAATGGCTCATGGAGGATCAGGATAGATGAAAATGGAGGATTCGGCCGGTTGAAAGAGATTGGAAAAACTACGGATATGAATTTTAGTTCTTCGCAGTATGTTGGAATCTATCATGAATACACTTCATCGGCCGATAAGAAATTGTGGTTTGATAACATCTATATCGGACCACCCATTCAGGATACACTGGCTCCAAGCGTTACCGACGCCCGTGTAATTCACAGTTCTGCATTAAACATCGGTTTTTCTGAGCCACTGGATAGCTCATTATTGATCAACCCATCAAATTTTCAGCTCATCAACGGGAACGTATCCATTGATAGTATCCATCTTACAGATACAATGCATACAAAGGTCAGGTTGATATTCGACAGAGCCTTGACCGATTCGTTTGAATATAAACTATCTTTGAATGGCTTTCAGGATCTGGCAGGCAACCCCCTGAAAGATACCCTGCTTTCTTTCAGATACAAAAAATTACGGGTAGATACAGTAACAGCACCCTCAGCAGATTCCCTCCTTGTTCGATTTAGCCGGGCTGTGGATATTTCCTCCGCCAAAAATATAGAAAATTATAACATTTCACCGGATATAGGATTTGCCTCTGAAGTGATCATCCCTGCAGATGAGCCTGACGGTGTATTAGTTGCACTGGACAAACCCTTGCAAACCGGAGAGACATATCAAATCCTGATTGATGGGATAACAGATATATTCAATGATACAATGGTCCCGTACAAAGGAAACATCTATTTTTCAAAGAACAGGACTTATGATATTGTGATTAACGAAATTATGGCTGACCCTTACCCTTCTGTTGATTTGCCGGAGGCGGAATACATTGAATTGTATAACCGGACTACAGAAACTGTGGATCTGGAGGGATGGAGCCTATTCATTGGGAATGGAGAAAAGATTTTACCATCCGGGGCTTTACCGCCTAATCAATATATAATTCTTTGCGATGAAGAATATGCCGGGAAATTTAGCCTATATGGAAATGTAATGCCTTTTCCCGTATTTCCTGTATTGAGAAATTCGGGTTCCGATGTCTTCCTGAGCAATGATAAGGGAATTCTGATGGACAGTGTATCCTACTATGAAAGCTGGTACCGGAATGAAGAAAAGGACGACGGGGGCTATTCCCTGGAAAGGATCGATCCGGAAAACCATTGCAGTGGTATGACCAACTGGAAGGTTACACAAAATCCACGGGGCGGAACGCCGGGTAGCAGAAATTCCGTTTATGCTGAAAATATTGATACTTTGCCCCCACTGATCTGCTATTTTGAAACAGTGACCGATTATCAGCTAAGAATAAATTTCTCTGAACCTGTTTCAAAAGAGACTGCAAAAGATGTGCAAAATTATTCTGTAGACGGGGAACCGGGACATCCCTATTCTGTTATCATTAAAGAACCTGTAAAAAAAGATATTTTGCTTTTATTCAGAAAGCATTTTAAGCCGGACCAGGAGTATACACTTCGCATTGACCGTATAGCAGATGAATGCGGAAATCAGGCAGCAAACCTCACACATGATTTCACTTATCATCCGGTCAGTCCTTTTGATGTGGTCATCAATGAGATCATGGCAGATCCCGAGCCTTCCATGGGCCTGCCTGCTGCTGAATATATAGAATTGTACAACAACAGCGATTATGAAATTTTTCTCAGCGGCTGGAACATTGTTATAGGAAATTCTTCAGAGGATATTGGAGATCTGTCGATGCTCCCCGGCGAATATTGCATTCTCTGTGATACTGAATTTGAAGAAGCCTTTGGCTGGTATGGAAGAGCATGGGGAGTGGACCATTTTCCTGCGATCACCAATTCGGGTGAACCCATTGTGCTGGAAGACAGACTCGGAGAGATCATCTCTTTCATTGACTTTTCGGAAGAATGGTATGAAGATGAATACAAAAAAGAAGGAGGCTGGTCGCTTGAACAGATTGATCCGGGAAATCCCTGCGGAGGGAAGGAAAACTGGGCCGCTTCAAAATCGAAAGAAGGTGGCACGCCGGCTCAGGAGAATTCCGTTTTCGCTGAAAATCCGGATATCAATCCCATTAAGCCCTTTCATGTCACTATACCGGATTCGGCGACCCTTCTGCTTCATTTTAATGAAGCCTATGACCGCTCTACAGTTAAAGATCCAGCCATCTTCCGGGTAACCGGGTTGGGAAGGCCATCATTCGTGCTTGTTCAGCCACCCGAATATACCACGCTAAAACTTTTATTTGATGAGCCGTTTCGGAAAAATATCCGGTATGAATTGATTATCCGGGAAGGGATCAGGGATTGCGCCGGTAACGAAATCATGGAGAACAGCTCACTGATGTTTGAACTACCTCAACATCCCGGGCCGGGAGATATTGTCATCAACGAAGTTTTATTCAACCCGGTTTTCGATGGAGTGGATTTTGTAGAAGTTTACAATCGCTCAGGACAAACAGTTGATTTGAAAGAGGTATGCCTGGCTACAATAGATGAAACTACTTCGGAGACAGAAAGGGTTACCTGTATGAACTCCGCCGGAAGGTTGTTGCATCCGGGAGCATATATGGTTTACACCCCAAAACCTGAAAAAGTTATGGAGCAATACCCTGCCGCAAGACCGGATCGATTTGTGGTTACTCAATCTTTTCCATCTTACCCGGATGATGCAGGTACGGTTCTTCTGATCGATAAATGGATGCAACCGATTGACCGGCTTGACTACACGAAAAAAATGCACTTCCCCCTGCTAAAGGATTCGGAAGGGGTTTCCCTGGAAAGGGTGCATCCCGACAGACCCTCCGATGACCGAACAAACTGGCAGTCGGCTTCGCATACTTCCGGGTATGGAACTCCAACCTACAAAAATTCACAGTTTGCAGAGCAAAGTGAGTCCAAAGGCGCCATAACCCTTAAGCCGGAAGTTTTCTCCCCAGATAACGACGGAAAGGAGGATTTATTGAATATCCACTACCGCTTTGATGAACCCGGTTATGTGGCAACCATAAGGATATATGATTCAAAGGGACGTATGGTGCGCCATTTGGTAAACAATCAAACAGTGAGTACGGAAGGATTTTTTACCTGGGATGGTTTGGATGCTCGGCGCCGGAAAGCAAAAATGGGAATATATGTAATTTATGTGGAAGTGTACAATCCGGAAGGGGAAGTTAGATCTTACAAGGTTTCTTGTGTGTTGGCAGGAAGATTATAGGTGTCTTTTTATTCGTTTATCTTTTTGAATGTTAATGTGATCCGTAGGTTAGATAGCTCCCCTTACGGACGAGATAGCTCCCCTTACGGACGAGATAGCCACCCTTACTGACGAGATAGCTACCCTTACGGACGAGATAGCTACCCCTACTGACGAGATAGCTACCCTTACGGACGAGATAGCTACCCTCACAAACGAGATAGCTACCCTCACAAACGAGACAGCCACCCTTACCGACGAGACAGCTACCCTTAATGACGAGACCGCCACCCTTGCCGACGAGACAGCTACCTTCACTGACGGGATAGCCACCACTTTTAACAGGATAGGTGCCCCCTTCGACGAATTAGGGAAATTTTTCAACGAGTTCAGGAATGCTCTAAACAATATGATTCCTGCTATACAGATAAATAAATACAAGTGGGCACGGAATATCTTTCATCCTGATCCTTCCGGTTATGGCTACCTGTATCTACAAATCCGTAATCAATTGTTCCATAAGGCAGGTCATATTGGGCTCCGACTTTTCAGCTACCCTTTGCACTTCTTCATGGGTAACCTTCTTAATTTTACCTGGCACTCCCAGATCGGTGATAATGGATACTGCAAAACAGGGAATATCCATGTGCCTGGCAACAATAACCTCCGGTACCGTAGACATTCCAACAGCATCACCACCAATACTCCTAAAATACTGGTATTCTTTTGGTGTTTCCAGGGTAGGCCCCGAAGTAGCCACATAACAACCTTCTTGAATTTTTATCCCTTTATTGGCAGCTATTTTTTCCGCTTTTTCAATAAGATTCCTGTCGTAAGGTTCGCTCATATCTACGATTCTCGGACCGAGCCCATCAATGTTTTCGCCAATTAATGGATTGGGCAGAAGGTTAATGTGATCGTTCATAATCATGATGTCGCCGATCTCAAATTCAGGATTAACCCCGCCGCTGGCATTGGAAACAAAAAGATACCGAATACCCAGGAGTTTCATGACCCGCACGGGATAGGTTATTTTATGCATGGAATAACCTTCATAGTGGTGAAACCTGCCCTGCATGGCCACAATTTTTTTATTTCCAAGCTCGCCAAATATGAGTTGGCCATTATGTCCCTCTACTGTAGATTCAGGGAAGTCAGGAATATCTTGATAGGGTATAGCGGAGTGTACATCAATATCATTCGTCATACTTCCCAGTCCTGTGCCAAGTATAATACCAATTTCAGGATTCCAGTGAACCTTATCCCGGATAAAGGAAACTGTGTTTCTTATTTTTTCTAACATATTCAAGAATTTCTCTGTTGAAATCACTGGTTCGGTTATTCAGGAATTTCACGTTTATGGGTATATAGTACATCTGTTTTTTCAACTCCTCAGGAAAATCAGATAATTCCCTGAACCTTACGGCATCTTTTTCCGTGGTGAAAATGGCCTTTTTCCCTTTGATTTTGCCGAAATGCCGTTGAATCTTTTTAACCTCTCTCCCGCTATAAAATTTGTGATCCGGAAATGTAAGCGTTTGTATCCGGGAGGAGTAATTTTCCTCTACATGATTCTTTAAGAGGGTGGGATTGGCTATACCTGTTACAAGAAGGATCGTGGTATTCTTCCCGGGAATGCTTTTATTTCCGCTTATATTCTGATTATCTTGATCTGTAGCGAATACATTCCTGGGGGAACCATAATGATAAGTAGTAAAGAATACGCTTTGATATGGATAAGGCCGCAGTTTCTTCAACAGAACCCTTCTTTGAATGGGTTGTAGATCCGGTGGCGATTTGGTTATTATGATGATGTTGGCCCTTCTTTTTTCGTAAGCCTGTTCTCTCAGATTTCCCAGTGGAAGCAGGAAATCCTTGCTAAGGGGATGGTTGTAATCAATCAAAAGTATGGAAAGATTCACCTTTATCTTCCTGTGCTGAAAAGCATCATCCAGAAGCACCAGGTCAAGGTTGGATTGATTCTCCCGCAAAGCCTGTACACCGTGTACCCTGTTACGATCCACTGCTACGGTTATGTCAGGATATTTCCTCTTGATCTGTAAGGGTTCATCTCCGGCCGTTTTAACATCTGAACCAGGGGCAACGATCTGAAATCCTTTGCTCTTCCTTTTATATCCCCTGCTAAGTATGGCCAGGCGAAATTCTTCCTTTAATAATCCGCCCAGGTATTCAATATGGGGGGTTTTGCCTGTGCCGCCTACTGTGATGTTGCCCACCGAAATCAGGGGCACTTTAAACGAATGAGATTTTAAAATACCCTGATCATACATCTTATTTCTGAAAAAAACCAGAATGCCGTAGATAATGCTTAATGGAAATAAGAGAAAGGCTAATATAATTCTTAATTTTTTCATTTATTGGTTTATTTGATGGGCCCAAAATTAAAAAACCGAAAAATAAAAGCCATCGTAATCCCGGATTAAGATTGGGTTTATTCCATAATTGAATACACCTGATATACTTTTGGTAGGTTCCCCCTCTGTTCACAATTGTTTAATATTGATTTAACCGGAAAGAACATTATTTGCTTTTTATTTGTTTGCAAACCATAAAACTGCAGAAACTTTATATATTATTTTTGTTTCCTAAGTTTATTGTATTAGATTTGCAGCATGAATCAGGAATATCAGCATATCATCGAAAAAGCCAGTGAACTCTACAATCAATATGGCATAAAAAGCGTGACCATGGATGATGTAGCCAGGGAACTTGGGATGTCAAAGAAAACCCTCTACAAATATGTCGCCAATAAAGACGACCTGGTTGATCATTATGTGGAATTCCTGACAGAACGCCGCAAATGTAATGTGGAAGAAATAAAGAAACAAGATCTAAATGCCATTGAGGAGCTTTTTGCTGTGAATGAACATGTTATTGAGATGCTGCAGAATTATAACCCGTCAACAGAATTTGATCTGAAAAAGTATTATCCTGATCATTATAACAAATTAAGGCAGCGGAGAAGGAATAACATGTATAAAGCTGTTAAGGAGAATATTCAAAAAGGTAAGGAGGAAGGACTATACAGAAAAAAGCTGGATGAAGATATCATAGCCAGGGTGCATGTGAGCCGGATTGAGAATAGTTTTGCCAATGAAATGTTCACCATTCAGGAACTGACTTCCTGGCGATTCATAAGGGAAATGATGATATATCACATTCATGGTATTGCCAATGGAGAAGGGGTAAAATTTTTTAACTGGAAACTGAAAGAATTTGAAGATAAAAAAGACATATATTAAAAATTGTATCCATATGAAGCCAAACATGATGAAAACTGCGGTCTTATTATCCATTGTTCTGCTTTTTGGGGGTAATTTGAATGCCCAGGAAGGGGAAGATACATTGAGATTCACTATACAGGAGGCGCAGGATTACGCCATGGAGCACAATACGCAGGTTCAGAATTCTGAGATTGATGTAGAAATAGCGGATAAAGAGGTATGGGAGACTACCGCAAGAGGTCTGCCTCAGATCAATGCAAGTAGCTCCTATAATAATAATCTAAGTTTAAGCACGCAGTTGTTTCCCAATTTTATTGAGCCTACCATACTTCAGATTCTTATGGAAGAAGGAGTCATCGATCAGCAGCCTATACCGGAGCCTGAGAAAATAGAGGTTCAGTTTGGCAGCCAGCATACATTCGGAGGGAGTTTATCTGTCAGCCAGTTGATTTTCAGTGGACCGTATATTGTAGGATTGCAGGCTGCTCAGACTTATAAGGGACTTTCCAAACAGCAATACCAGAAATCCAGGCAGGAAGCAAAAGCCAATGTTGCCCGCACCTATCATTCCATTTTGTTAACTCGCCGGAATGTTGATATTCTCAAACAGAATATGGCCAGCCTGAAAAAATCCCTTAAGGAGTCCAGGGCACTTTATGAAAATGGCATGATAGAACAAACAGAGGTGGAAAAGATTCAGATATCTCTGTCTACTCTTGAAAATTCCATCAAAACAACACAACGACAACTGGAACAGTTTCATAACTTGCTGAAAATCCAGCTGGGTTTAGAACTGGATCAACCTGTCAAACTCACCCAATCTTTGCAGGAAATTGTTATGGAAACAGCAATGAAGGAGACAGTGCAAAAAGAATTCAATGTCTCGGAAAATGTCAACTATCAGTTGATGGATACTCAGGTAAAATTATCGGAGCTTGATCTGAAGAGGGAAAAGGCGCAATTTCTTCCCACACTTTCTGCATTCTATAATTTTCGTGAAAATGCCATGCGGAATAAGTTCAATCCGCTGGACCCGGAGGGCAAATGGTTTGAATCCAGCACCCTGGGTTTTGAGCTAAGCCTGCCCATCTTTAACAGTGGACAAAAAATCTCCCGGGTCCAGCAAGCCAGGCTGAATCTTAAAAAATCAAAGAACAATCTGGCCAATACCCGCAAAAATTTGGTAAATCGTTATATCCAGGCCGAAAACAATTATGAAACTGCTTATGACAAGATGCAGACATCCAAGGAAAATATGGAGCTCGCCAAAAAAGTGTACAACAGGATCTCCAAAAAGTTTTCAGAAGGAATGGCCAGCAGCATGGAGCTGACACAGGCAAATCGTGATTATTTAAACACCGAATCGAATTATATCAACACTTTGGTGGAACTATTAAATGCCAAAACAGAACTTGAGAAGATAAGAAACGAGTTGTAATTAAACCTTTTAAAAATAACAGTAATAATGAGAAAATTTGTTGTATTCATCCTTGTCTTGACAGTTTTTGCGTGTAGTAAGGATACCAGCAGGGATGACATCAGAAAACAGATAGCTCAATACAAAAAGGAAAAGAATGAGCTTCAGCAGAAAATCAATCAACTGAATGAACAATTGGAAACCAAAGGAGTGGAGACAGAAGGAACCTATCAGATACCCGTTTTTGTGAAGGAAATGAAGCCCGACACTTTCAGTCACTTTATCAATGCCAACGGTGCGGTTGAAGCTGTTCAGGAAGCTTTTATCAGCCCGGAAACCAATGGTCAGATTACCCGGATTTATGTTGAGGAGGGTGAGCGTGTGAAAAAAGGCGAGCTGATGGCCAAACTGAAGACTAGTGTAATAGAGAGCAACATTGAAGAGGTAAAAACCAACCTGGAACTGGCCAGAGAAACCTTTCAGAAACAGAAGCGGCTTTGGGAAGACAGCGTGGGATCTGAAATGCAATATCTCGAGGCCAAAAACAGAAAGGAGTCACTGGAAAACCGGCTGGAGACACTTAATGAACAGCTTGACATGTCTGAAATCCACGCTCCCTTTAATGGCATTGTTGAGCAGATCAATCAAAAAGTAGGTGAGCTGGGAACCCCCGGAATTCAAATACTTCATTTGGTCAATCTGCAGAAACTAAAAGTGGAAGCGGAATTGGCTGAACAATACATGGCTAATGTACACGAAGGAGATAGGGTTAATATCAGTTTTCCCGCATATCCGGGAATGGTCAAAACAGTGCCCATAACAAGAAAAGGCAGCGTCGTTGATAAAGAAAGCAGGACTTTTGCAATCGAAGCCAAAATTAACAATTACGATGAAAAGATCAAGCCCAATCAGATCTCTATTGTAAATGTCAGGGATTACATGAATGACAGTGCGCTTGTTGTCCCTGCCAATGTGATTAAGCAGGATATGCAGGGCGACTATGTTTACATCTTACAGGATGAGCAGGATGCAAAGGTTGCCCATAAGGTTTATGTTAGTACGGGAAGATCCTATAATAATGAAACCATGATACCAGATGGATTAGAAGTAGGGCAGGAAGTCATCACTTCCGGTTATACCCAGGTTTCCGAAGGTAGCCGGGTTGAAGTAAAGCAAAAGGAAGAGGTTGCTGATTAGTAGCATTTGAGATGTAATTTGAGAAAAAAAGATAACAATGGCTAAAGAAAACGATACACTCTTAAAAAGGATTGACCGAGAATTTAAACTCACAACACTTGCGCTGAACAACAGGAATACCATTTTACTTTTGGCATTGGCTATTCTGGGTTTTGGCATTTTTTCATACAATAACCTGCCAAAAGAACTAACTCCCGAAGTAGTCATTCCCACCATTATGGTTCAAACGCCTTATGCCGGAAATCCGCCGATCGACATGGAGAATTTGATTACCCGTCCGCTCGAGAAAGAAATAGAGAGTGTTGACGGGATTCAGGAAATCAATTCTACTTCTTCGCAAGGTTTTTCTTTAATCCTTGTTGAATTCAACACCGATGTGAATATCGATAAGGCACTTCAGGATGTCAAAGACGCTGTTGACAAGGCTGAAAGAGAATTGCCGGAGGATCTTCAGACCGATCCTACCGTACAGGATATTGATTTCTCAGAGTTTCCCATTATAAACATTAATTTATCAGGAAATTACAGTATTGATGCTCTGAATGAATATGGGGAATACCTGGAAGATGAGTTTGAAGAGATCGACCAGATCTCCGGGGTCGATATCCAGGGAGTAAATGAGAGAGAGATCAAGGTCAATGTTGATCCTCATAAGATGGAGGCCACAGGAGTTAGTTTCTTTGATATACAATCGGCCATTCAAAATGAAAACGTCTCAATACCCGGTGGAGAGCTTAGGTTCAGCCGATCCACACGTTCCGTTCGTACTATAGGAGAATTTGAGGATGTTACGGAAATCAGGAACATTATCGTTCAGAATAATGATGATAAGCTGGTTTATCTTAAAGATTTGGCTCATGTCAGTATGGGATATGCTTACCCTGACAGCTATACAAGACTCGATAAGAATCCGGTAGTTTCCCTGCAGGTGATTAAAAAAAGCGGAGAAAACCTTCTTGCTGCCACCGATCAGATATTTGACATTTTGGATCGTGCCCAGGAGGAACGTCAGATACCTGAGGATCTGAAAATTACCATTACGAACGATCAAAGTGACATGATCCGGAAACAGCTTAATAACCTGGAAAATTCGATCATCCTGGGTGTGATTTTTGTAGTTCTTGTACTTTATTATTTTCTGGGCACCAAAAATGCCTTGTTTGTGGGTACTGCCATCCCCATGTCCATGTTTCTTTCATTTATCGTATTGGCATTGATTGCCGGGCGGATCAACATGATTGTCCTCTTCTCACTGATCCTTGCCCTTGGGCTTTTGGTGGACAATGCCATTGTGGTGGTGGAAAATATTTACCGCTTTGTACATGACAGGGGATATAAACCCTATGATGGGGCCCGCCAGGCCGTTGGAGAGATTGCCCTGCCCATCATTACCTCGACCATAACCACCCTTTCGGCTTTTCTGCCTCTCGCTTTCTGGGGAGGGATTACTGGTGAATTCATGAAAAATCTGCCCATTACGCTCATTATCGTTCTCACCTCTTCGCTGTTTGTGGCTTTGGTGATCATACCGGTACTTGCAGCTACATTCATAAAATATGGCAAGATGAAAAATGACGGTAAAATTGATAAGCATAAAAATTACCGCATTGTTGCTGTACTGGCGGCCATTGCAGGAATCTTTTATCTTGTAAGGGTTTATTCCATTGCCAATATCCTTCTGATCATTTCGTTGATCATATTTTTAAATGCCCTCTTTTTTCACAGGGCCCAGTATCTGTTCCAGAACGTATTTCTGGTCCGTTTGGAAAATGCCTATCTGGAATTGCTGCAATTTGCGCTTCATAAGAAGAATCCGGTGAAATTTTTTATTGGAACCTTCTTTGCGTTGATACTGGTTATTATCTTCCTGGGCTTACGTCAGCCTGATATATTGTTTTTCCCTGATAATGACCCTGATTATATTAATGTGAGAGCTGAAATGCCTGTAGGTACAGATATCCAGGCTACTGACTCATTGATGCACATTGTGGAAGATGATGTCATTGAATATCTGGAACCGCATGATAAAACTGTTGAATCAGTGCTTACCACAGTAGGCAGTGGAGCCGGGGAGGGAATTACGGCCAGCGGAACACCTAATATTGGACTTACCACCATTTCGTTTGTTGATTATGAATTCCGGGGTGGTGTGAACACCTCCAATATTATGGCTGGCTTAAGCGATTATCTCATCGGCAGATATCCGGGAGCTCAGATCTCCATAGAGAAGAACCAGATGGGACCTCCAACAGGAAACCCGATCAATATTGAAATAAGCGGCCAGGAGTTTAATCGGTTGATCCAGCTGACGGGAAATATCCGGCAAAGAATTGAACGTGAAAGCATTCCCGGTATCGAAGGTCTGAAAATGGACCTGGATGTAGGTAAACCGGAAATTCTGGTTCACATCGACAGGGAAAAAGCCCGTCGCTTTGGCTTATCGACCATGCAAATTGCCAATCAGATCAGAACTTCCCTGTTTGGGCAGGATATCTCCGATTTTAAGGTGGGTGAGGATGAGTATCCCATACAACTCAGGATGCAGGAACCTCAACGTTATGATCTTTCCACCCTGATGAATCAGAAACTGACTTTGCGCAATAATGGCGAAGTGGTGAATATTCCCATATCTTCGGTGGCTGATGTGGAATACAGCACCACCTATGGAGCAGTTAAACGAAAAGATCTTGACCGGGTGATCACACTGTATTCCAATGTAATGGAAGGATACAATGCTACTGAGATCAATAACCAGTTGAAAACCATCCTGGCCAACTACGATATGCCTGAAGGGTATAATTACGAATTTACAGGGGAACAGGAAGAACAACAGGAATCAATGGCTTTCCTTATCCGGGCTTTGATCATTGCAGCCGTTCTGATTATGATCATTCTGGTAACCCAGTTTAACTCATTGGTCAAGCCACTGATTATCATTTCCAGCGTCATATTCAGTACTATCGGAGTATTTCTGGGCATCGGCATATTCAACATGGATATTGTGGTGGTGATGACAGGAATAGGCATAGTCTCTCTGGCAGGTATTGTGGTAAACAATGCCATTGTGCTGGTGGATTACATTGAATTGTTGAAAAAGAGGAAGCGAAAAGAACTGGGCCTTGAAGAAGATGCCTATTTACCAGCTCATGAGGCAACCGATTGCGTGGTTCAGGGTGGTAAAACCCGTCTGCGTCCGGTATTGCTTACTGCCATAACCACCATTCTCGGCCTGTTGCCCTTGGCCATCGGGTTAAATATGGATTTCGGCACATTGTTGAGTGAATTCGATCCACAATTATATTTTGGTGGCAATATGGTCAAATTCTGGGGTCCGATATCCTGGACTGTGATATTCGGTCTGACCTTTGCCACGTTTCTCACCCTTGTGATCGTACCTGTAATGTATCGTATATCGATTGTAATCCAGAAGCGATTGCTAAAACTGTTTAATATGGAGCATAAAATAGCTGACACTTCAAACAATGAATAGTTAAGATTTATCTTCTGTCAGGATAAGGCTGTCCGAAAAAGCTAAATGAGTCTTTTTTGTGGACAGCCTTATTTATTAAATTAATAGTCTGAACAATAATTAAATGATTGCTTGCGTATTAATTTCAAAAAATATTGAATACTTTTGCACCTTAAAGTTTTCAGTTATGCCCATTAGATTCTTTTATTTGCCGAGAGGCAGGAAGTATAATTATCAGCCCCGTTTTTATGATGAAAGAAAGGAGGAGCTGGAAAGAAGGAAGCGCCGGATCGACAGGGAACTGGGCCTTGAAGAGGATAAAGCCAATAAAGATGTCTACGTACCTCAAATTAAGGGAGAGATGCGCAGGCATTTAAAGGTGGTCAACAAGAAACGCAAAAGAACCTCAACATCGCTCATGTTAGTGGTTTTGGCATTTCTGTTATTTCTTACCTATATGCTTTTGCGGATCTGAGAAACCAGCAGTAAATGGCAGATATCATACAGGTATTACCCGATTCGGTAGCAAACCAGATTGCAGCAGGGGAGGTAATCCAGCGTCCGGCTTCTGTAGTTAAGGAATTGATGGAGAACAGCATTGATGCCGGCGCCTCAGAGATAAAGATCGTTGTTAAAGATGCGGGGAGAACTTCTATACAGGTTATAGATGACGGAGCAGGTCTGTCGCCTACCGATGCAAGACTTGCCTTTGAACGTCATTCTACTTCAAAGATACATGCCGCAGAGGATTTATTTTCCATTCAAACCATTGGATTCAGGGGAGAAGCCCTGGCCTCGGTTGCAGCCATTTCCCATATCGAGCTTAAAACCAAGCGAAAAGAAGACGAAATCGGAACCCGCATCAGGATAGAAGGATCAGAGGTAATTGAGCAGGAACCTACCCAATGCCCCGATGGAAGCAACTTTATAGTGAAAAACCTGTTTTATAATGTTCCCGCCAGGAGGAAATTCCTTAAGAAGAATTCCACTGAAATGAACCATATCATTCAGGAGTTTAAAAGGGTTGCCCTTGCAAACACCGATTTGACATTCTCTCTGATCCATAACAACGTTTTGCTCTATAAACTGAATCCCGCCAAATTTGGCAAGAGGATCGTGGATGTTTTTGGTGAAACCATGCGGGATAACCTTATACCGGTGCGATCCGAAACCCGTATTGTAACCATCCAGGGCTACATCGGCCGTCCGGAAAAGGCAAAAAAAAGGGGCTATGAACAATTTTTCTTCGTGAATTCCCGCTTCATGAAGAACCCCTATCTCCACAAGGCCATAATGGACGCCTATGAGAAGATCATTCCGCAGGGAACCCTTCCGGCTTATTTTATTAATCTGAAAGTACCTGCCGACACAATTGATATCAATATTCATCCAACAAAAACAGAGGTAAAATTTGAAGATCAGCAGGCCATTTGGCAAATATTGAATGCTTCAGTGAAGGAGGCACTGGGCAAGAACAACATTGTTCCTTCCCTTGATTTTGACCAGAAAGGCAATATAGGAATTCCCCCGCTGAAAAAGAACAGAGAAGTTACTCCCCCCTCAATTGAGGTTGATCCCGATTACAATCCTTTTGAGAAGGGAAGTGGCTCCTCAGATAATCCTAATAACAAGCGGAGTAGTATAGATAAAGAAAATCTTAAAAACTGGGAAAGCCTCTACCAGGATTTTGAACAGCCTCCCGGACAGAGAACCATAACACTGACCTCTCAGGCCGGGAGCGGAGCAAAGTCAGATGCCACGGAGAGCCGGGATGCATCGAAATTTTTACAGTTTAAGGAACGATATATCATGACACCCGTTAAGTCGGGTTTGATGATTATCAATCAGCACCGGGCTCATACGAGGATTTTATATGAATATTATCTTCAAACACAAGGGAATAGATCAGGCGTCGTACAAAAACAATTGTACCCCGAAGAAATTCAATTGAACAATTCAGATTATAATTTGCTAAAAGAGATAAAAGATGAAGTGAAAAAAATTGGGATTGTGATCCGGCTGAAGCCGTCCAATACCATAGAAGTAAAGGGTATACCGGCAGAATCGGAGATAACAAATCCTTCCATGGTAGTGGAATCTTTGCTGGAACAATATGCGGATAACAAAGATTTCGGTGAAAGCCTTATGGAAAGGATTGCGCTCAGCCTGGCCAGGGCAACAGCCATTCAGTACGGAAGGGTGCTTGAACATGAAGAGATGCGTGAGCTGCTGGACAGACTGTTTGCTTGTTCGGCTCCAAATTACACGCCGGATGGCCTGAAAGTGGTCTCTTTTATCAAAACTGAGGAAATAGAAAAGCTTTTTAAATAATTTTTATAAAATTTACGGAAAATATAGATTATAATGAATTACAGACAAAGTGCATTTGGCGGAACACCTCCGGTAGTTAAAAACCTGATTATTATTAATGCTTTGATGCTGCTGGGCTACTATGCCTTTAGCGGAAGCATCAACCTGAACTGGACACTGGGCTTATTTCACTGGACTTCCGATCAATTTGAGCCCTATCAGTTGATTACTCATATGTTTATGCACGGAGGATTTGCCCACTTATTCTTCAACATGTTTGCACTTTGGATGTTTGGCAGGGTGTTGGAAAATGTATGGGGGCCCAAAAGGTTTTTCATTTACTATTTTGCTACCGGTCTGGGGGCAGCTTTCTTACATTTAATGGTGAATTACATTCAGATACAGAGCCTTATTTCACAAATGCCTCAGGAACAAGTTAATACAGTAATGGAGAAAGGCTTCAGTGCCCTCCAGAACAACCAGAATTTCACCAATCCCGACATGGCCAAGCTCAATCTTTCCATGAACATTCCTACAGTGGGTGCATCCGGGGCGGTTTTTGGTATATTGCTGGCCTTTGGGATGCTTTTCCCGAATACTCAGCTATTGTTGCTCTTTCCTCCCATTCCCATTAAGGCAAAATATTTTGTTATGGGTTATGGGGCTATTGAGCTGATACTGGGTATCAGTCAGCCTGGCAGCAATGTGGCGCACTTTGCCCATATCGGGGGAATGCTCTTTGGCTTCATCTTAATCAAATACTGGAATTCAAGGAAAAGTTCATTCTATTGATAACTATTAAAAAAGACTGAATTATGGGTATTGCAGATCAAATACGCGAGACGTTCAAAAGAGGGAGCAGTCTGATTAAATTAATTTATATCAATGCGGGTGTTTTCTTTTTAATTAAAATCATTCAGGTCCTGGCATTTTTATTTGGATTCAGCGGAATCAGTGGCATTTTTGTACACTGGCTTTCCGTGCCGGCCGAGCTGGGAACACTGGTAACCCGCCCCTGGACACTGATAACCTATATGTTCTTGCATGAAAGTTTCTGGCATATTCTGTTTAACCTGTTATGGCTCTATGTCTTTGGCCGTATCTTTTTGATGTATCTCAATGAGAAAAAATTGTTGAGCGTATATTTGGTAGGTGGGTTGTCAGGAGCTGCCATCTACATCATATCCTATAATATTTTTCCGGCGTTTCAGGAAGTGGTTTCCCTTTCATTCGCCCTTGGTGCCTCAGCTTCTGTAATGGCCATTGTCATTGCCATTTCCGTTTATGTTCCCAATTATTCCATCAATCTGCTCCTTCTTGGTCCGGTGAAACTAAAATATATTGCCATTTTCACTATTGTACTGGATGTACTTAGCATACCCTCATCAAATTCCGGAGGTCACATTGCACATCTGGGCGGCGCCCTGTTTGGCTACATTTATATTGCGCAATACCGGAGAGGAAAAATTATTACCAAAGGCTTTGACCGGTTTATGGATGATCTTTTTGCTATGTTTAAGCCCAAACCCAAATTTAAGGTTACACATAAACAGCACAGGCCAAAAACAGATATTGAATACAACAAGGAGAAGGCAAAAAGACAGGAAAAAATTAATAAAATACTGGAAAAAATTTCAAAAAGGGGATACGAAAGCTTAACCAAGGAAGAAAAGGAAATCTTGTTCAGAGCAGGGGGAGGCGACAAGGATCCATCCGGATAAAGAGTGAACTACCGGAGGTTAAAGGAATAAAATTCTAAAGGCTTTGAAAAGGCTTATAAACAAAATATTAAGACTTCTGAATTATGTCCTGGCTGGTGGTTTATTGTTAACCTATATTTCCGTTTATATTTCACCGGAACTTTTTTGGCCAATGGCATTTTTGGGACTTGTCTTTCCCTTTCTTCTGGTTGCCAATATCCTTTTCGTAATATATTGGATAACCAAAAAGAAAAGGCTTTTTTTGTTGTCGCTGATCGTTTTACTGATGGGCATCAATCCCATTTCCCATATATATCAGGTAGATTTTTCAGGTAATAAACGGCAGGAAAATTTGGAATCCGGGAAGGAGATTACCATTATGTCCTATAACGTAAGGGTTTTTAATCTGTTTGGGAACAATAAATTTGGTGAGGAACAAAAGAAGCTTTTTGCTTTCCTCCGTAAAAAAGACCCGGATATTCTCTGCTTTCAGGAATTTTACATAAACGAAAAGAAACAATTTACCCTGGATACCATCAGCCGGCTGCTGCCCAATATGGACTACAACCATATATTTTGGCTTTCAAAAGGCCAAGATTTTAAATATGGTATTGCTACTTTCAGTAAATACCCCATCGTAAAGAAAGGGCGCATCGATTTTGGGGAAAGCCTGAATTCAGCTATATTTAGTGATATCCTGATTGATAAGGACAGAATACGGATTTACAACAACCACCTTCAATCCATACGTTTTAACCGGAAAAATTACCTGTTTATCTCCAATCAGAGCAAGTATACTGATCGCCGGCGTTTGCAAGAGATTCAGGATATATCATTCCGTCTGAGGGATGCTTTTATCAAACGGTCAAAACAGGCCGAAAAAATATCAGCCAGCATCAACAGATCTGCATACCCGGTACTCGTATGCGGCGATTTCAACGATACACCCTTATCTTACACGTATCATGCAATCAGTACAGGCCTGAAGGATGCTTTTGTAGAAGCAGGCTCAGGTATAGGAATTACTTATAAGGGTAAATTTCCCTCCTACCGGATCGATTATATTTTTTATGATGACGCCTTCAGAATAAAAAATTTTGAGATCATCGAAAATTCATTTTCCGACCATTTTCCTGTTAAAGCCTCGTTTAGCATAAATAAATAGTTCAGCCTTCATCCTGTGAATGAAAAGGCAGGTTATTCAAGTCAACATTGCCCCCTGAGATAATAACACCCACTTTTTTCGATTTGAATACAAAGCGGTTTTCAAGGACAGCGGCCAGCGCAACAGCCGCAGAAGGTTCGGCAATGATCTTCATCCGTTCCCATATCAGCCGCATGGCTTTAACAATGTTTGCTTCACTTGTTGTAAAAACATCATCCAGATATTCACTTATTATTCTGAACGTTAGCGGGTTAAGGGATGTCAGAAGGCCGTCGGCAAGGGTATTGGGCCGGTCTACAGGAATGAGGATTCCTTGCTTGAAAGAACGATAGGCGTCATCTGCCATTTGAGGCTCCCCGGCATAGACCCGGATATCTTTTTTCATGGATTTGGCCGCTATCGCTGAACCACTTATCAGTCCGCCTCCCCCGACAGGCGCAATAATGGCATCAAGACCGGGTATTGCTTCCAGCAATTCTTTTGCTGTAGTTCCCTGTCCGCAGATTACATGAAAATCACCCGAGGGGTGAATGAATTTTGCCCCGGTCTCCTTTTCCACCTTCCGATAAGTTTCCTCCCTTGCATCAAGACCCGGCCCACAATAAGTAATGCTGCCCCTGTAATATTCAACCGCCTTTTTCTTAACCGGGCAGGAATTCTCAGGCATAACAATATGGGCCTCGGTGCCTTTCAAGCTGGCAGCCAATGCCAGGGCAGCAGCATGATTTCCTGACGAATGGGTTCCGACACCATGAGCTGCCTCCGCATCACTTAATTGTTGAACGGCGTTGTAGGCTCCCCTGAATTTGAAGGAGCCGGTTTTTTGAAAATTTTCGCATTTGAAGTAAAGCTCGACACCACATATCTCATTAATGGATGATGAGGTATACACCGGGGTACGGTGAATTTGCCCGGATGTAAGTTTATGTGCCTTTTCTATATCTTGTATTGAAGGAATGGACTGACTCATCACTGATTTAATTTTACCGAATTCAAAGAATCCAGCTTCATGAATTGTTTGTATTTCTTTTTCACCCTTTCCAGAATAAAATACTCCCTGGTATTTAGAATATATGCATCGTTAAAATTACAAAATTCCATAAATTTGTCAAGTTTCTCCCCTTCCAGGCCTGTGAGGTTGCTCACCGTTTCCCTGTTAAACTTCTCCTCGATTTTTTTCTCTATGCTCTCCCTGTCTTTCAGTTCCTGATATTTTTGCCTTGCCTTTGCTTCCTTGCTGAAGAGATTGTATATCATGCTTATCGGGGAAGTAATGCCCGGTTCCACAGGTTCTGTGTCATCCGGCAGTTGCGGCAAATCTTCAAATACCAGTGGATGAAGCCTTTCCCGGGGTGTTTCCATATCGAGGTTCAGGAATTTGTTTTTGAAATCCTCATACGTTCCCCAGGGTGTAATCTCTACTTTTGATATTTCATATACCCGTTCCTGTAATGGAATACTCTCAAAGACCACGTTTTTCCATTCCCCTGTATATTTATAGATCTTTGACTGATAACCAATGGAAGTAATTTTTAAAGAATCGCCCGGTCTTAGCCGGATGTCAAAATTTCCCAGTGTATCGGAAATGGTTGCCCGACCATTATTGATATTGATGATATGTGCATACTTCACCGGTTTGAATGATTCAGCACCGACCAAATTCCCAAAGAAATGTATGGTACTGTCACTTTTCTGGGAATAAACGATCTGACTAAGGCTTACGAAAAGAAGCACTATGTAAAACTTCCGGTTAATATCCGTTAGGTTTTAAATTTATAAATTTACTGCATATATAAATCAATTCAAACGGACATATCTCTGAATTAACAAAAATTAACAGCATCCGAACCACTTCATTTCCTTTTTGTAATATACATTTTTCTGTATTTTTGTTGTATTAAAATTATAGAATTATGGAACAGTACAAGGATAAAATACAAGAGATCTGGGATAACCGTGAACTATTGGACGATCCGGATAACCAAAAGATGATAAGGGAAATTATTGACCTGCTGGATAAGGGGAATATTCGCGTAGCTGAAGTTTCAGATGGTGAATGGAAAGTAAATCAGTGGGTAAAAATGGCAGTGATCTTATATTTCCCCATTCAAAAGATGAAGAAGATAGAAAGCGGTCCTTTTGAATTTCATGATAAGATAGATCTAAAACATGGTTACGATAAAATGGGGGTTCGGGTGGTACCTCACGCCATTGCACGATATGGATCCTATCTTTCACCCAATGTAATCATGATGCCCTCCTATGTTAATATCGGGGCTTATGTGGACAGCGGCACAATGGTAGATACCTGGGCTACGGTTGGGAGTTGTGCCCAGATAGGCAAAAATGTGCACTTAAGCGGGGGCGTTGGTATAGGCGGGGTACTTGAACCCGTTCAGGCAGCCCCTGTGATTATCGAAGACAATTGTTTCATCGGTTCCCGTGCCATTATCGTTGAAGGCGCAAAAATAGAGAAAGAGGCCGTTATTGCCGCCAATGTTTCCATAACCAAATCATCAAAAGTTATTGATGTATCAGGCGATGAACCGGTAATATACCAGGGAAGGGTTCCTGAACGGTCTGTTGTAATTCCGGGCACCTATACGAAGCAATTTCCTGCCGGTGAATACCAGGTTCAATGTGCACTGATCATAGGCAAAAGAAAAGAATCTACCGATCATAAAACATCACTGAACCAGGCATTGCGTGAATATAATGTGGAAGTTTAGCCGGAAATGAAGCGGTTTTTGATCATTCAAACAGCATTTATCGGTGATGTGATTCTTTCCACGCCATTGATCGAAAAACTCAAGCTGCATTATCCGGATGCCGGGATCGACTTTTTGCTAAGGAAAGGAAATCAGGAGTTGCTGAAAAACAATCCTCATGTAAACCGGGTATTTGTTCTGGATAAAAAATCGGGAAAATACGCCAATGTATTTCAGATGATCCGGAAAATCAGAAAAACCCGGTATGATTATGTGTTCAATCTGCAGCGTTTCTTTACTACGGGATTGATCACGCTTTTCGCCAGATCAAACCACAAATCGGGCTTTGACAAAAATCCCCTTTCCTTTGTTTTCGACCATAAGATAGGGCATGAAATTGGAAACGGCAGGCATGAGATTGAGCGTAACCTCGAACTGGTGGCTCCTGTTTCCGATTCTGCATTTATGAAACCCCAATTGTATCCTTCTCCGGAGGATTACGATAAGGTCAGTCAATACCAGAAAAAGGCATACATTACCGTTGCACCGGCTTCGGTTTGGTACACCAAACAATTTCCAAAGGATAAATGGATGGCTTTTTTAAATGAATTGGATGATCAGTATGACGTACACCTGATCGGAGGTCCTGAAGACCAAATACTTTGTAATGAGATCATAGAAAAAACCGGAAGGAAGCGGATATCCAACTTTGCCGGAAATCTGAGTTTTCTGGAAACGGCAGCCTTGATGAAAAAGGCCCGCATGAATTATGTGAACGATTCAGCACCCCTGCATATAGCATCCGCAATGAATGCGCCGGTAACTGCTGTTTTTTGCTCCACCATCCCGGGATTTGGATTTTATCCGGTGTCGGATCAGGCACAGATTGTAGAGACCAATATTGATCTGGATTGCCGGCCCTGCGGGCTACATGGGTATTCAGCCTGTCCCGAGGGTCATTTTAAATGTGCCTATACCATTGATATAAAGAAATTGTTGATCTGATAAACGGAATTATGACACCACTCTCACTTGTTATCATTACTTACAATGAAGAAAATAATATTGCCCGATGCATAGAATCGGTCGGTGACCTGGCAGATGAAGTTGTGGTGGTGGATTCTTATTCCATTGATAAAACTGAAGCGATTTGCAGGCAATACAATGTAAAATTTGTCCGGCACCCATTTGAAGGGCACATCCAGCAAAAAAACTATGCCATTACACAGGCAACTCATCCGCATATCCTTTCCCTGGATGCAGATGAAGCATTGTCCAATGAATTAAGGAATTCCATTTATCAGGTAAAGCTTAACCGGACCTCCGACGGATATTATTTTAACCGGCTAACCAATTATTGTGGTAAGTGGATCAGGCATTCGGGCTGGTATCCCGACCGAAAACTCAGGTTGTTTGATTCCAGAAAAGGGCGATGGACCGGATTAAATCCCCATGACCGTTATGAGCTCGAAAAAGGCAGTAGCCTAAAATATTTGAAAGGCGATATATTGCACTACTGTTTCCACACCATACAGGAACATGTGGAACAAACCAACAAATTTTCCGAAATAGGCGCAAGAGCACTTTTTAATAAGGGAAAAAGAAGCAACACATTAAAAATCCTCGTCAAATCGGCCGCAAAATTTTTCAGGAGTTATTTTTTGAAACGTGGCTTTCTGGATGGTTACTATGGTTATGTAATATGCAGAATGGCTGCTTTTTCTTCTTTCCTTAAGTATGCCAAACTGAAGGAACTTCAGAAAAGGAATCGGGCAGAGCATTCCATTGAATCCATGTGACATTTGTGATTAAAAAAACAGGCTGTCTTTTGAGCAGCCTGTTTTTTTAATGAATTCAAATCTTACTGTAACTTAAATACAATAGGGATGGTAAACTGAACCCTTACAGGCTCTCCTCTCTGCTGGCCTGGTTCCCATTCCGGGGCGTTTCTTATAACTCGCATGGCTTCTTCATTAAGAGCCGGATCAACGCCACGCATAACGGTTACATTAGAAATACCTCCATCGGTGTCAACCACAAATTTAACGAAAACGGTTCCTTCAATACCATTTTCCGCGGCTACCGTTGGGTAATTAATGTTCTCCTGAACGTATTTTCTGAATGCGTTAATTCCGCCGCCTTTAAACTGTGGCATGTCTTCCACCACCACGAATATCTGCTGTTCTTCCTCTTCCTCTTCTTCTTCCTGTGCAAAGGCGTCAACGGAAACTTCGGTATCCTGATCCGCTTCAGTTTCTTCCAGTCTGAGCTCGTCTTCAATTTCTACATCGTCATCAACGATATTCAATTGATCGGTAGATGAAGGCGGAGGTGGCGGAGGCTCCTTTTTCTCCTTCTGTTGTGTTACCGGAACCTCTTCCTGCACTACGTTTTCGTCATTGCTTTGCTGGAAGCCTTCAACAGTTTGAGGCCGTGTTGTCCATTCGAAGGCCAGCAGAACCAAGCCAAGGGCCACTACAAACCCTATTTCCAGAAAAAGCCCTTTCTTGCTTTCTAAATCAGCTTTTTTCGACTTTTTACGTTCCATATCTGTTCTAAATTTTTTAGTGGGATAAAATTAAGTAAATCTATCAATATAGCAAAGCCAAATTTTTTTTATTTTCCAAACTTGCTCTTAATGTTTTTTTACGTTCCATGAAATTAATTTCTTAAGTAATATTTGAAATCATTCTACATAAAAATTTGGATTTAATTACTTATAAACAGATAAATCTTCTTAATTAAGGAACGCCGTGGGAAATATTTTTATTATTAACATCTTAAAATAATAAACTGTTTAAAATGCTGCCATTAAAAGATCAATGTCTCTTGAAGACAATCCAAACCGATCACCAATTTGTTTTTTGGTAAGGATGCCGTTGTAGATATATACGCCATTCCGCAATCCCCTGTTTTCTTTAAGATGATTGATAAATCCTCCGTATTCTCCCATTGAAATAAGCATGGGCGAAAACACATTGCTCAGGGCGATAGAAGCTGTCCTGCTGACGCGTGAAGCTATATTCGGTACACAGTAATGAATTACTCCAAATTTTACAAAAGACGGGTTGTCAATGGTCCTGATTTCGGAAGTTTCTATGCATCCGCCCTGGTCGATGCTGAGGTCAACCACAACGGATCCTTCCTTCATATGTTGTATCATCTCCTCGCTCAGCAGATACTGGGGATGGTTGCCGTGCTGATACATGGCACCAATAATCACATCTGCCGACTGGATGTCTTTCTTAAGCACCTTGGGGTGAAAAACAGAGGTGTAAAGCCTTGAACCCACATGTTTTTGTAACCTACGCAATTTGATCAGCGAGTAATCAAAAATCTTCACTGAAGCACCCAGTCCGATGGCTGCCTGAGCAGCATATTCAGCAGCCGTTCCGGCCCCTAGTATCACTATTTCGGTAGGTGTGATTCCGCTTACTCCTCCCAACAACACACCTTTCCCCTTACGAGAATTGTTGAGGTATTCCGACGCAACCAAAATAGAAGTGGTACCGGCTATTTCGCTCATTGCTTTTATGACAGGGAAGCTGTTGTCCTCTTCCCTCAGGTATTCAAATGCAATGGCAATAACCTTCTTCTGCATCAATTTTTTAATATATTCTGCATTTTGCTGAGGCAGGTTGATGTTGGTAAATATGATCTGATCACCTTTCAAAGTGTCTATTTCCTCCTCTGTTAGCGGTGATATCCTTATAATGACGTCGCACTGGTATACCTGATCCTTTTCACGAACTATAAATCCTCCATTTTCACTATATTCATGATCTTGATAATTTGCTGCTTCCCCGGCCCCGCTTTCAATTATAACTTCGTGCCCCTGATTGACAAGCACTTCAACTGCTTCCGGGGTCAGGGCTACCCTTTGTTCAATTTTATGATTATCTCTTGGTATTCCGATTACCAGCTTGTTATGCTTTCTCCCCACTTCAAGCATTTCTTCCTGGGGGAAAATGCCTGCCTTTTCAAGTGAAAAATATGAAGGTTGATCTTTTTTCATAGGACTAGTAGGTTACTTATATATTGTTAATATAATGATTGTTTTAATTAATTATTTTCTTAATCTAATAAATGTTGAGTATTCTCCCTCGCTGCTTATCTTCCGATATTTTAACGTAAGTTGTCTCATTGGGCAGCAGGCTTTCTATTTTCTCAGGCCACTCAATAAAGCAGTAATTATTTGTTATCAGGTAATCTTCTATTCCAATGTCCAGGGCTTCATTAATGGAATTAATCCTGTAGAAATCCATATGGAATATGGTATCACCCGCTCCATTTCTGTATTCGTTGATCAGTGAAAAAGTGGGGCTGCTAACAATGTCAATTACATCCAGTTCGTTGCAGAGGGCTTTAATGAACGTGGTTTTCCCGGATCCCAGATCACCGAAAAAGGCAAAAATCTTATGGTATTTGTTTTCATCCAGGAATTTTCTGGCTGCCCCTTGTAAACTTTCCAGGTTTTCGATATATAAAGTCTGCTTTGGCATGTTATTTCTTAGGTTTTAACACGACAAAAGGTATCAGCATTTCTTCCAAGGAAATTCCGCCATGCTGAAAAGTATTTTTGTAGTAATTGACATAGTAATTATAATTGTTGGGATACACAAAATAGTCCTGATTCCGGCAGAAGATGTATTTGGTTGACAGATGTGTTTTGGGAAGATGAATGGACTCAGGATCATTCACCTCGACTACCTCGGAAGGATTGTAGGACAGATTTTTGCCGTTCTTATACCGCAGATTAACCGAGGTTTTTTTATCACCTATCACCTTTCTGGGATTCTGCACCTGGATGTTGCCATGATCGGTGGTAATGATCAGGTTGATATCCTTATCAGCCAGTTCCTTAATCAGGGAAAAAAGTGAAGAGTGGCTGAACCAGGAAAGCGTTAGCGAGCGGTATGCCGCTTCATCACTGGCCAGCTCCTTAATTACCTCAATCTCCGTTCGGGCGTGGGAAAGTATATCAATGTAACTTACTATAAGTACTGATAATGGATAATTCAGTAGGTTGGAGTAGTTTTGTAACAATCGGGTTCCTTTTTTGGATCCTCCGAGCTTTTCGTAGTAAAATCTGATGTCCAGTCCCTGCCGCTCAATATGGTTTTTCAGGAGGCTTTTCTCCTTTAAATTTTTGCCGCCTGCTTCCTCATCGTGAAGCCATAATTTGGGATAAAGTTCGGAAATTTCCAAAGGCATTAAACCTGCAAATATTGAGTTCCTGGAATACTGTGTGGCAGTAGGCAGAATACTGAAATACATTTCTTCATTTTCTACCGAATAGTATTCCCTCAGCAGCGGGCTCAGTTTTTTCCAATGATCGTAACGGAGGTTGTCTATAATGATCAGGCACACCTTTTCACCCTGTTCAATCAACGGGAACACCTTGTCTTTTATAATGTTGGGAGACAATGTAGGGCTCCGGGCATTGTCTGAAAACCAGCTGAAGTAATTTTCCCTGACATATTTGGCAAATTCATTATTTGCCTCGTTCTTCTGCATTTGTAATACTTCGCTCATGCCGTTCTCAGTCTGGCCTTCAAGTTCTAACTCCCAGTAGATGATTTTTGCATAAATATCCATCCAGTCAGTGTATGTTTCCGCCTGATTGATCAATTGCGAAATCTCCTGAAAATTGGATTGATAATTGGATATGGTTTTTTCGGTAATGATTTTTTTTGTTTCTACATGTTTTTTTATGGTTAGCAAGATTTGCCTGGGATTTACAGGTTTGATAAGGTAATCATCTATCTTGGCCCCTATAGCCTCCTCCATGATATCTTCTTCTTCACTTTTGGTTACCATAATTACCGGGGTAGCAGGAGAATGACCTTTAATTCTGCTGAGTGCTTCCAATCCAGTTACACCAGGCATTTGCTCATCCAAAAGAATGATGTCAAAGGATTTGTTCTTTACCTCTTCAATGGCATCATCAGCATTGCTTACAGTGAATACCTTATATCCCTTTTCCTCCAGAAACAGGATCTGAGGCTTCAGTAAATCAATTTCATCGTCAATCCACAGTATCTCAATACTTTTCATCCCGATATCCGACTTATCTGCTTTTTTAATTTACTGATATCTAAATGGCTTCATCCTTGAAGAAATTAATATATTCAATTATCGATTTCTTGTCAAGTAAAGTAAGGTAATTTTTTACTGAAATGAAAAAATACCTGTACTCATTGGAGACAATCTCGGAGAAAACACGATCCTCCCTTTTGCTCAGAAGCTCATAATATTTTTTTGCGGTGTTGTAATCTTCAAATTTTTTCACTGTAATGATGTCGTAAAATTCATTGAAATCCTGGCTTGCTGTATTATAATCCTTTTGAAGGAAATAATCGAGGTTAAAATTAATCACCTCAAACTTGAGCCTTTCAATGTCTATTTGTTCAGGATTTGCAATGATTACAAAGTAATAGGGCCCTTTTTTGTTATATGTATAAAGGCTGTCCACCGTCTCTTCCCCTTCTGCTGTTGATTTAATCTGACTGCCGGTCTCTGAGGTGGATTTTTGCTGGTTACCGGTGGCCTGCTTGTTTTGTACAAATTTCTTATTGATTTGTTGTAATTCCGTTTTTTTCAGGTAAGATAATATGCCGTCGGCCTGTCTGGATAGTTCGGCATTGGGATAGTTTTCAATTAACGCCTGCAAGCGGTTACGGAAGGATATGATATCCTGGGTTTGTCCGATTGTAAGCGCCTCAAGGTATTCAAATCTCGCAAGATAAGTGGAGTCTTCAAATTGTTTTTTGGCATTACGGCAATTGCCCATAACCTGCCCATATTGCCCGTTTCTGTATAGCTCCAAGGTTTCCGAATAAAGCTTTTCTGCCTCGTTTTTCTGGGTTTCCAGTTCACTGAAATAATCGGGATTTTTCAAGACTTTGGCATGATTGCTTTCCGGAAACTCGCTGAGGATTTTGTTTTTGTATTGATTGGCCCGGGTAGTATTGTCTTGCTTATTATACAACTTGTACATGTTGTAATAGGCGGAAAGCTTGAAAGGATTCTCAGGATACCGTTCATTGAGTGTTTGAAAGGCATCAATTGCCTTTGTCGGATTATTCAAATCGTTCATATAGATTTTACCAACATTAAAATAAGCTTCCTGGATTCTCCTTTGGGAAGCCTCCATCGCGGAATCCGTTAAAGGAAGATTCTGGATATAATATTGCTTATTGGTCCTGCTGTATTGCTGTTGTGTGGTTTGACCGGTGGCTTGCTGTTGGTTTTCATTCTCTGCAAAGTTTCCAAAATCTGCCTGGCCTCTACTACTGATGCGCCAGTTGTCTTTCAGCTCCCGGTCACCCCACTGGCGTTTGAATTCTGCTTTTCCTCTTTTTATGGCGGTAGAACTATAAAAATACCATTCATTTCCGCTGCCACTACTGGTAGCGTTCTGGTTCCGCGGAGTGTTCCGATAATTGCTCCGTGTTTGCCCTGCATTTCTACTCTGCTGTTCTGCCTCCCTCCGTTTTGCAATCAACTGGGAAATGAGCCGGTCCCTTTCTGTGGAATTCATTTGAGCAACCCGCTGTAGGCTGTCCTGACGTTCAATGGTGTTCAGATTGTCGACCAGCCTGGTCAGGTGCTGTGTTTTTACAAACAAGTCGGTATATCCGGGATAACTTGACTCAAGGGAGGTCACTGCGCTGTCGTAGTATGCCTGAGCATTGGAGTATTTTTTATTCTGGAAATATATGTCCGCTATCGACAAGTAGGAAAGTCCTTTCTGATTTTCGTTATTTGTATTGTTGGCAATTGATTTTTTGTAATACTCCACGGCTTGTGAAACATTGTTCTCCTCTTCAGCTATACTGCCCAAAGCATAATAAATCTGATCCAGATATGCTTCATTCTTGTCATCCCGCAACATCTTCTCCAACTCCCTTTTAACCTTATCTCCTTCCCGGTTGGTTATCTTATACAAAGTGGCCCGTTTCAGCCTGGCATTAAATTCCATCTTGTAATCGGGGTTCATGTCGATCACTTCTGCATATTGCCGGAAAGACCGGTCAGGCTGACCGGTTTCTTCATAAAGCTGGGCAAGAATAAAAGTATACCTTGCCTTTTCCTTCTTTTCATCTGCATGCTCAATGGCCTTTTTCAGGTAAGGGATGGCTTTCTCATGCTGATCCTGGCGGATATGGTAATCGGCATAAGTGGCAAAGAAATTGGCTCTGAGCGCCTCATCCATAGATTGTTTCTCCTCCCTTTCCAGGCTTTTCAGCACCTTCTCAGCATCCCTGAAATTTTCCTGCTCAATGTAGCTACGGGCAAGCCAGATCTCCGACTCATGGTGAATCTGCTCGTTTTTGAATTCCCTGCTTGCGTGATCCAATAATTTTGAGGCCGTACCATATTCCATCTCCCAGAAATAGGCTTTGCCCATAAGCAGATAGGCATCATCCACGTATTTATTGAACTCTGATTTGTTGTAGTATTCCTTTTCCTCCTTGCTCAGGTTTCTCTTTTCTTCAAGCGATTCGGGTTTTGTTGAGATGGAGTGCAGGCGGATCAGCTTGGAACATTTTTCTATCGTGCGCTCCATCTGGGGTTTGATATTCCCCGAAAGCTTCTTATTTCCATTGATGAATAAGGGAAGTGTTCGGGTAAAATCGTACTGATAATTATCTCTATACCTCTCCAAACCTTTCTCATAGCTTTCTTTGGCATTGAAAAGAATGTTATAATATGAGGTCAGGTTGTGATAAAAACGGGTAATAGACGTATTTCTTTCCGTTCCGCACTGAGAAAGGAGGAATGGAAAGAAACCAATCAGCAGCGGAATGATACGTATTTTTATTCTTCTACTCACAGTAAACAATCTTTAACCAATCTAACTGAAAATTGGAACTGATATTATGCATTCCGGGGTTTAAATACACACAAATTCCATTACAAATATAAAAGGGTAAATTTCCCTAAATCTGATAAAATGGCAACTATCCCTATTCGTTGTTCACTGCAATGACTTCTTTAACTTCGGGAATCTCTTTTTTAAGCGCCTGTTCAACTCCGTTCTTTAAGGTAAAAAGGCTGAAAGGGCAAGTGCCGCAGGCTCCTTTCAACTGAACCTTAACAGTTAGGTCATCTGTGATTTCTTCAATTGAAATATCACCACCGTCTGCTAAAAGGTAAGGCCTTACCTTATCTATTGTTTCAGAAATTTTCTTTTCAATTTCCTTTCTTTTTTCCTGTTCCATTCTTTTATGATTTGTTTATTTATGTTTAATCTGCACCCTCCGGGTTGGATCGAGGTTTTTGTTTCTCTTGTCCACTTCCTTGATCAAATTCTCAGCTAATTCATAGAATGCGGCACCTGTTTGTGAATTTTCATCCAGTGCGGTGGGAGTACCCTTCTCACCGTCTTCCATGATCCCCTGCACTATTGGTATCTGACCCAGAAGCGGAACTCCTTCCTGTTCGGCCAGCTGTTTACATCCTTCTTTGCCAAAAATATAATATTTGTTATCGGGCAATTCCGCAGGAGTAAACCATGCCATGTTCTCAACAAGACCCAGCACCGGCACATTAATCTGTTCCTGGGTAAACATCCGTATCCCTTTTATGGCATCAGCAAGGGCTACCTTTTGGGGGGTACTGACAATCACGGCTCCGGTTACCGGCAATTCCTGGACGAGGGTTAAGTGAACATCGCTGGTTCCCGGGGGCAGGTCAACGATCAGATAATCGAGCTCAACCCAGTCCCCCTGGTTGATCATCTGCCTCAAAGCATTTGTGGCCATGGGTCCCCTCCAGACCAGAGCATCCTCCGGGTTAATGAAGAATCCTATGGAAAGCATCTTCACCCCATAGCTCTCGATGGGGGTGATTTTGTCAATTCCCTCCTCTTTCTTGACATAAGGTCGTTGGCCTTCCACATGGAACATTTTCGGTATGGAAGGCCCGAAGATGTCGGCATCAATCAGACCCACGCTGGCACCTGTCTTGGCCATGCTGACAGCAACATTGCAGGCTATGGTGGATTTTCCAACACCACCCTTGCCTGAAGCTATGGCTATTATGTTTTTGACTCCGGGAAGAACTGCTTCGTCCTCTTTTGACTTGGATTCTTTTCCTTTTTCCTGCTTTTTCTCCTTCTCGGGTGTTTTTACCGTTATGTTGCCCCGAATCTGAACCTGATTTCCCAGTTCATTTTCTATAGCCTGAACACTAGCCTTTTTTATGGAAGAGATGAACGGGTCGTTCTGCTTTTTGAATAAAAGCGTAAAGCTGACTTTTTCACCATTGATCTCAACTTCGTCAACCATCCCGAGCGAAACAATGTCCTTTTGTGTTTCAGGATGTTTAACTTGCTTAAGTATATCTAAGATTTGTTTCTTTGAATGGCTCATAGAATCCGATAATATTTATTTAATTTAAATAAACAACAAATTTAAAGAGATTATTATAAAAACCATAATGTTATCGGACCAATCCATTTCTGTTCGGATCCCAGAATAGTCTTTGAAAATCAACAACCTGATCATCCTTTACCTGGATTCCTTCGCTTTCCATTAATTCCTGCATCACTTCCGGTCCATGAAAGTGATGTTTCCCGGTAAGAAAGCCGTTTCGGTTTACCACTCTGTGGGCCGGAATAAAATCATCCAGAGAATGGCAGTTGTTCAGTGCCCATCCGACCATTCTGGCCGATCCGGGAGCTCCGAGATACCGTGCAATGGCTCCGTAAGTGGTGACTCTGCCTTCAGGAATCATTTTTGTCACCTCGTAGACTTTCTGAAAAAAGGATTCTTCAGTCATCGGGTGGCTCCTGGAGTTTTTGATGCTTTTTCAACCTGAAGGCTATATATTTGATCTTCTTATTCTCCTCAAGGAATTGTTTCTCATAAAAGGTTCGGATTTTGCGGATCTCTTCCAACTGGTGATCATCCAAATTGTGGACGTCATTTTCAGCATGGAGCATCTCCAGTTCGTTTTCGCGGATGATGTCCAGGGCATATCGATAAAGATTGGGATTATCTGTCTTTAGATGGATGGCGGCCCGATCCTGAATGAAATGCTGATAATAGGTAAGAAATTTTGTGGAGATCAGCCTTTTCCTGGCCTTTTTCGGCTGCGGGTCGGGGAAGGTCAGCCAAATGGCTTTGATCTCATCTTCTGCAAAAAAAGAAGTAATGAAATCAATCCTGGTTCTCAGGAAGGCTGCATTGGGAGTGCCTTCCTCCACAGCAGTCTTGGCTCCCCTCCACATGCGTGCTCCTTTGATGTCCACCCCGATAAAATTGTGATCGGGATACCTGCGTGCCAGGTTGACGGTGTACTCACCCTTGCCGCATCCCAACTCCAGAACAATGGGATGCTCATTTTTAAAAAAGGCCGCGTTCCATTTTCCCTTTAACCGGTAATCCTTGTTAAAAACCTCCCGAAATTCAGGTTCAATTACATTCGGGAAGGTTTTCATCTCTGCAAAGCGTTCCAGCTTATTTTTTGTCACTTTTCGGGAGTTTTGCCTCTTCAATTACAATGCCAATGTCGGTGATGTGCTTTAAATTATCCCTCCTCATGGCCTGTTGTATTTCAATGCCGTAGGTGCCTTTTACGGGAAATCTTATGTAGCGCTTGTAAGAGACCTTGTTTTCATAGATGTCACCCCATCCTTTTCCGTACCATCTGCCTTTCTCATCGGCAAGGATGCATTCAAAAGTATCTCTTACCGTATTTCCCCTGGGTGAAGTGGTTTCAATAAAGAGATACAGGTTTCTGAACTGATATTTGGAGTTATTGCGGACATTCAGGAATACATTGTAAGGCTGAAGGGTATCCTTTATGGTAAAATTGTAGCTTAATATGTTGTCTTTGTTCCACTCGGAGTCAGGAATGTCTTTTGTTTCTCTGCGAACCACATTTGAATTGCAGCTGTAGAGTACCAATAGAAACAAAGCCAGCCACAGAAAAATCCTACCGGTTTTTCTCATTGCTTTTGTTTTTTCTTTTTTTCTTGCTCCGCTTGTTTTTCCTCTTTTTATTGTTTCTGGATTTTTTGTTGAAGCGATCGGCACTTTCCTGGCCCACATCATTTTCAAAGCCAAAGTCTTGCCTAATGTTATCTTTCACCTCTACCAATGATTCCACACTTTCGCCGTTCCTGTTGATCTCAATGATTTCTTTGACCCGGTCCACACTTACGGGAATCAGATTTTCAGAGCATTCCTTACTGAAGGAATACCAGAGGATTTTCCTGAAAATATCGGTTTTTTGGTGGTAAGCCGTTCCCTGCTTGGTATGTAGCTCTTCAGAAGTGTCGGGAAATTCTTTCTTGGCATCCATATAACAATCCAGCTCAAAGTTAAGGCAGCATTTAAGTTTACCGCACTGGCCCGCAAGTTTCTGTGGATTGAGTGAAAGCTCCTGATATCTTGCTGAGTTGGTGGTCACCGAAACAAAGTTGCAAATCCACTTGGAGCAGCACAATTCCCTTCCACAGGATCCAATACCTCCTATTCTGCCGGATTCCTGCCGGGTACCGATCTGCCTCATTTCAATCCTGATCTTGAATTCTTCGGCCAATACCTTGATCAGCTCCCTGAAATCCACGCGTTCCTCGGCAATGTAGTAAAAAATGGCTTTGGTCTTGTCCCCCTGATATTCCACATCACCAATTTTCATGTCCAGGTTCAGTTCTTTAGCAAGCTTACGGGCCTTGATCATGGTTTTGTGTTCCACGGCCGCCGCTTCACGCCATTTTTCAATATCGGTTTCTTTGGCCTTTCTGTAAATCTTCTTGAATTCTATGTTCTCGGGAGAAATGTCGTTTTGTTTTAGTTTCTTCGAAACCAGGTCTCCTGTTAATGAAACGATGCCAATGTCATGTCCCGGAGAAGCCTCTACTGCAACAATATCTCCCTCATTCAGACGAATGTGATTGATATTATGAAAGAACTCTTTTCTGGTATTCTTAAACCGTACTTCAACAATATCACTCTGATTCGTTGTTTGAGGAAGATCCTTCAGCCAGTTAAAAGTAGGCAGTTTGGTGTAGTGCTCTGCTCTGCAAAATTCCCTGTGGCTTCTTTCATGATTATTGTTAGACTTATCTTTTTCTTGATCAATAGATTGTTCCTGGTTTATATTTTTGTCTGTATGTTGGTCCATAAGTAGCGTAATTTAAATGCAAATGCATGAATGTATATTGAGTTAACATGGTTCTTTGATATTAAAAGATCTTATATCATGTACAAAGGTAATGAAAATTATAATCTTAGCAATTTCATAAGCTGAATAGAAAGGTCAAGCAATATGGTTTTTATATGTGCATTCATCTGAATATCCCGGTATGCTTTGTTAAATTGATCATAAATTCTGTCTGCGTTTTTTTCATGAATGAACGATGAAAAATTATCTGAAAACGTTTTTTCTTCTTCTGTAAGATATACGATATTTTCCATATTAAGATTCAGCATAAAATTTTCCCGGATCATTCTTGAGGCATACTGGAAAAAAATCTTGAGATTTTCTCTGCCCAATGAGGCGTTCTGGTCCACCCAGTCCAGCAAATCCACTACTTTTCTGCCGTAACACAATCGCATCAGGGAAACGAAACGCTGAAAATTTTCCTTTTCTTCCTCCTGGGTGTGGATAAAATGCAGTGCTTCGAGATAGTTGCCATTGGCCAGGCGCACCACTTCCTGAGCTTTTTTGGGTTCCAGCCCGAAATGATCACTGATGGCACTGAACATGCTTTCATCATCAATCCTGGGTACCCGAATCTTTTGGGTTCGGGACAGGATTGTCGGAAGCAGCAGATCAGGATTCTCCGAAACCATCAGAAATACAGTCTTTGGTGGTGGCTCCTCGATCAGCTTCAGCAGCTTGTTGGCCGCACTCTGGTTCATGCGTTCAGGAAGCCAGATGATCATCATTTTGTATTCTGCCTCGAAGCTTTTATAGTACAGCTGACTGATCACCCGGTTGCTTTCGTGGGCCGGGATGATCCCCTGCTTATTCTCCAGGTCCAGCATCTGGTACCAGCTCCTTGGGTTAATGTATGGATTTTCCAGCAGGGTATTCCGCCATTTCTCAAGATAACTGTGGGCATTATCCGGATCGCTTTCGGAAGCCCTCTTTACCGGGAACATAAAGTGAAGATCCGGATGTACCAGTTTTTTATATTTCCTGCATGAAGGGCATGTACCACAGGCATCTTCCTCCCCCTTGTTCTCACAATTGATATATTGGGCGTAGGCAATGGCCAGGGCCAGCTTTCCCGAGCCTTCCGGACCTATAAAAAGCTGTGCATGGGCTATACGGCTGTCCTTTACTGTTTTAATGAGCTGGTGTTTGATCCGCTCCTGTCCGATAATCTCCTTAAATAACATAAATTTACTGATCCTTTCCGGTTACCGGATGTACGATTCTATAAGCCATTCAAAGGTAAAGAAAATTTCCTTGACTTAAATGAACTTGACCTGTCCATACTTTCAAATATTTCACCCAGAAAATGAAAAAATCGGTGGATGATCTTCTTGAGGCAATTTATCTAAAAACAGACCAGATAAAAATTATTATTCCGTAGAAAAAATTCGGTATCCGCTATACGAAACGGTATTATGAGCAATATCATTTCCCGGAAGTTGATCTTAACGCCAATAGGTAGGCAAAAATCTATTTTTATCTTTAAATTTGCAGGAACCTTTTATCTGGGTTAAAAATTTATGTTATTTCATGTTTAAACGGATCACATCATATTCATTTGATGTTGACATAAAAAGGAGGTATTATGAGTGAAATGAAAAATTTACATGTACTGCAGGATGCCGATCTTAACGGAAAGGTGGTTCTGGCACGAGTTGACCACAACGTAGTTAAGAAAGGTGGTATCAAGGATCCCTATAGAATAGATTCTACGATTGGTACTTTGATGAACATTTATGCCAAAGGGGGCCGGCCCATTCTGATGACGCATGTGGGAAGACCCAAGGACAAGAAGACGGGTGAAATTTCGCTGAGTCCGGAAAGTTCTGTCCAGCCCATTGTGGAGTATCTTCAGAATAAGCTCTACCTGAACATTGTAGTTCCCGAATTCAAAGAAGAGGAGAGGAAGGGCTATACCGGGATAGGACCTTCAATAAAAGAACACATCAAGGATTTAAAGGATGGTAAGATTGATGCCATTTATATGCCTAATACACGTTGGTTTTTAGGTGAGCAGGACAAAGGTGAAGCTGCTGAAAAATTTGCCGAGGAACTGGCCGATCTGACTGATGTTTATGTAAACGATGCATTTGGCTCCTGGCAGGCTCATGTGTCCACTGTTGGAGTGACAAAACACCTGCCAGCCTATGCCGGTTATTTGATGCAGAAGGAAATCAAGAGCCTCGACCGGATATTTAATCCTGAAAAACCATTTGTTGCTGTTGTTGCAGGTGCCAAGTTCGACACCAAAGCCGATTCACTCTATAACCTGCTTGACAAGGCCGATTACCTTGTTCTCGGCGGAGTAATCTACAACGCTTATCTGTGTGCCAAATATGACATCAAGATCGAAGGTGTATCGGATGACGATATCAAGGTGGCCAAGGAATTTGTTGATTATGCATCGAAAAATGCCGACAAGGTTCTGGAGCTGCCTTACATCATTGAATCGGACACCCTCGACGGCAAATATGAAGGAAAGTATCGCGAACATGATGTTAGGGAGCTGAAACCCGGCACCAAGCTAAATTATGTGCTGGATATTTCAGAAAAATCCTTCCAGGAAGATAAAGTACAGAAAGCTTTCAAAAATGCGAAGACCATTTTCACCAATGCTGTTATGGGCCTGACTCCGCACTTTACGGAAGGAACCATTGCCCTGGATAAGCTTATTGACGCCAACAAGGAGGCCATGAAGCTGTTTGGCGGCGGTGACACCAACCAGGAACTGAAAAATCTGCTGCCCGGTATTTATATGAAAGCTGTGGACGATCCCGGCTATTACCTGTTTACCGGCGGAGGTGCAGTGCTGAAGGCCATCCAGGAAGGCACCTATGAAGGACTGGAGCCCGTTAAGGCGCTGCTGAAATAGCACATCATATTCTTAACTGACAAACTGGTATGGATAGGCTTTCCATACCAGTTTTTATCTGATATAAAGATAGGGGAGTATGTTTCCCTGAATTCCCAGCCATTAAAAGCGGACCATTGGGTTTAAAAAACTGTTATAAGGAAGGAATCGCTGAAGCAGGGTGCGATGAAGCCGGAAGAGGCTGCCTGGCCGGACCTGTCTATGCTGCTGCTGTGGTCTTGCCACCCGATCCAAAACTCCCTCTTTTAAATGACTCCAAGAAGCTCACGCCGGCAAACCGCTATGCATTAAGGGATGAAATCCGGGCAATTGCTGTGGATTATGCCGTTGCCTGGGTGGAAAATGAAGAGATCGACAAGCTGAATATTTTCAAGGCCTCTATGGTGGCCATGCACCGAGCTTTGGAGAAATTAAGGAGGACACCGGAGCATTTGCTGATCGATGGGAAATACTTCTATCCCTACAAGGATATTCCTTATCAATGTATTGTTGAAGGGGATGGAAAGTATCTTTCTGTTGCCGCGGCTTCGGTGCTGGCCAAGACATACCGGGACGATTACATGATCCGGTTGAGCCGGGATTATCCTGAATATGGCTGGGATCGTAACAAAGGATATGCCACAGCTTCGCACCGGCAAGCTTTAAAAGAACACGGCATCACCCCCTATCACCGGCAAAGCTTCAGGCTGCTGCCCGATGCCCGGCAGCTTGAGCTGAAAAATCTCCGCGATCAGGACTGATCTTCCCGTTCATCATAAAGATATCCCTTTTTTCTTATGGCCCAGAAGGCAATTTTGTAGATGACAAAAATCAAAACGGGCCAGAACGCAAGCCATAATATGGATGAAAGGTGATTCATAACCTATGGTTTTTTTGTTTTTTATCAGTACGCATGTTCTCCCGATTCCATTTCTTCGGAACTGATGTTCTTTCTGTTCATTAGCTTCCAGGCATACCAGATATAGCCGATTACAATGGGCATAAACAACGAAACATAGCTCATGGCTGTTAGGGTATAGTGGCTGGATGAGCTGTTTTGTATGGTCAGAGAGCTTTGCAGGTCAAATGTGGATGGATAATAAGCCGTATGGTTGAATCCGGCTACAAAGAAGAGAGAAAGCACCGTCAGAACGGTTCCCGCTCCTGTAAACCAAATTCCCCGGCGACTTTGTCTGAAAAGGGTGACTGCTATACCTGCCAGTACACCAAGCACACCAACGAGCAGGAAAATCCCGGCAACAGGCATCTGAAGATAATTCTGCAGGTATTTGTTCGGTTCCATCAAGATCTCCCCGCTTTCGGAGTTGACCGCAAATCCTTCTCCCGCCAAAAGCAGTACCATGAATGGGAGAAACACCAGTAAAAACGGGATCGTATTCCATAGCACCTGTTTCCTGGATTTCTCAACCACCGTTTCCTCATCGATGGTATTAATGAAATATAGGGCACCCTGGATACGGGCCAGGAAAAATACGGACAAACCAAGCAAAATGTTTTGTATGTTTGCTGCAGCCTCCAGGCCATGCAGCGGACTTTCCCAGCGGCTTATGATGTTGTCCGCAGGTGAGGTGATCCTAATCTGGTCAATAGAGAACTCTGCTCCTGTGAAGAAAGTGCCCACTGCCACGCCGATCAGCAGCGATCCGAATAAACCATTGATGAAAAGAAAGGATTCATATGTTTTTTGTCCCAGAAAGTTGGAGGGTTTTTTCCTGAATTCATAGGAAATGGCCTGGACAATGAAAGTAAAAAGGATCAGCATCCACAACCAGTAGGCTCCGCCGAAGCTGGTGGCGTAGAATATGGGAAAAGAGGCAAAAAAGGCTCCCCCAAACACAACCAGAGTGGTAAATGTCAGTTCCCATTTACGCCCTATGGAATTGATGGCCATATCCTTTTGTACATCGTTGTTGGCAACCTGCCTGAGCAGCGTCTGGCCGCCCAAAACGAACATGAGGAATACCAGCAGGGATCCCAGCAGGGAGATGATCACCCACCAGTACTGTTGCAATGCCAAATGTGATAATGTTTCGAACATATGGATATAAGTTTATTTGGGTCCGATTTTGATTTGTCTGATCATAATGGATAATTCCGCAATTAACAAAATGGTGAACAGTGCGGCGAATATCCAGAAGGTAGTCTGCACGTTGCCGGTGCTGATGTGGGAGGTGGACATCTTCACCGGAAGCAGGTCCTGTATGGTCCAGGGTTGCCGGCCCACTTCAGACACTACCCATCCGAGCATAGAAGCGATATAACCGAGCGGTATTGCCCAAACCGCGGCCTTCAGCAGATAACGCTTCCCGAGGATGGTGTCGTTCATCGTGTTCCAGATAACCAGAATAAAAAGCAGTACAAACAGAAAACCCAGTGTCACCATCACATGAAAGCTGTAAAATGTAAGCGCTACTGGGGGAACTACCTCTTCCTCATCTTCAAAATAGCCGTACCCCATGTTGTGGTAGTATTTGTTGAATTCTTCCAGGTGAACCCCGGCCAGCGAATCGCTGTTGTTCTCCCTGGCTTGCCTGTAATCCTTAATGGCTTGGATGGCCTTATCTCCTTTCCTGATCTTTTCGGAAGTAGGTGGTATATCATGCTCCCCGTTCCCGTAAACCAGGTCGTTCATGCCCGGCACGAAGGCCTCGACATCCCTTTCGGCGAGCAGGGAAAGCAAACGGGGGAAAGCGATTTTAAAATGAAAGGCCTCCTCGTTATTGGTAAGGGTCTTAGCCGGGTTCAAAACGCCAATGGCTACCAGGCCGGCTCCTTCCTGACCTTCATACAGCCCTTCCATGGCAGCCAGCTTCATGGGCTGGGTTTTGGATATGTGATGGCCGGAACTGTCGCCGGTCACCACGATAAAGAGGGAAGAGATGATCCCAAAGACAGCACCGATCAGCATGCTTCTCTTGGCAAAACTGATGTGGCGGTTATTGAGCAGGTACCAGGCGCTGATACCGGTTACAAAAAGCGCCCCAATCACATAGCCGCTGGAAATGGTATGCAGGAATTTATCCACAGCAGTAGGATTCAGCAATACATCCCAAAAGTTGCCCATCTCATTGCGGGCCGTATCAAGATTAAAATGCATACCCACCGGGTGCTGCATCCAGGCATTGGCCACCAGTATCCATAAAGCCGAAAGATTGGAACCCAGGGCCACCAGCCAGGTGGAGACCAGGTGAAATTTGCGGCTTACTTTATCCCAGCCAAAGAACATTACAGCAATAAATGTCGACTCCAGGAAGAAAGCCATGATCCCTTCCACGGCCAGCGGGGTGCCGAAAATATCCCCGACAAACCAGGAATAGTTCGACCAGTTTGTACCGAATTCAAATTCCAGAATGATCCCGGTGGCAACTCCTATCGCGAAGTTGATGCCAAAAAGGGTCATCCAGAATTGGGTGGTCTTCTTCCATTTTTCATTACCGGTTTTATAATAAATGGTTTCCATGATGGCCATAATGAAGGATAATCCCAGGGTGAGGGGTACAAACAGCCAGTGATACATGGCGGTTAAAGCAAATTGGCCGCGCGACCAGTTAACTAATGCTTCTTCCATAGGGGTGCGCTTTTACTGTTTTGTGATTTCATTGATGATATGATTGCTCCGCTCCTTGTCGGAGGAGAAATTTTCTTCCAACACATCCGGGAAAAAGAAAAGCCTCAGGATGGCAAACATAATAAAAAGCTTAATAAGGATGATAAGCCACAATTTTTTGCCCACCGGCCCGAGGTTTTTAAATCCATCTGCGTAAAGATGCCAAGCTTTTCTGAAAAACGACATAGTGTTCGGGTTTGAAACATCCGATTTTCCAGACAAATATATAATGAAAAGGGGAAATATGTGGGGGTAACGTTATTTAGAATGGTTATAAATACTTCTTATATGGATGTTTTATAAGGTATCTCCAGAAATGTACTATAAAACGCCAAATTTCAAGCATCAAATTTCAAATAATTACAAAATTCCAAATTAAAATGACCGAAGCTTCTTATCCTTCAAGGGATGTAGAAGCTTCGGCCACTTACTGCAAATTACCCTTCTATTGAAAAAACTTTGAAATCAACAAACCCCAGGGTTAGGGTTTGCCAGATTCTCAAAAAGATCTGTAGCCAAGATTAAGACAATTTGCTATTCAGAATTTGCCAATTGCCAACTTGTTAAAAGAACGGCTATGGTTAAGGCTGCAAATAAAGAAACTTCCGGCAATGATTGCCAACTGATCCCGCAGAATGCGGGACCAACTGTTTTACCAAATCTTATCACCTTAAATTTGATTCTGTAATAAAGTAAGCTGCTCTTTGCCAACTTATATATTCGAACGCTTTTCAAACAATCAAACCAATGAAGTTATTGTTCCTGTTGCGTTTCGTCCACAAACTGCCGCCGGCCCAGTTCTCTGTCGAGCATGAGCAGGCCCTGGCCTTTGCCGCCTACCATCTTCAGCTGCTGGAGCAGCTCGTCGGCATTCGCTTCTTCTTCTACCTGTTCCGATACAAACCACTGAAGCATGTTATCGGTGCCGTGGTCTTTTTCTTCTCTGGCAAGATTGACCAGGTCATGAATCATTTTGGTTACTTTCTGCTCATGGGCATACACTTCTTCTGCCACCTTCACGGCATCATCCCAGTCGGTAGGTGGTCCATCGATGGGTTGTAGATAAGCCCTGCCACCACGCTCAAAAATGTAACGATAGATTTTCATTGCATGGGTCATTTCTTCCTGGGCCTGAACATTCATCCAGTTGGCAAAACCCGAAAGGTTCTGGTCTTCAAAATAAGCCGACATGGCCAGATAAAGGTATGCAGAATACATCTCTGCATTGATCTGCTTATTTAATTCTTTCTGCATTTTTTCTGATAACATAAATTTTCCTCCTTTTTGTATTTGTTTTTAATATAAAAATGCGACTCAAATCTTCTGTTTAACAATTCCATAAAAAATTTGTTTATATAATCATTCTAAATAATGGTGTTTTTAAGCGATCCAGGTTGATGTTCCGATATTGATCTCCTGAACAAACCCGGAGACGGATTAACCCAAATTACTCAGGAATAATCCTGACGCTATCCAGGCTAAAGAAGGCCGCAAAGATTTATCAAACAACCTGAACCCGTAAATTGTTTTATAAGAAAAATCTTATGTATTTGTGGCCTTTAAGAAAATTAAATATAGAAACCCAGCTGAATAAGCAGGAAATATACGACAAGATCTACCAATCCACCGACCAGGATGCTTCGAGCATTTACTGGGGGAAGCGTTTCTATACGACCTACTGGGGCAAGGTGGGTCACGATTCCTTTAAAATCCGGCCGGTGGTGCCCTATTGGAACATCTCACCGCTGGAGATTCAGGGTCGGGTTAAGGAGCTGGGAGAAGGCAAGACCTCGGTGAATATGAAAATGGTATGTCCTTTTCTGCGTGTTGTAATGCCCCTTGCCATTCTGGCCGTGGTGCTGTTTTTTGTAAGTCAGGGATTGCAGGGCAACCTGGGAGTATTCTTCAACAGTTCCGTGCTGATTCTTTTGGGGGGTTACCTGTTGGTGAACATTCCCTTTCAGATCCAGGCCGCGCGTAATGTCGACGATCTGATCAAAAAGCTGGAGGGAAAGACGATCGTGAGGAATGAATGAACCGGGAAATTGTTACATTGTCACATTGATACATGGTTGATTGAGACTGAGGCGGAGTAACTCGTTTAAAGTTTGAGGTTCCAGATCTCGGGTTCCGGGTCTGCTTAAAACAATGATTGAATGCCTGCCCGCAACAGGCGGGATTGACTGATTGAATGGATTTTAAGCAGAGGCTTATCTGCGAATACAATCAATGACCTAATGACAACCAATGACTATTAAATTTCTCTGCCAACTCCAGCCTTCTGGGTTGCCAACTGC